>NZ_JBDLZZ010000016.1:0-103563 GCF_040049115.1 Flavobacterium aestuarii
TATATCAATAAATTCATTTTTGATAGACCGATAAACAATATTAAAAATCAAACAATTTAATTACACCCAACGGGTTAAAAATAGACTTTTCTTACATCTGCTGTATGGTTTGAGTGGAAAAGAAGTAGCGACAGTGGAAAATAGTCAAAGTTACGAGATGATATTTAGAATTATAGAAATTAAAAATTATGCTGGAACAAATAGAAATTAAAAAAGTTGCATCTTATGATTACACCGGTATTCAAATCACAAATTTGAAGAAAGTAAATTTTATCGAGTTATTAATTTAAATTCTGTATATTATAGCTTGTAAATATTGTATTATGGAAGAATTTAAAGGTCAAAATATCCTCAATTTAGTAAAAGAATTACCCAATGACGATGCATGTAAAGCCTATTTGAGTAAAATCAAATGGCTGGACGGTTTTAAATGCACTAAATGTGGCTCTGAAAAAGGATGTGAAAAAACTGGTTTTAACTATCATTGTTATGCTTGCAATCATGTTGAGAGTGCAACAGCAAACACTTTATTTCATAAAGTAAAGTTTGGTCTGCAAAAAGCATTTTTAATAGTTTTTGAAATGACCACTAGCAGTAAGAGTTTATCTAGTGTTCAAATTGGAAAGCGATATGGAATTAGTCAAACAACCGCTTGGTTTTTTATGCAAAAAGTTCGAATTGCAATGAAAAGCAGTCAGAAATATCCTTTGTCAGAGATAGTCCACGTTGATGAGTTTGTAGTTGGCGGAAAAGAAGATGGCAAGCAAGGAAGAAGCTATGACACAAAAAAGACAAAAGCAGTCATAGCAGTTGAATTGACAGATAAACACAAAGTTAAACGTGTTTATGTAAAAGCAATTGATGATTATTCAGCCAAATCATTAACACCAATTTTTGAAGAACATATTAGTACGAGTGCTAAAATATTTACCGATAAATGGAGAGGTTATTCCCCATTAAAACTGAAATATAATATTGAACAAAAAGAAAGTAAAAACGGAAAGAATTTTAAAGAAATGCACATTGTAATTCATCAGATAAAATCTTGGATAAGAACAGTTCCGACTCATGTCAGCAAAAAGCATATTCAATCCTATTTTGACGAATTTACTTTTAGAATTAATAGATCTATTTTCAAAGAAACTATATTTCACAAAACAATTGAAAGAATGATTATAGCAATGCCAATATATCAAAATCAAATAATACAGAAACTAAATATATAACTCATAAATTTTATTTATGGAGCAAATGGTTGTGGTAAAACCACGATATCTAATTTTTTGCATAATGATTCAGAACCAAAATTTGAAACTTGTGCTCTAAGTTGGAAAAATGAACAAGTATTAAAAACATTAGTTTACAACAAAGGATTTAGGGAAAGAAACTTTGGTAAAGGAAAAATAGGTGGAGTTTTTACCCTTGGTGAAGCCTCTACTGATGAAATCAAAACTATTGAAGATAAGATAGAAGAGTTAACAGTTATAAAAGCGGACGGTGCTAAAAAAAGAGAAACGCTAAATACTCAAACTCAAAAAAAAGAAACATTAGAAAGCAATTTTAAAGAAGCTTCCTGGACAAAGATTTATAAGAAATATGAAACTGTTTTTAAAGAAGCATTTATAGGGTCGTTAAACAAAGAAAATTTTAAAAATAAATTATTGTTAGAATTTGGTAGCAATACCGTAACATTAGCCACATTTGACGAATTAAAGGAAAAAGCAAAAACTATTTTCGGAGAAGTGCCTCAAAATATTCCGCTAATAAATACAATTAGTTTCGATAGAATAATTGAAATAGAAAGCGACCCAATTTGGAAAAAAATAATTGTGGGTAAAGCTGATGTAGATATTGCAAAACTTATTCAAAAATTAAACCTAAACGATTGGGTAAACCAAGGTAGAAATTACATTCAAGAGGATAATACTTGTCCGTTTTGTCAGCAAGACACCATTACGAGTGAGTTCAAAAATCAATTAGAAGATTACTTTGACGAAACCTATCTTGGAGATTTAAATACAATAAAAACCTTAAAAGAAAAGTACAATTCTTTGATGGAAAACTTCGTTAACGAGTTGAATAGTATTGAAACCAATCAAAAAGCATTTCCGAATACAAAATTAAATATTGACAAGTTTTCAGCTTATCTTAAAACCTTAATTAGTCAAAACACAACCAATAGCGAATTTTTAAACAATAAAGTTAAAGAACCAAGTAGAAGTGTCGAATTGGTTTCGATAAAAGAACAGTTTGATTTAATTTCAGAATTAATCACAAATGCCAATATTGAAATCTCAAAACACAACGATATTGTTGCTAATTTTAATACTGAAAAAGCCAACTTAACCCAATCTATTTGGAAATTCATTATTGAAGAATTTAAAACAGAAATTACTAAATTCAATACGGATAGTAGCGGTTTGCAAAGTGGCATTACTTCTTTGGAAGCACAGGTAAAGAAAAAATTAAGTGAGTATAATGTTTTAGATGCTGAAATAAAAATATTAAGTAAAAATGTGACAAGTATTCAACCAACAATCGATGAGATAAATCGACTTTTAAAGTCGTATGGTTTTCTCAATTTTGAGATTGTACCCTCTGCCGAAGAAGGCTTTTATCAAATTCAACGTCAAGACGGTACTATTGCAGAATCAACATTAAGTGAAGGTGAAATTACTTTTATTACTTTTCTATATTACTTACAATTAGCAAAAGGTGGAATTTCTGAAGAAACAGTAAACGACGAAAGAATTCTGGTTATTGATGATCCAATTTCAAGTTTAGATAGCAATGTATTATTTGTTGTCAGTACTTTGATTAAAGAAATTATAAAAAGCATTAAATCTAATACTGGAAATATCAAACAAATTATTCTGTTAACACACAATGTCTATTTTCACAAAGAAGTATCTTTCATTGATGGTAGAACAAAAGTTTGTAATAAAACTAATTTTTGGATATTGAGAAAAAATGATAGGGTTACAAATATTCAATCCTTTTTAATGGCAAATCCTATTCAATCATCCTATGAATTGTTGTGGCAGGAACTAAAAAGTGAAAATGTGAAATCAAGCATTACGGTTCAAAATATTATGAGAAGAATTATTGAGAATTATTTTAAACTTCTTGGAAAATATGGTGATGATGATTTAATACAAAAATTTGGAACCAAAGAAGAACAGGAAATATGCAAGTCATTAATTAGTTGGATAAATGATGGTTCACACAGTATCAATGATGATTTATTTGTTGAACTACAGGATAGAACAATTGAAAATTACAAAAATGTATTCAAGGAAATTTTCATTTTAACTAATCATGAAGGACATTACAATATGATGATGGGAATCAGTGAAACGATAGAGTCTGAATACGAAGAAATTAATATAGTTGAAAATAGTTAATTATGATTAAAGTATATTTAGATTGGAATGTTATGTCAGGAATGAAAAACAATCATTTCCAAGAGCTAAATGATATAATTTTAAACAAGGATAAATTTTTATTATTATACTCTACTTCACACATTGGAGATATCTTCGCTAGTATTAAAGATCACAGTGAGCAAGAACAAAAAATAATTCGAGAAGATTTAGATTACATAACACATTTGACAGATGATTTGTGTTTGGTAAATAATTCAAAAGAAGTAGTTTTAAGCAGTTACCAACCCGGAGAATTACTCGATGACAGAATTAGAGAAGCTCCACTTTTTGAAGATTTTAGTATTGATAATTTATTTAAATCTATTGAAGGAGATGATGCTTTGAATGGGATGGTTAATTCTTTAAAAAATCTTATCGCTTCGATACCATTAGAAGATGTATTTAAAGAAGCTTTCGAAAATCCTGAAAGTGCAGTAATGTTGGATAAAATGTTTCCAGGACTAAAAGAAGATAAAACAATGAATGGTTTCTTTAAGAGTTTTGGAAAAATGTTTCACAATCTGAATGAAAAAGAAGATTACAAAGATTTAAGAAATATAGTGCAACAAGTTGGAGTAAATAGCGGACACTTCAACGAGAATAAAAATCCTTTTGAAGTTATTGATAATGCTTACAAGAAAACAGGAATAGAAAACTTTAATGTAGCTAAATATTTTGATAAAACTAAAAATGCTCCAGAATGGTTTAATGATATTACCAATGAGTATGTCAAGTTAGATATTCACGGTTTTAAAGCCGACAAAGTAAAAGTTACTGATAAAGAGAAAAATACATTTAAGAATACAACTGAAGATGCTTCACATTCTGCATTTGCTTCAAGATGTGAATTTTATATTACGAATGATGATAAAAACTATCAAAAAACAAAAGCAGTTTTTCAAAAGTTAGGTGTTTATACTATTGTATTGAAACCAAATGAATTTATGGAATACTACAATTCATTTTTGGATATAAACAATTTCGATGATCACTTTAGAGGTGTAATTGATGAAATGCAAAAAGTTGAAAACTTTCAAGAACAAAGATATGAGAGTGGAGAAAGTTTTGGTTGGGTAAATTATACAAGTCATTATTTTTTTAATTTTTTCAATAAGATAATGATTCCTAAACCAGAGATAAATGATGCAATGTTTATTTTAGGAAAAGAAAGTCCTTCAAAAAGCTATATCATCAGTCAGCAGGAATTAGAAGCAATGTTGAGATTATTCACTGATAAACTTGGTATAGACGCAAATGGAAAATCCTATTATGAATCGGGAGAAATAAACAACGAAGAAAATTGGATAGGTCGAAGCTGGGAAACAAACATTGGTCAAATTAACATAAAAAGATTAAATGGTTGGTTTCAGATGTACTTTTTTCCTAAAAAAAATGGAGATGAATAGATTGAAAATTAGCCTTATTACAAAAATATAAATATGATGAACTCATTAGAAGCCCTAATAAAAAGTACCAATTTCGCTCAAAATATTAATAAGCAATTAGGTATTGGCAATTCAATTACTCAATTACTCCAGTCAAACCAGTTATGGCAAAAGCAATTGAGTGCTATGACTATGAATGATGCTATTTTCAAAGGTATCGCACAACAACAAAATCTATTTCCAAAAAACATTGCTGGACTTGATACTCTTTCAAAAACATTAGCTATGCAGGCTAAATTATTCCAAATTCCACAGCCCACATTAGATGCTATTAGAGGAATAAGTCAAATGCAGGAAAGTTTATTTGGAAATTTAAGAGATGTTTCAGCAATGCTAGTAGAAAGTCAAAAACCCTATTTGTCCCAAATCAATAGCTTGCAGTTTGCTATGAATGGAATATCAGGGCAAATTGCTGCAATTGCCGCGAAAAGTAATCAATGGAGCTTATTAGACGAGTTTGAAGATATTAATGAACAAGCAATTGAAATAACAAATAGTTTTACTTTAGATATAGCATTAACAGAAGAAGAAAGTATAAGGTTTGAGCAATTAATTGAAAAAATTGTTACTTTCTTCAAAAACAACAAAAAGTTTGGGGTAAGTGCTTTACTATTCGTTTCGGTTATGGTAAATCTTATGAACATTCATCAATACTATGATTTTGTAAAACCAAAAGCTGAACCTGCTACAAAAGAGGATTTAGTAAAGTTCGAAAGGAAAATTCAGCAATCAATCGAATTAAAACTCAAAGAAATAAAAGAATACAGAACTACAAACCGAGTTTCAAAAGTAATGTTGAAACCAAAAACTAAAACCATTATTGTAGCATCACTTCCAAAAGGTTTTGATGTAATTGTATTGCAAATAAACCACAAATGGGCATTTGTAAGCTATATCAATCCAAAAGAAAATTTAATGGAAACAGGCTGGATTATGAAGAAATATTTGGATAAAAATTGATTTCTCAGCTAAAAAAAGAGGATGTCTTTTTCGGTAACCTTCAACTAACTATTCTAAAAAAGAATTACTATTTCGGAACGCTAAAAACTGAACACTATTTTTAAGGCACCCAAAAAAGCAAAAAAAGCCAGCAAGAGTATGGATTTTAATGGTGGTATAAAGTTTCAAATCGGTACAATAAAAATCCATACACTTGCTCACGCTACTGCCAACGCTAGGTATGATGTAAATAGGAAATTTTATGAACATTGCATTACCTATAAAAACTGTGCATTCAGTATAATTTGGGAAGATTAATAACGATCTTCCTTTTAAAAAAGCTACCTCTTATAGCCCTGATAGTATTAATGTTTAATTTTCAAATCATTAATATCCCTTTTCAACTCCAAAAACATATCTTTTACACTTACAGTTTCAGAGCTTTCCTGCTTCCTATCGCTTCGTCCAATATTACACTCGTATTCCCAAATCTCAAGAATATCCGAAGCTTTAACTTCATAAGCGGGGTAAAAATTGTTATCTGATTCCACAACCAGTACATTTTTTTTATTTTTATTCAATCGCTTATACACCATGCCTTCGCTTTTTGTTATAAATATATAAGTCTTCCCATCCATGACTTCGCCCAATTTCTCAATATAACGTCCAACTATGATGGAACCATCCTCATGCGGCGGCATAGAATCGCCTTCTACAGGAAACCCCCTATGCTTTCCTGGTCCCAAAAAAGGCAATGAAATATGTTGCAGGCTTTCAATATATTCTGGATCGGCATAACCATTTAGATAGCCAGCCTTAACTTTTTGTGTAACTACTTCAATAAAATTCTCTCCGGCTGCATCAACTGTGATCGGCAGTACCAATCTGTTATTTTCCAATTTCAACAAATCATCCGTCGGAATTTTTCGCACGTCCACAGAAAGCAACAGATCAATACTGATATGGTAATAATGAGCTATTTTCTTCAGTATTTCATACGGCGCTTCCGAGCTTCCGTCTTCGTATTTGACGTACCTCCCTCGTGTGATTAGAAGGCTTTCAGCGAGCTTTTCCTGCGAAATCTTCTTATTAACCCTAAGGCTCCTGATGTTGTCTGAAAATAAAGACATGTTGATTTTGTTACAATTTGTAACAGCAAATATAAGTATTTTTGTTACAACCTGTGCTAATTTTGTATCGTATAAATGAGATGACCATGCAAAGAGCAATTGTACATATGGATTTGGATACGTTTTTTGTATCCTGTGAAAGGTTAGGCAACTCAAAATTAGAAGGAATACCGCTGATTATTGGCGGCGGTGACCGAGGCGTAGTTGCTTCTTGTTCCTACGAAGCAAGGACGTTCGGCGTTCGTTCGGCTATGCCTATTAAAATGGCACTGAGGCTCTGTCCACAGGCAAAAGTGATGAAAGGGGATATGGAATTGTACTCTAAATTATCCCATGATGTTACCCAAGTTATCGAAGAGAAAGCCCCAATAATGGAAAAAGCCAGCATCGATGAATTCTATCTTGATATTACCGGTATGGATAAATTTTACGGAGGCTATAAATGGACCAATGAGCTGGCACAATCGGTTACCAATGAAACTGGCCTGCCGATAAGCTTTGCTTTATCGGTTAACAAAACGGTTTCTAAAATTGCCACTGGAGAAGGAAAACCAAGGGGGAATTTGGAGATACCGGAGAACATGGTAAAGCCATTCTTAAATCCGCTGTCCATTCAAAAAATTCCTATGGTGGGTGATGTAACGTTTCAGTTATTGTCAAGAATTGGTATCCGTACGATCCAGACACTTTCTGAAATGCCTGCAGAAGTATTGCAACGAATGATAGGCAAAAACGGCATCGAAATATGGAAGAAAGCCAACGGTATCGACAACAATCCTGTTGAGCCCTACACAGAACGCAAATCAATTTCAACAGAACATACTTTTGTACAGGATACTATCGATATCCAAAAATTAAAATCGATACTGATTGGGATGGTGGAAAAACTGGCCTTTCAATTACGCTCCGAAGAATGGCTGACCTCAACGGTGGTTATTAAGATACGGTATTCCAATTTCGATACGGAAACCAAACAATGCCGGATACAATATACATCTGCCGATCACATCCTGACTAAGAGTGTTACTGATTTATTTGATAAACTATACCAACGTCGCATGCGTCTCCGATTGATCGGAATCCGTTTTAGCGGGTTGGTTCGCGGTACTTATCAAATCGACTTATTTGAAGACACGGAAGAAATGCTGTCATTATATCAGGCTATGGACAAAATGAAAAGCCGTTATGGCTTTGATGCCGTAATGCGTTGTGCTGGTGCAACGTTCAAGCCGAACAACAAAGCAGAAATTTTAAAACGTAAATTCTAACTCGCCATGTACCTCAACTGTCATTCCTTCCACTCCCTGCGCTACGGTACTATCCCGTTGATGGATTTGATACAACAAGCTGTTGCATCTAACGTGAAGGCTATGGCATTGACAGATATCAATACGGTTACTGGCATCTACGATTTCATAAAAGCCTGCAATGAGGTTGGGATAAAACCATTGGTTGGTATGGAATTTCGCAGCAACAATCAACTTCGTTATATAGGACTTGCCAAAAATGCTGAAGGACTTGCAGAAATGAACCGATTTCTGACTAAACATAATTTTGAGAATACAAGCCTGTCTTTGGAAGCACCTGAATTTAAGGATGTTTTTATAATTTATCCTTTTGAGAATGTACCAGTGGTTTTGAAACAAAACGAATACATCGGTATTCGTCAGGAACAGCTCCCTAAATTATACCTAGAGGAATGGAAAAATAAACAGAGTAAAATGGTTATTCTGCAACCCGTAACATTCCGCACAAAAAAAGAATTCAATCTGCATAAAATCCTTCGGGCTATCGATACTAATGTCATTTTATCCAAGCTTACTGAGGATGACTACTGCAAAACATCCGAAGTGATGCAACCTTTGGACGAACTACTGGCAAAATATAACGAGTACCCAGATATAGTAGCGAACTCAGAAAAAATAATTCAGGAATGTAATTTCGAATTCGATTTCAAAACCCCAAAAAATAAAAAGTTTTACACCAACAGCAGGAAGAGCGATATGGCATTACTTACAAGCCTTGCACACCAAGGACTTGTTTGGAGATACGGCGACAATAACCCTCAGGCAAAAGCCAGAGTGGAAAAGGAATTGAAAGTTATTGATGAATTGGAATTCAGTGGCTATTTTTTAATTACCTGGGATATTATTCGCTACAGCAACAGCCGAGGTTTTTTGCATATCGGTCGTGGAAGCGGTGCAAACAGCATAGTAAGTTATTGCCTTGGTATTACAGACATATGTCCAATTGAATTGGATTTATATTTTGAGCGCTTCCTAAATGTGAACCGAAAAAGTCCACCAGATTTTGATATTGACTGGTCTTGGAAAGAACGAGATAGCATACTTGAATACATTTTCAATCGCTATGGTGCTGACCATGTAGCTTTTTGCGGAACCAATGTAGAATTCAAATACCGATCAATATTTCGGGAAGTTGGAAAAGTGTTTGGCTTACCAAAAGAAGAATTGGATATGCTGGCTAAAAACCCAATGGCCTTACATGATAAAAATTCAGTAGTAAAGTACGTTCAGCAATACGGAATGATGCTCGAAAAATATCCGAATCAGCGTAGCATGCATTCTTGTGGTATATTGATTTCAGAGGAACCCATTACCAACTACACGGTACTGGAGATGCCACCAAAAGGTTTTCCAATCGTTCTATTCGACATGCACATTGCCGAAGACATTGGCTTTGAAAAATTCGATATTTTAAGCCAGCGCGGTATTGGACATATTGATGATAGTGTAAAGCTGATTCAAAAGAACCGTGGTATTAAGGTAGACATCCGCAATACGTCACTATCCAAAGATGAGGCCAAAGCCAATACGTTTTTAGAACGCGGAAAAACAATCGGATGCTTTTACATTGAAAGCCCAGCCATGCGCGGACTGCTCCGCCGCCTTAAATGTGACAATTACAAAACACTTGTTGCAGCTTCATCAATTATTCGTCCAGGTGTAGCTCAATCAGGAATGATGAAAGAATATATATTCCGTCATAATAATCCAGATAAGTTCGAGTATTTCCATGATGTTTTTAAAGAACAGCTGGGCGAGACCTACGGTATCATGGTCTATCAGGAAGATGTAATTAAGATTGCCTTACATTATGGAGGACTTCCAGCTGCTGATGGTGATATTCTACGTCGTGCTATGAGTGGCAAAGGCCGTTCAAAAGAGGCTTTGCAAAAAGTGAAAGATAATTTCTTTATCTGCTGTGCGCAAAAAGGGCATCCCTTAAAATTGAGTGAAGAAATATACAGACAAATCGAATCTTTCGCTGGATACTCTTTTTGCAAGGCGCATTCCGCATCTTACGCTGTCGAAAGTTACCAAAGCTTATATTTGAAGGTATACTATCCAGTCGAATTTATGGTAGCGGTCATCAATAATCAGGGTGGCTTTTACCGTACTGAAGTCTATGTTCACGAGGCGCGGATGTCGGGCGCAACCATACACAATCCATGTGTCAATAAGAGTGAATACGAAACTACGGTATACGGTATCGACGTCTATCTAGGCTTGATGCACCTTGAAGGTTTGGAAACTAAAATAGCACATGTTATAGTTACGGAGCGGGAGGAACATGGCGAATTCAAATCGTTGGAAGATTTTATAAATAGAGTCCCCATAGGAATTGAAGGAATCCAGATTCTGATTTTTATTGGCGCATTCCACTTTACCGGCAAAACAAAAAACCAATTGCTGGTGATAGCTCGATTAATTTTGGTAAACTTCAAACCTGAAAACCGAAACATGCTGCTGCTTCAGGAGCCGGTAAAAGAGTATAAGCTGCCTGTATTGGAACGCTCTGCATTTGAAGACGCCTTTGACGAAATAGAACTGTTGAGTTTTCCGGTTTCCTGTTCCCCTTTCGATCTGTTGCAGACCAGATACAAGGGTGACGTAATGGCAAAGGATTTGATAAATCATCACAAAAAAAAAGTAAAAATGTTGGCTTATCTGATTTCCCGAAAACACGTGCCTACCAAAAGAGGAACAATGTATTTTGGCACTTGGATGGATATAGAAGGGGAATATTTCGATACGGCGCACTTTACGGACAGCCTTGAAAAATATCCCTTCCAAGGCGGTGGCTGTTATTTACTTTTAGGCAATGTAGAAGTTGATTATCATTTCCCTACCATTACTGTTACCAAAATGGCAAAAATGCCTTTCATTCCTGATCCGAGATATTCAAATACTAAAGACAGGCAATATAAAGTCCACGAACATATTCGGGAAGACGTCAGCATGACACATCGGTCTCCATATCCCCAAGAGCATGAAATTAATTTACCAAGACAGAAAATGAGTATCTAATAACAAATAAATTATTAATTTAGTGATACGGTTTACCGGTAGCACCTAAAGTAAAAAAATGACTGATAACAACGAATTAATCAAATTTTTAGACGCACAAAATCAGGTGTACCTAAAAGCATTCTCAGAAATAAAAAAAGGCAAAAAGAGTACCCATTGGATGTGGTATATTTTTCCTCAAATTAAAGGACTGGGTTCAAGTGAGACTGCAAAACAGTACGGGATCAAAGATTTGAATGAAGCCACTGCATATTTACAGCATCCCATCCTGGGTAAGCATCTGGTTGAAATTTCTGAGGAAGTATTAAATCTCAACGGAAAAACGGCAACACAGATATTTGAAACTCCTGACGATATGAAATTACGATCATGCATGACATTATTTGCAAATGTTAAAAATACCAATCCAGTATTTCTAAGGGTATTGGAAAAATATTTCAATGGATTACCTGATGAACTCACACTACAATTACTAAACTTGATACAATCATAATCCAAAGAAAATAGTATAATCTGAAAATATATTCTTCTAGCAGAGCTATTAGGTATCTATCAATAATAGATTGCTTATTCCCACATTCCGAAAACATTTACCACTTAATCTGATATTTTGAATATCAGATTTTTTTTGTCTAAAAATTAAGAAGTTTTAAAGGATATTTTCATTCGAAACGGACTAAAAGGCAGCTAAGATAGTGTCTTAAGGATGCTGCAAGCGCATAATGGCTGCGTTGCACTTGCCACCCTCTGGGACTTATAGCTCTTCACATCCTTAAGCCACTTTTATCTTGCTTTCTTTTTTTCCGTTTTTTCTTTTGAAAACATTTTTTGAGTGAGACGGTTACAGAGAAAGTAAGGTAAATAATAGTAATCATTAAAAAATCAAGTTATGGAAATTACAGGAAGAGTAACAGCAGATGCCGTAGTTCACAAAGTGAGCAACGACAAACAGGTGGTCAATTTTAGCATCGCTATCAATGACAACTACAAACCCAAAGGAAGTACCGAGGTAAAGGAAGTAGTTACCTATATCAATTGTTCCTATTGGTTAAATGCAAAGACAGCCGAGTGGCTTAAAAAAGGAGCACTCGTACAATTATCTGGGCGTATCGGGTTGAATGTATATAGCAACCACGAAGGCAAACCAATAGGTAGCCTTACGTTTCACACCAATAACATCAAAATTTTGGCTTTTGCAAAAAAAACGGAGCGAACAGAAAACGGTGTAATGTCTTCCATAGCACAGGGGAAGAAATCTGAAACAGCAGACGATTTGTCTTTTTAATCCAAACAATATACTAATCACTTAAATTTTTAACATCATGGCACATAATATAAATTACAACGAGCAAACAGAGAAACACAGTTTTTTCAGCGTTAAGGAAAAAGCTTGGCACAATTTGGGTCAAATCGTAGACGACTACCCAACAAGCGCAGAAGCAATCAAATTCGCAGGATTGGATTATGAAGTAGAAAAACGCAAGTTATTTACGTCCTGTTCAGAGGAAATCAATTTGACTAGTGAAACCATTCACAACAAAATTGAAGTACCAAATTATTTCAGCACTGTACGCACTGATAACGATGCCGTGCTAGGCGTAGTGGGTAAAGACTACCAAATTGTACAAAACAGGGATGCCTTTTCTTTTTTCGACAGCATCGTGGGTGGTGACGGGATTTTATACGAAACAGCAGGAGCTTTAGGTAATGGAGAACGCATCTTTATAACAGCGAAATTGCCTGATTACATTCGTGTGGGGAATGACGATTTAATTGAAAAATATCTTTTCCTTTCTACCTCACATGATGGAAGCGGAAGCATAACCGCCGCATTTACACCAATTCGCATCGTATGCGCCAATACCCTTAATGCCGCAATGAATAACAAAACCAATACGGTACGCATTCGTCATACCTCCAATGCCAAACAACGTTTGGAACAGGCACACAAAGTTATGGGGATATCCGACATGTTATCGGCACAGATGGAAACCATTTTCAACCATTGGACAAAAGTACCCATTACGGACAGCGAGGTAAAAAAACTGATACAGTCTGCTCTAGTTCCCAATAAGGAAGTATTGAAATCCATACAGGAGGGTAGGGAAGAGGAACTTTCCACTTGTTTTACTAATATGGTAGATAGTGCTTTTGAATATGCCATGAGCGACCCTGCACAATTGATGGACACGACAAAAGGAACGGTATTCGGAGCGTATAATTCCGTGACCGGGTATTTTCAAAATGTTAGAAATTATAAAGATGATGAAGCTAAACTAACCTCTCTTTTGATGGGTGGCACGGGACAACTCCGCACGCAGTCTGCTTTTAATCTTTGTTTGGAATTTGCCAATAAAGGTTCGGACGCTTTAATTCTTAATTAACTAATCGGGACAGGCATACCCTGCCTGTCCTTCTAAATCGGCACACCATGATACAAGTAGAAGATAAAGACGGAAAAAACATAACCGTTACCAATTTACCCGAAGCCTTGCAACAGGCAGACTATTTCAGAGATTTCTTCCATACCGATAAAGCCTTTAAGCGGTTTGACCAAGAACGGCAAGCCTATTGGCAAGACCTTTATGAGAAATTAGTGAAAATTAGTGATTTAGATGAAACACAAACTAAACAGTAAAACTATGGAAACCAATTTTTTTAAATCTATTCTAGCCTTGCAGGTAGCAGGAAACTGGAAAATAAGCATAGCCAAAGAAGATACGGACAGGCTCATTGTATCTGTATTGTTTTTTAATGACAACATCGGCGATGATGCCCGTAAAAAAGTACCTCCCATTTTGCTAAAAGGCACGGCAGAGGAACTGGACGAGGGTTTTTTTGAGGCTATTGAACAGCCTGTGAAAGAAACCGCAGAACTTTTTGCCAATATGGAACAGTTCCTTAAAGAAAAGGAACAGGCAAAAATCGCTTCTCAAATGGGAAAAGACAATGCTCTCAAGATGGATAAAGAAAAAACCGAAATGCAGAAAAAGTATGAGGAAGCCATGAAAAAAGCAGACGAACTCGAAACAGCAGGAAAATTTAAGGAAGCGTGGATGAAAGTTCCACAGGCTGACCTTTATCCCGAATACAAAGACATCATTCACACACGCAAAGCGGAACTTTCCGATAAGTTTCCTATTGACCTTTTCAATGACCCTAATACAGAAGAACCATGTTAGTAACTACCACATTAGAGCGCATTTTTACTTTTAGGGACAAGGAACAAGATATTAAACTCGCTGACCCATCATCCTCATTTAGTCCCGAAGCGGTTTTGAACTTTTATGCACAAACCTATCCGATTTTAACAACGGCAACCATAGAAGGTCCTATAATAAATGACGATGCGGTGCAATACAAATTTGTCTCACAAATAGGTACAAAAGGGTAAGCCATGAAAACGAAAACCCCAACAGGCAGTATCAGACTGCCTAAAAACAAAAAACTATGCAAACTATATCAACAACTAGGCACATGGGCAGAAAACGCAGACAGATTGCCCGATGCACAGGAGGTAAAAAAGAACAGGAACAGCTCCGCACCGTTGGAGTTATTGCCGATGGTTTTTTAAGACATCAATTTTTGCCTTTGTTTGAACAAGGTGAAAAACTGCCTGACCCGAAACAAGTAGAAGTAGAATTTTTCAATTCGCTTGTTATCTTGACAGAGGTATATGGTTTTGAGGTAATGGATGTAGAAAACAAACCCTATCCGTACAATATCCTATTGACACATTCATACGTTCAAAAGCAACTCAGAAAATTGGGACAGGATATTGTGTTGTCAATAGTGCAAGATGACAAGGGTACTGTAAAACTGACAACCAACCGCTCCTACAGCACAGGTAATACGCTGTATTATATCCCTGTACTGCCGTTGTACCGACTTTTACAAAACAAAAAGCAAAAACAAACCGCAGAATTAGTACTGTCAGTATTTGCCTATTTGTACCATATTGCTGGGATTCCGTATTATAGAGAAAACAATAGCTATCTTTTTTATCAGTACGAATGTATGGAGGAATGGCTTATAGACGATTTAGAGAATTGTGAAACTGAGGAAGACAATAGTATAATTTCAGAATTTAATGAAGCCATTTATTATGGAGATATAATGTTTCGTAAAATATACAACCCGTATCATCTGAATTGTTTTGAACAGCGAATGGATAGCTACAGACCAAGCACTTCTTTTCAAAAAGATTGTTTTGCAGTGGCAGAAAAAGCATTGACATTACTGCTCGAATATCCTAGCTATACTGTTTTTCATAATACCTTCAATCGGGAATTTGAATATGATGACGGGGTCATCAAAGCAGAACAGTACATTTCCTTTATAGCCGACAGCGACGGATTACTGTACGAGAATATCGCCCGTGTAGTCAATGACGAGTTCAATGAATGCTCCGAAATGGAAGAACCTACTTTGCTACAAATCTATGATACCGAAAACCAACAATTTAACAAGGGACTGGATTTTGAATACAGACTATTTCCTTTAATCAATGATTTATGTACCCTTTTAAATAATACACCATGAAAGATATAACCACACTATTCGGAGCATTATACCATCCAGTAAAAGCCTTTGTAATCTATCAGAAAAATAATACTGACAAGACTATTTATGTAGAAGCCTATGACATGGACAAAAATGGCTATCCTATCAATGCGCATCCTTTAAACGGTAAAGAAAGTGCTGAACTCGCAACTGCGTTGGACACTTCTGACGAACTTACATGCAAATTTTTAAAGCCATTGGGATTGCTTCCTAAAAAAGTGCTGTACATTAATCCCGACCATGATGGCTATGCGATTTGGTACACCCCAGCACAAAAAGTAAATTTGTTTTTCGTGGACAGTTTAGCCATTACAAACGGCAAAGCATTTGTACCACCCTTGCTTTGGAAAGCCTCCAAAAATACCTTATACATTTATGCAATGGACACCGACTCCGAAATAAATGAACTGACTCCCTTATTCCATGCGCCCTTTTTTAATTTATATGCAGATGGCAAAGTTTGTATGGGTACTGTATCGGTCAACATCAAGACGGACTGTCTTTTAGAGGAATTCATACAAGAGTGGGAACAGTATTTTTTTAACAGTTATTTCAGTCATCTGATTGGAGATGCAAGTCCTGTAAAAGGAAACATCATTCAATTATGGCAGACCCTTGTATGTAGCGGAAAGCATTTTCCAATGAAATCCTTACTTAAAAATGGTTTAACAATTAAAAATCTACTGCCATGAACACACAAAAAGTTATACATTATACAGACAATTACCTTATTAATCCAACTAATCCTGTAACGGTAAACCTTATTGGAGCAGGAGGGACGGGGAGCAGAATGCTCACAGAACTTGCAAGAATGAACCACAGCCTTATCGAATTGGGTCATGCGGGATTGCAGGTCAATTTATATGATGATGATATTGTAACCACAGCCAATCAGGGACGACAGCTATTTGCTAATGCTGAGGTGGGACTGCCCAAAGCCGTCGCACTTATTAACCGCACCAACCGCTTTTTTGGAACGAATTGGAAAGCCATTACCGAACAATTCAGTACTACCAATCTGAAATCTCTGCCCAACCGTGGCAAAGCAAACATTTATATTAGTTGTGTCGATACCGTATCGGCACGTTTCGATATTGCAACTGCCTTGCAGGATTGTACTAAACAAAGCAATTTTGAACGCACCAAATCTTTGTATTGGCTCGACATTGGTAATGCCCGAAATACAGGACAAGCAGTACTATCCACTATCGGAGAAATCAAACAGCCGAATTCAAAACTATACAGGACGGTATCAAATCTTCCTATGGTCACGGACGAATTTAGAGAACTGCTTAAAGCGCAGACTGACAACAACGAGCCGAGTTGTTCCCTTGCCGAGGCATTGGAAAAACAAGATTTGTTTATTAATTCCACACTTGCCAATATGGGAGCATCCCTCTTATGGAAGTTGTTCCGTGAGGGGATGACGGCTCATAGGGGCTTCTTTTTAAATCTTTCTAACTTCAGGTCTGAACCAATAGTGGTAGGTTGATGCCCGCCGCCCCGGAATTGTTCTTCCTGGGTCAGAACAATTCCGGGGCGTTTAAAAGCGGAACAACATCCTTATGCGTATTCCTTTTTAAGGAATACGCATAAGGATGTTTGCTATTTAGTTTTTAGTTATTTGGAAACTCTCAATAAGGTACAAATCCACAAAAACAAAATATTACTTTTTTAATTGACAGGCTTTAAAAAAGGAAATGGTAAAAGTAAATAAATTATAATTCTATTTAAAATTTTAAAAATGGTATTAAAAAAACAATAAAAGCTAGCTTATAATCCATATTGCCTATGCTAGATTAATCTAAAGCTGTATATTGGTTTGTAAGAAGTTGTCTTCGTTCTATTTCCTAGATGAGTTAAAAAAAATTTAATAAATACATATGTTTTCGCAACTAAAGTAAAAATTGTTTTGAACTCTCCGGGTATTTTCTGCTTCTGCTACAGCTAAATATACAGTATAACTGTACTTTCTGGTATAGAGAAATCAATGGGTTAATCAATAGCCTTTGCTGTTGTTTAATATTTGTCAAACTTTCCAATTATTTCGTAAGGATCTTCAACATAAGGCAACAATTGGCGATAAAAATAATTTTTGTTTGTCTGAGGTATATGTTCCTATTTGCATATTCATCGATCAATTTAGGTAATAATTTTTAGTTAAGAAGTAATTGTATATTTACACAAAGTTTAATACTGCAATTACAAATCTACCGGCTATGGGCAAGTTTTTACGCGTTTTTTTTCAAAATACCAACATAATATTATCTGCTGTTATTATTTTTATCTTTCTTTATTTCCAAAAAGCGATTAACTTATTTATCGAGACTTTTCTAATGTCCGATCCCTCGTATAACACCAGGTATCTTCAACTCGTTATGATACTAGCTTTTATTAGTTC
The DNA here is from genome assembly GCF_040049115.1 of Flavobacterium aestuarii. Taxonomy (NCBI): domain Bacteria; kingdom Pseudomonadati; phylum Bacteroidota; class Flavobacteriia; order Flavobacteriales; family Flavobacteriaceae; genus Flavobacterium; species Flavobacterium aestuarii. The sequence continues at coordinate 18,235 of NZ_JBDLZZ010000016.1, forward strand.
ATTTGTCCTTTTGTTCAAAAAATTAATTACTAATAAATATCTGCCTGCATCAGCAGAGTATTCATTTATTTCTTTATTGTCGCTCTTGCTTTTATATTATCGCTTTAATTGGAATGAATTAAACTGGAACCTGCATGCAATAGTCGAAAACAGATGGTTTTCTATAAAATATATTGACCTCGCACTCGTACTATTGCTTTTTTACTGCAGCTTTAGTTACTTCAATCAGATTAAAAAAGGAATGAAACAATCAATGTCTGTAAATAATTTTCTAGTTAGCGACGATCCTATTTCGAACAGTGAGCAAGATCAGATAAACTTTAGTCCTATTGTTGGAAAACTAACTGAAATATTACTAAATGATAAACATCCAAAATCAATTTCAATAGGATTAATAGGTTCCTGGGGTAATGGAAAATCAAGTGTTATACAGCTTGTTAAAAACAATATTGATACATCGGAACAATTTAAAAAAAATGAAATAATTTCAATTCACTTCCTGCCGTATCTTAATCACAATGAAAGTGAAATCATAAATGAGTTCTTCACATTGCTGAGTAACCAACTGGCACCTTATAACGGCATGCTGTCCAACCAGATAGTTGACTATTCCGAAAAATTAACAGACCTCTATCAAAACAAAAACCTCAAGAGTTTTCTGGAGAACCATATTACAAACTTCTCACAGTCCTCGGCATGCGAGCTATATGAGAACATAAACAAAATGCTTGAGGAAACAGATAAAAAAATTATTGTTTTCATTGATGATCTGGACCGCCTGAACCAAAAAGAAATCCTGCAGACTCTTAAACTTATCCGTAATACTGCCAACTTTACCAATACCTTTTTTGTCCTTGCAATGGATAAGCAGTATGTGATAAAACGCCTGACCGAAAAAGGAAATATTCTTGATACCAAGTTTGTCGATAAGTTTTTCCAGCTGGAGATTTATCTTCCTGAGATACAAAACAGTCTATTAAAACAGTACTTTATCACAGAAATGCTTCGCCCTTTTAGTCCGGCACCGGCTGATTTAGAATTAAGATTGAACACTGCTGTCATGGAACCAAATCTGCTTTTTGAGGATTATGTAAAAAATTTTAGGGACGTGAAAAGGGTCGTAAATCAAATAAAGTACGATATTTCTCTTTTCAACGAAGATTTTTCATATCTGAACCTGAAAGATTTTATAAATTTCACCTTCTTTAAACTAAAATTTCCAGAAGTCGTGAAACAGCTAAATGACAGCAGAGGAGATTTTTTAACCGTTGACAAAATAAAAGGAACCTATAAATTAAAAGAAGTTCCCAAAGATCAGAAAGATATTGCTGAAGAGGTTCTTTATTCGTTCGCCAATGAATCAATAGGCAGTATTAAGCATCTTGATAAATACCAGCTTTATGCAGAAGTTTTAAGTAGTACGGGCGCACATAATAATAGTAACGAAAAAATTAACCGAACTGATAAAGTGCTGCTTGTAAAAACAATGGCCTACCTTTTTGGCGATGAAAACACTCCTGAAGGACAAGACTCGATCAGATTTACCAATAACTTTCAAATGCTGGTCCAGCAGCGTATCTTTCCAAACTACTTTAAGCAGGCCGAATTTGAAGCCTTATTTACAGCTGAAAAGCAGTCGCTTAAAAGCGAACTGCTAAACATAAAACAACAAGGTAAATCAGAACAGCTTATTGGCAGACTGGATTATTTTTCGACCGATGACATTGAGAAATTGCAACTTATTATAGAGTACCTTACAATTATCTATGAAATGAATGGCATTGAGAGCCACTATAACATGGATACCTATAAACTTATAGAAAAATTTGCTTCACAACTTTATGAGCGGCTTGGTGCAGTTAGAATTGCGGAGTATCGAAAATGGCTGGATGAATCTCTATTCAGTAGTAATGCAGTTTCCAATGAAACAAGACTTATTTTACTAAGTACAATTTGGAAAATTAAGGATCTGAATGAGCTTTGGCAACTTGAAGAAAACTATATAATTAAAAAAGCCACTGAATTATATAAAAAGTACCTATCCAGCTATGACGCCATACTTTGGGATGTAAATAATTTCAGAACATCCAGCGTCTATCATGGAGTGAAGTTAATAAATAAAAATAAAATCAATAAAATTTTAATAGACTTCTGGCTGCGTAACAGCATCGAGCTTTTATGCGTTCAGTTTACCGAGCTCGATCCGTTTTCAAATACTGCATTTAGAATTTCTGATACTGTCACAGAAATTTTTGGATCTAAAGATAAGTATATCGATTTTGTCAAGGCTCATAAAGACAGCACCCTACCACAAATTAAGGAGTTTATCAAACTTTTTGAACTTTTAAAGGTCATTAACTTTCACTATACACTGGAATATGATTTTGTTATTTCTCCCCTTATGTTGAAAAAAATAGGGATTTCGAAGGATGATCCTGGCCGTGAAGAGTATGACCAACGCACACGACACGAACAGGTAATAATAAAAATAACGGATACCGATTTAGGTTATCATTTTGCAGCCGAAGCCAATTATAAGGAAAAGTATGGTTTGACTTTTACAATCTCCCAGGACGTTTTCTACCTCACAATTAATGTTAGATATGAAAAAATTGACAGTCTTCTCTCGGATTTTATAGTGGACGTTTTGACTCTGTATTACAGCAATCCTGATTGGACAATCAGCCAGAAAATAATTACTGAAGGCATGAGAATCGACCTTAAGGGAACTGATTATATTGAATTTGTTTCTATTAAACCAAAACCTGATCACGAAATAAAATATTTAAAAGAAGATAAAACAAGGATATAAACTAAGCCATAAGAAGACCAGTGTGTTAGATCGGATAACAAAAAAGCCATTATTTCAATTGAATATTGAAATAACATAACGAACATTTTCTATAAAAATTTGACTATACAGAATTTTAAATATATTTTTTATTTTAAAGGCTACTGCAAATTCTAGTGATATTGACTACCCAATTCCAATTTAAAGTGACCACTTGATTCCAATGCATTTTATAAATAATAATCTAATTGCAATTGGTTGATTTTTATTAAAATAAATGAATTTTTAAAAATGGATTGGTTACTAATTTGTACTGGTCAATTAAAACTGGAAAGAGATGGTCAGTTGAACCGTTTTTTCCACATTACTGCTGAAACTTATTATTCCTTTGCAGATGAAGGCGCTTTTTGGCGCCTTTATTATTTAGATTAAAAAGAAGGTGCTATATTAGTCACGGTTATCGTTTTTCTTACATTAAAAAATAAAAATAATGTCTAATGATTTAGTAGCTTATTCAAGAGCCGGTGATGTATTTCACTACAGATGGGCAGCAAGACGCTGCTTAAGACTCATTTATCCTAATACTTCTCTTCGTTCCATAGTGATTGAAGGGTCTAAGGAAAATAAAAAGGAAGGAGAATATGTCATAGATGTTTCCGAATACTACGATTTGCAGGATGATAATAAGCGGATCAAGTATTATCAGCTCAAGCATACGACGGTACAGAAAGACAGCCCTTTTACCTTAAGTGATCTGAAAGATACCATCGAAGGCTTTTCAAAAAGATATAACCAGCATAAGGAAGAGACTGATGCTCCTGCTGACATTTCATTTATTTTGGTCACCAATAGGCCTGTGCAGAAATTTTTTAAAAATAAGATTCTTTTATTGGCAGAAGGTAAACCTGTTTCAACGGGATTTCTTAAAACGATTACTGCTTATACAGGACTCACCTCCGATGAATTATCGCGGTTTTGCGGATTTTTAGATTTTAAGGACGGCGAGGGGGATTATGACAGTCAGAAAGACGAACTCAGATTTGAAATTTCGCATCTTATAGCAGGAAGTGTTGATAATGCGCAGATCGAAAATATCGTTGCACTGGTGCAGGAAAAAATCTTGCCCAAGTCTAACAGAGTAATTAACCGTGAAGATATTTTAAAACGTTTTAACATATTCTCAGAAAGAGATTTATTTCCGGCTCCTGCAATATGGGAAGAAACGGCAGAAGTTATTGTAAGGCAACAGTATGGGGAGCTTATAGAAAGCATTTCACTTTCTAATTATCCTGTTATTGTGCACGCTCCGGGGGGTGTTGGAAAGTCTATGTTCTGCAGGCAGCTATCCGCCTCCCTACCTTTAAACTCAATCGCTGTGGCTTACGACTGCTTTGGCGCGGGACAATATAGGAATCGCAGCGAACCGCGGCACAGACATCGTGATGCTTTGGTTCAGATAGCCAACGAACTTGCCGTAAAGGGGCTTTGCGATCCTTTGATCGTTCAGGATACATCTCAGGACAGCGATATCATGCGAAAATTTTTATGGAGGTTAGAGGCATCCGTAAAAAACTTAAGACAAACAGATAATTCTGCTTTGTTATTTATTTTAATTGATGCAGCTGATAATGCAGAAATGGCAGCGCAGGAATACAGCACGCCATGTTTTGCCAATGAGCTTTTGCGTGAAAATATACCCGAGGGAAGCAGGCTCATTTTATTATGTAGAACCGAACGTATTGATCTCCTGAAGCCTAATTCAAAAATCGGAAGAATTGAATTAAAACCGTTTTCAAAAAAAGAGTCCTTGCTGAATTTAAGAAGATGGTTTGAAGATGCTGACGAGAAAGATGGCGAAGAATTTCACAGGCTGACAAGCGGGAATCCCCGTGTGCAGGCTAATGCATTGAGCGTTAAGGTAACTAGCGTACTGGAACTTCTAGGCAGGCTTGGGCCTTTGGGAACGACAGTTGAGCAGCAGATCGAACAGCAGCTGCATTCTGCTGTGTCTGCACTGAAGGATTCTCTATCAATTTCTTTTCAGGGGCAGATAGATGCAGTATGTTTAGGTCTGGCAAGCCTGCCGCCTCATATCCCTGTAAAAATTTTAGCAGAAGCTGCAGGAGTTTCCATTGAGACAATTAAAAGCTTTACAGCTGATATTGGAAGATCTTTATGGCTCTCTGATGAATCGGTGCAGTTCAGGGATGAGCCTTCGGAGACCTGGTTCAGGAAAACTTTTTTAGCAGAAAAGAAAAATTTTGAAACTTACATCAAGCTTTTGGAGCCTTTGGCAGGCGATTTTACCTATGTGTCAGAAGTGCTGCCGCATCTTTATCTCCAAGCAGGGCAGTATGAAAAATTAATTGAAACCGCTCTCTCGGATAGTTATCTGCCACAGGATAATCCTATTGATGCCAGAAGCGTCAGAATTTATCGCCTTCAGTTTGCTTTTAGGGCTGCAGTGCGTGAAACAAAATACAAAGATGCGGTAAAAATAGCGCTACGTGCAGGAGAGGAAATGGCAGGGAACCAAAGGCAGATCAGTCTTTTTCATGGCAATATTGATCTTCTGACCGCTTTACAGGACAAACAGAAAGTTCAGGACATCGCTTTTAAAAGATTGCTAAGCGGAGCATGGAACGGTTCGGAGAATATCTATACTGCGTCCTTGCTCTCAGGAATAGATGAATATAAAGGAGAAGCCAGAGGGTATTTGAGAGCTGCTGTAAACTGGATGGGGATCTACTTTGATGAATTAAAAAAAAGTGAGGATGATCATTCTCAGAATGAGGTTACCGACGGGAATGTCCTGGAAATGGCATCTGCCTATTTTAATATTTACGGAGTAAAGGACTGTATCGGTTTTTTAAACCGTTTCACCTCAAAACTTTTTGTTTTCAACGTACTTGGTAATCTAGCAAGAAGACTTATAGATGCGGGAAATTTTACAGCTGTGGAAGAAATGTTGCAAGTTAGCATCGGTGAACCCTACTATATTACGGCTATTACCAGCGAACTTGTAAGCACAGGCCATTTTCCTGAGAAAGAACACCTTGAGGACTGCCTGGAATTATTTGTTAAGGCAAGGACGAGAATCAAAATTCCCAAGCACTATTATCAAAATGAAAACCTTAACGGAGCAATACTTTCATTTGTAGAGGCATGTTTGTATAGAAAACTGCCCAAGTCAAAACTCTTAAAAGTACTACAGCATTATATTCCTGAGAAAGCGACTAGAATGGTTTATGACGGACATCAATGGCATGAGCGCAATTTCTATTTAAAGGCGTTGGCAGTTAGAATGATACTTCAACAGAAATCAGATCTGGATTTCGACAGTATTCTGCCAGATGACCTTGCAGAGAAAAAGAAAAAGAATCAATATGACCGGGATAATGAAATCAAGAAATTCAGGGAAGTAATAGGCGGTTTGTTCCCATGGTATCATCTGCGGGCTTTAATATTAAGCGGACAGGAGTTTGATTTTGAAACTCAGGTAGGAAAGACAGATGAAAATTCAAAAAAGGCAAGAACAGGCAGGTACAGTTCCCACGATACCCTTCCGAATGAGATTGCCTCACAGCAGTCTTCTATTCTGAGGCTTTACAGCAAAGGAAAAAAAGAGGAGATTCAATTATTTTATGAGACTTATTTAAGGAACAATAAATTTTTATGGATTCCGGACGACCTGGACAATGTAAGGGCTGCCTTCAGGCTCGAGCATCTGGACTTCCTGAAACAAGAACTCGAGCAGCATGCATATAAAAAGATTAAGAATATTACCGATGGTCAGCCGGATACTGCCGCCGAAAGATATATCAGCCTAGCTCGTGCAGTGCTAAACACAGCACCGGATGATGCAGCTGTTTATTTTGAAGAGGCGGTAGATATAGTTTCTAAATTCGGGGATGAAATAGTCAGAAGATGGGAAGCTGTTGTGTCGCTTGCAGAACGGTCATGCAGTTCAAAGAGTAGTTCAGGCTTACTTGCTTATCGTTTTATACGCTGTGCGGAAGTGGTTGGAGAATATGTCGACCGTGAAAAACACTGGGATAGAAGCGAGGCAATTGCGGTGTGTGCCAGAATGTCAAGCGGTACTGCTATTGCAGCATTAAGCAGATGGAGAGACAGGAACATAGGAAGATTTGAGTATCAGCTCGAAGCATTGTCGGTCGAATTAGTGGAGTCTGAGATTATATCTCCTGCAACGGGCTGGGCGCTTACAAGATTCTTATCCTATCATCAACATGGTGAATTCCTTTCACTATGCCTTCGAAAAGAGCCAAACGCAAAAATAAAAGATAAGATATTTGCCGATTCGGTCAGATTGCTGCAGTCAGTTGGCACCAGTCCCGAATTCTGGGAGAGAATCAAGCAGATCGGGTATGATGAGAATATTAAAAATGACATAGTAGAAAAAATTTCGGCATACCATGAAAAGAATAAAAAAGAACCGGTAATAGACATTGAAAAGAGACCTATTGCTGATGCCAGCCAAAACGGCAATGATGTTGCATGGGACGATGTATTTGAAGCCTGGGATATTTTTGAGCTCGGACATTTTCAAAAGTGCCTTGAATCATTTTATTCTTTATCAGATAAACGTTTTTACAGAAATATTGAATCATTCTGGGAACAAATTGTACAGAGACTGGGTGAAAAGTCGATTTGGAAGTTTATTGAAATACTGCTGTCTTCTGAATTAAGTCACTATGAAATCAAAAGATTTTTTCAATCGCTTCCTGATGCCTGGAAAAATAAAATAAGTTATAAAAAAAAATGGCCGTCTCTTATCAGAGAATTAGGTAAAAAATATGCGCATGAACTGACTTCTCCATATTCAATTAAATATTTTATTGAAGAATTTAATTTCGATAACGCTGAAATTGATAAACTCAAGGAAGGAATATTTGAAGGACTTGCCGGCACATACGAGTTCTCTGATGCTGAAACATTTTTTGGATTTGTGGATATGACTGCGCCCTTAATTGTACCTGACGAAGCGGCTGAACTTCTTGATTTTGCCTTGTTCAGGTTTGAGCTTCATATTGAACAGGATTTTGGCGATGGAGTATGGAGTGAATGGCTGGCTGTTTCCGGAAATGTACACCATCAGATAGCAGGTTTTATCTGGTCGGCGCTTGGTTCTCCAAGCTCTGCTGAGCGCTGGAATGCAGCCCACTGCGTAAGAATGATGGCAGAATTTAACTGTATGGAGATCATTGAAGCGCTTTTTAAATGGATGCAGCACGATAAAACGGATGCTTTTGGAAGTGCTGATTTTCCTTTTTATAATCTTCATGCACGATTATATCTGCTGATTGCCTCGTCGCGGATCTCTCTTGACAGAGCCGTTCTGCTGGCTCCTTTTAAGGACTTATTTGTTCAGCATGCCCTTGGCGAGCCCCATGCACTTATCCAAAAATTTGCAGCAGATACGGCAATAAATCTAGCTTCTTTTTGTGAAGATATTTATGATATCGAGACATTGGAAAAAATAAAAATGACGGGTAAAAGTAAAATGCCTGTGATAAAAATGAATTACAATGATACAGTTGACAGCTATTGGCATGTTAAGAATGAAATTACTACTGAGTACGACTTTTATTTCGGATACGATTTTGACAGATACTGGTTTGATCCTCTTGGTGATGTTTTCGGAATATCGGGCAAACAGGCAGAAGATATTGCTGCTGATGTAATTATAAAACAATGGGGATTAGATAAGCAAAACGGCTGGAAGAATGATCCTCGTGCAGATCTTTGGAGTAGATATTCTGATGAAAGAGAAACATGGCATGATCACAGCAGTTATCCAAGAACAGATAATCTTGATTTTTATCTCTCTTATCATTCTATGATGGCAGCGGCAGCAAAACTTCTGGAAAAAATGCCGGTGGTTTCAAAAGATCAATGGACGGACAATGAATGGGATGAATGGATATCAAGACATCTGCTCACTAGTGCCGATGGGAAATGGCTGTCTGATTATCGAGGCGCGGTACCCTTGGAAAGACCGGAATGGATTTCTTTGAGTAAGAGTGAGAACTGGAGAGATGATATATCGGAAGAATGTTTTTATAAAGCTCTAAGAACTGAAGACTCTAATGGTGATCTATGGATTAATGTGCGAGGCAGGTGGGAAGAAAAACATTCTGAGAGAACCGAGAAAGTTTCAATTGCTTCGGCATTGGTTTCCAGAAATGCATCTGATGCATTAATGAGGGCACTGCAGACCTGCAGTGATCCAGACGATTTTAAACTTCCCGATTATGAAGAGAAGAGGATGGAAATAAGTTCTAATCCGTTTGAGCTTAAAGGGTGGATTAATAAAGATTATGGATCTAAAAGATTAGATGAACACGATCCTTATGCGGAGAATGTCGATTATCCTCCCTATATGATTGGTGGAGATATTTCCGAAAAACTGAATTTGTCTGCAGGAAATGATGGAAAATTATGGTATCTGCCGCTTTCGTCTGATCCTGATTTGGAATGCGAAATATGGAGTACTTATAGTATGGAGAGGGATGAAACACCAGACCAGTCAGGCAGCAGGATAAAAGCCTCAATAAAGTTTTTGAAAGAGCTGTGCTCAGTTTTTAATTGTGATCTAATATTGGAGGTAAGTATTAAAAGGGATATTACCTATAAATATCGAAGCCGGGAAGAAAAGTATGAATATTCAAAACCAGTAAATAAACTATTTATATTGTCATCAGATGGAGAACTTAGAACAACAACAGCAAATCATAAACCTTGGTAAACTATTTGTCAAAGAGCTTAACCTAGAGCCAGGAGTGGATACTTTTTCCCGATGGATGGCTCATTATATTGCCGAAAAAATAACTATAGCAGAGCTGTCTGAGGCAAATATAAAAAAGGAAGCGGAAAAAGAGTGTTTTGATACTATTTTAAAGTTATGGCAGCACCGACAGTCTATTCCTTCGGGAAGAAGGCCGCTTGAGAGTTTTGAGCCCATTTTTGAAGCATTGTCTAAATTAAATCCCGAGAAAGAACAGCCCTATTTTTACCTGCCAGACAATAACAGGGATGAAAAAGAGCCATCAGCAGCCGATTTGGATGATAAAGCAGAAGTAGAGAAGTGGATTAAAATTATTGAAACTGTGGATAAGACCGCCAGAATATGGATTGAGTATGCCTTAGGCAGAGCAGCTTCTAGAGCAAAAGATGAAAAAACAAAAGTATGGATAGATGCCGCATCAAAGCTCCCTGATAGTACAGATGTAGATATAATAGATACTTTGCTTGATGAGATCCCTCTTTTTGATTATGAAGATGATAAAGATGAATTTTCAAAAAAATATGATATTGAAAGATTAAAAAAACGAATTTCAGAACTTTTAAAATATAATGAGTTAAATGCACTATTATTAACCGAATATCAAAATGAATTAAACAGGCTGGAAAAGCAAGTAGCTAATTAAAAATCAGAATAGCTTTCCAATTTTGTTTTAACATTTTAATCATATGAGCAAATATATAGTTTGAATTGCGCATGTTTAGTTCAGAATCCTATAACTAAAAAATATTTTTTAAATTTAGATGTCAATCAATCAGCTTATGGAAAAATATGAAAATATAAAAGAAGAACCAATTGAAGTTGATTTGACTGCTGTAATTGATTTCCTTTCGGAGTTTAAAAGAATAAAGAAAGGAAAAATAATTTCAAAATACGATACTATTGATAATCTCGATATTGAGTTTTTTAATACCGAAGACTGTATTGAATATAAAACCTCTCCTCTAAATAAGATAGATCAAAAGATTGAATACATTGGTTTTGGTTTACTTGATCCATTTGAAATTTTAGTTGACGATAGAAGATTTCAATTATTTAAAGGAGCAAAGTCTGCAAGATTTAAGCTGTCTGAATTTGAAATGAATGGGGAAATAAAAGAAATAGAATCTAACCTCTTGAACAGCAGAGGTTACTATAGAGCGATATTTACCATTGATGGATTTACAAAAATTCCCAGTAATTATTTTTGTACAAAACCTTTCAAAATAAAACAGAATATTAGAGCGGCAGGGTACTTGGAAATAAATATTGGCAATTATAGTTTGGGGTTGTTTGATTATCAAATAGAAAAGCAGAATTATTTGATTCTTGATTGTTGCAATGAATTGAATATTAATGAGTTTCGAAAATTGGTAGAAAGCGTAATATATTCTTTTGCATTAATAAGTGGAAGCTTAGTCAAGGACACTCAGTATATTTTGAAATTTAAGGATGCGGATTTTAGTAAAGTTGAAGGATTTTCATTTAAAAAAAGTAATGAAAGTGTTATCACAAATAAAGAACTTTATAATTATAGGGAATACAAGGCTTATTCTGGAACCGATGGATTGTTTTTTTTTCCAAGAAAAATATTTTCAAATTTAGCGCAATCCTGTCATAACAATGACATTTTGTTGCGTGCAGTTAGGATCATTTGCCAATCAAGAAATCTTTCAGTGGAGATTGAAGCGGCTGCTATTTTTGTAGCATTAGAAACCGTAAAAGGAATTGTGATAAAGGAAAATAGTGAAAAGATAACTCCATTCAAAGATCCTAAATTTGCTGACCAAATATTAAAGGAATTTAAGATTAAAATTGATTCTCTTGATGAGAGCAATTTTAATAATAAAATTTCAGTCATAAATAAATTAGACAGCATAAATCAAGTAGGAAATAACGAAAGTTTCAAGCTGGCTTTTGAATTGGTCGGTTTTGAATTAAACAAAAGTGATTTGAAATGCATAAGCATGAGAAACCGTTTTTTACATGGCAACATGCCTTATGATGACAAAAATGAAGATGTCAGAATGAAAGAGCTTATCAAAATCAGTCTTAATGCCCATTTTCTTACCTGCTGCTTAATCCTGAAATATGTAGGATTTAATGGTGTTGTCAAAAATTTTCTCAAATACTTGGATTTGATAAATTGTATGGATGAAGTCGATGAAGAATTATTTAGGCATATATAAACTGCAAATTCCAATGCCATTGATCATCTTATTCCAATTTGTAGTGACCATTGAATTCCAAATCATTTTATAAGCATCAATTCAGTTGTAATGTTTTGATTTTAAGTGTGATAAATGCATGTTTAAAAACGAACTAATTACAAATTTGTACTGGTCAATTAAAACTGGAATGGGTGGTCAGTTTGACCATTTTTTCCACTCTGACATATAAATAAGCATTTTTCATAACAAAAATTGTGTAGTGATTACTTTATTTATTTTTATTAGGGAGTATGTCTACGTATCTCATTTGCATATTATATATTTACGAAAATAATAAGGTTTTGGATAAATTAACAGCTAGATATTAGTGAAATTAATTATAAATAAATTGGTATAAATACGTGGTGGTTGATTTTTGTGAATCGATATATTTGAAAGGAGAATATGGTTTTCCGTAAAAAAGATTCATATTAAAGAATGATATTTGAATTATCTTACATATGTAATTCAAAAGTGTACTGACTAAAAGCAAAGTAAAATATGAAGATTCTCCATACTGCAGATTGGCATATTGGCCAATTGTTTCACGAATACGACCGTACTTACGAACACCAACAGTTTTTAAATTGGCTTGTTGATACTTTGCAAACAGAACAAATAGATGTTTTACTCATTAGTGGAGATGTTTTTGACATTTCCAACCCATCCGCATCATCGATAAAAATGTTTTATTCTTTTCTAAACAAAGCCACTAAAGCAATTCCTGATCTACAGATCGTTATTACGGCAGGTAATCACGATTCCGCATCACGTTTAGAAGCTCCAAAACCATTATTGGAATCTTCTAATGTACATATTATAGGCTTGGTTGAAAAAGATGGAGAAGGCAATATAGACTACCAAAAGCTACTTGTTCCTATTCATGATGATTCAAAAAATGTAAAAATATGGTGTCTTGCGATTCCCTTTTTGCGCATGGGCGACTATCCAACTATATTAAATTGTGCAAATCCTTATACTGAAGGAGTAACTGCATTATATAAAGATGCATTTGAATATGCTAGTTTGAAAAAGCAAGATGGACAAACTATTATAGCTATGGGGCATTTGCATACTCATTACGCCGAAGTAAGCGATTTGGATAAAACAGAAAGGCTTATTATGGGAGGTGTAGAATGTATTCCGGCTACTGCATTTCATCAAGATATTAAATATGTAGCACTGGGGCATATTCATAAAGCACAGAGAATTGGTGGAAAAGAACACATTCGGTATTCGGGAAGCCCATTACCAATGTCTTTTTCTGAATTAAATTATAAGCATCAGATTATCGTTTTTGAACTAGACGAAGAAATCAGCGAGCTAAAATCGATAGAAATTCCATTATCTGTTCCACTTCAAAGAATTCCACAAACTCCTCTGCCATTGCATGAAGTAATTGGATTACTAGATAATCTGCCAATTATGGATAATAATCTACAAACAGTTCCTTTTCTGGAAGTAAGAATACTACTCGACGGACCTGAACCAGCTTTGCGACATAAATTAGAGACGGCATTAGCAGGAAAGAGAGTTAGGCTTGCTAAAATTGATGTAAAATATCCAGCATCAACCCTGGAAGCAGCAGAATTTATTACACCAGATGAACTTAGCGAACTACAGCCTATTGATGTATTTGGTAAAGTATATCAATCTAGGTACAATATTGATGTCCCTAATGATATTCTGCAACTTTTTAAACAAGTCGCAGAAGAAATAAACCAAATAGCCGAATAAAATGAAGATATTAGCTATACGCATAAAAAACTTGGCTTCCTTAGAAGGAAATACTGAGATTGACTTTACTGTTGAGCCACTTTGTTCGGCAGGAATTTTTGCCATTACCGGAGCTACAGGAGCGGGAAAGTCTACAATTTTAGACGCACTATGCCTTGCCTTGTATGGTAAAACTCCCAGATATCTACAAGCAAAAGAAACAGGAATAGATATTTTTGACGTGCAGGGAAGCACACTTAGTCAGGGAGACGTTCGTAGTATCTTGCGGGACGGAACGGCAGAAGGGTCTGCTGAGGTAGATTTTATAGGTATTGATGGGCAGCATTATCGTGCAACTTGGAGCGTACGACGTGCAAGAAATAAAGCAGAAGGCAGTATGCAGGCTGATTTGATTACGCTAAAAAACATTACTTCCAATGTAGATATCCCTGGCAAAAAGCAAGAAACTTTGAATGAGATTGCACGATTAGTTGGTTTAAATTTCGAACAATTTACGAGATCAGTATTGCTGGCACAAGGTGATTTTACTGCCTTTATGAAAGCCAGTAAGGACGAGAAATCTTCCTTACTCGAAAAATTGACGGGAACTCATATCTATTCCGAAATTTCAAAAAAAATATTTGAAAAATATAAAGTGGAAGAACAGCAGCTTCGGGATCTTAATTTCCGAAAAGAAGGTGTTGTTATCTTAACTGATGAAGAACAAAAAACTTTAGTGGAGGAACAAGGTAGCTTGGAAATTCAAATTAAAAGTTTAGAAAAAGAAATAGAAATTCTAGCAGCTGAAATTACCTGGCAGGAACAGCTTTCCCAGTTACAAACCAATCATCAGAATGCTCTAACTACATTACAAAGTGCAAATCAAATAAAAATAAATGCTCTTCCACGCAGACAAAAACTGATCGTTACCGAGTTGGTTCAACAAACCAGAAGCTGGGTAGATGCCTTGAAGCACGCACAAAATCAGCATACCGAAAAAACTGCCAACTTAGTTGCTTTAAAAGAAACTATTAAGTCACTCGAGCAAAAAAAAGAAACGTTGGATAATCAGATTGAAGCTTCAGGAATTGCGTTGATTGCAAATAATAAAGCATTGAACGATGCCCTGCCACTTTTAGAACAAGTCAAAAAACTTGATACGCTGCTTGCTGAAAAAAGGGAGCAATTGGAAAAAGCCAAACAAGAAGTAGAATATGCCACAGCTACTGTAAATCAACAACAAAAGGTTCTGACGGAGAAACAGACAGAATTCTTCGAGATTTCCACTCAAATTAAAGTGATAACGGATTGGAAGACAGAAAATAAAGAACGTAGCCCAATTGCTGAAAATAAAGATATTATTCTATCCAAATTGCAAGATGCTCAAAAGCTGTTGGAAATTTTTCAATCTTCAACTAAGGCGCTGAATCAATTGCAAGATCTGATCAAAACAGACGAAACTAAAAAACTTGAAATCGAGTCTAATTTGGAAAAAAAAGATTTGGATTGGGAAAATTTAAAGAAAAGCTATACTGTTAAAGCTAAAGAACTGCTCTTAATTCCCATCGAAACTTTGCAGTTGGATAAGATTGCGATAGATAATACGGTTGAAAATGCAATAAAAGCACAAGCACATTGGTCATTACTTTACAATGCGTTAATTGAATTAGATATTTTAAAGCATAAGCAAGTTAAAGATCAGTCTGATTACCAAACAAATCAGCAAACCTTACAACAGCTTGCCCAGCAACAGCTTGTAGAAAATGCACAAAAAGAAACTGCCGCCCAACTATTACAGCAAGCCCGTTTGGCATCTGCCGAAAATGTTGAATCACTTAGAAAGGGATTGATTGATAGTGAACCTTGTCCGGTTTGTGGCAGCACTGATCACCCTTATGCAGACCATAATCCGTATTTGGAAAACGTATTGAGTGTATTGACAGATGCTTATAATGAAAAAGAACTTATTTACCTGAACAGTTTCCGTAAACATAATGCTTTAGAACAAGCATTTCAAACTTTACAGCAAACTATTCAGAACCAGGAAGAAGCGATCAAGACAAAACAATCGGAGCTAGAAAACAAGAAGCAAGTCTGGGAGCAATTTGATATTGCTAAAGAAAGTCTCACACTTTCCGATGCAAAAAAGGCCGACTGGATTGAGGAAAACTTGCGAGCACTTAAAACAAAACAAGCCGATTTATTCGCAAAAATACAAGCACACGCCATCCAAAAGCAACAACTGGAAACAGATAAAAATAAAATCGACGCGTTAAAAGAAATCGTTGAAGGACTTGCTAATCAGGTTAAAGATCTGAAGAGCAAACTATCACTATACCAAGAACAACTAAGCAGTAAAACTACAGAACGCGACAAAGCAACTTCCGATCTTATCGGAGTACAAAAGTTGCTTTCCCCTTATTTTATAACCTCAGACTGGATGGATAACTGGAAAGCGACTCCAATTGTATTTACGGAAAGTATTGCAGATTTTGCACAAGCTTGGAAAGAATACACCGAAAAACTGGAGCAATATGCCCGTCAAAAAAGTGGACTTGAAGCAACTTTGAAAGAATTGAAAAGCCAATCTCAAAATCTTGAAGCAGAGCTTACTAAAAAGATCGCAACATATACTACTCAATATCAAAATTATCAGGTTCTCAATCAAGATCGTACCAATCTTTTTGAAGGAAAACCAGCAGAGCAAGTGGAATTAGAGTTGAAACAATCTACAGTGGAGGCGCAACATCGATTGGATCAGTTTAAAGAAATGCTGCAACAACTGAGTATTGATTTGACAAAAGCCAATACCCAAAGGGAAGAATTGGACAACACCTTAGCCACATTAGAAACTGATGCAACAACAGCGTCCCATAAAATAGGAAACTGGCTGAGGGATTTCAATCATAAGAGCGATCAGTTATTAACTATAGAAACGCTTTATAAACTGCTGGCCTTACATAACAATTGGATAGAAACCGAACGTAATGCGTTGAAATTCATTGAGGAAGATGTAATAAAAGCAACTTCTATCCTTGCTGAAAGGAAACAATCGCTGGATGTTCATCAACAAATAGCATTATCGGAACGTCCATTGGATCAATTGAATGAGTTGATTACAATTAAAAAAACCGATGCAGAACAACAAAAGCAGAAAAAGGGCGAGATTGGTTTTAAATTACAACAAAACGAAACTAACAAAGCCCAAATAGACGGTTTACTCAATAGCATTGCAAAACAGGCTTCTATAACAGAAAATTGGAGTAAATTAAACGAAATTATAGGCTCTGCCGATGGTAAAAAATTTCGCCAAATTGCACAGGAATATACGCTCGATGTTCTCCTTGGCTATGCCAACATTCATCTTCAGGTACTGACTAGTAGATACAAAATTGAACGTATTCCAGCTACACTTGGCTTACAGGTAGTGGATCAGGATATGGGCGATGAAGTTCGTACGGTCTATTCGCTTTCTGGTGGAGAATCTTTTCTAGTATCACTTGCTCTAGCCTTAGGTCTGGCTTCTTTATCATCCAGTCGTATGAAAGTAGAATCTTTATTTATTGATGAAGGTTTTGGTTCATTAGATCCTACTACACTCAATATCGCCATGGATGCTTTAGAACGATTACACAATCAGGGGCGTAAAGTGGGTGTGATTTCCCATGTACAGGAAATGACGGAAAGGATTCCTGTACAGATTAAAGTGAGTAAGCAGCAGAGTGGGAAGAGTTTGGTAGGAATTGAAAATATTTTTTAAAATTAATAACAGAATAATTAATGCTAGCTAAATTAAGATTAGACCAAACTAAAAAATATGAACAGGCTCTTGTAACCTACGAAATTTCAGTTATGCTGATTGATTTTGCATTAGGAAGAAGCCATTATATGAGGATTGGTTCAGAACAAGGAGATATATCTACATGGGATGATATAGTTATCGAAAAAGACAAGAATTCACAAATTCATATACAGGTTAAAAGACAAACAACAGGAGATTTTGGTAGTCAAAATGACGAATGTACCAGAAACGATTATTTACAAGGTAAGCGAAAAGATCAGAAAAGGGATTTGTCACCTTTAGATGAAACTTTAAGAAGCTTAGCTAATTGGTCTGAAAATATTAACACGTCTACTATAAGTCCTAAAAAAGAGTTTTGGATTGAATTACCAGAGTTGAATACGCAAATTAAAAACGGACTTCAAATTAAAGATTTGAAAAAATTATGCAACGAACAAATCAAACCTGCAGTTACGACAGCCTTAGATCTACAAACCCTCATAGGTATAGATCCAAATGTTAAAAAGTGTTTCGATTGGTTGACTACTTGGTGTGACTTTAAGGATTGGGAGCATATTTTAAATGCCTTACAGGTACTTAAGATAAAAAGTTCAGGAATAGAATCTGACATCGAAAGTAAGACAGAAGATAGACTGAAAGAAATATTTATCTTAGATAAGCTAAAAGAAGTACGATTAAAAATCCTTTCCTACACTATTGAAAACACTACTTTTTCAGGAGCTATCGCCCCTAGAAATTTATTATTCGAACTCAAAGAATATATTCGATCAGACATCAAAATTTGGACACAAATAGACAATATCAATAATGATTGGCATATTTCAGGCATCCTAGATTTAGAAACTAATACAGAAGTTGAAAGACCGTCTAAAGTAATACCTTTATTATGGTCTAATGACAGGGGGAGAAATTTAAATATCAATTTAGAAAATATTAATCCTCCTTTTGCACCTATTCATGAAAGCATATTTCGGCTAGCAATCCACCTGGAGGGAAATATAAGTGGATTGTGTTCAAATTGGGACGGTTGGAAAGTTCATATCCAAAACAAGATCGGCGGCACGTTTGGAATTTTTAAGAATGATTTTGAAAGTCTGAGTATTGCTGACAATAATGCTCCATTTGAAATAAGTGAAGGGAAAACTATAAATACAAATGCTGAACGAGAAGTTTTTGCGAGAGAAATGAGCGACCAAATGACAAAGAGAACTTGGGAGCTCGTTTCGGGAAAAATATCAGAACTAATAAATGATATGGACACTCATCAATCTCAAGAGTTAAGAGACGCAGTTGAAATGCGTTGGAATGCCTGGCAAAAAATTATAAACAAAGATGATTCAATACTTATTCCGCTTTTAAAAAAAATAGTACATCCTAAAGCTGAAGGAGAAGAAATATTGGGACACTTACGAATAGGTCCAAAGACAAAATTACTAATCGCAGATGCTGTATTTACCTGTTTACTTATTTCAGTGGCACTAGGTTCTATTGACGCAGGTATTATGCAAACCGAAGATGGATTAAGTATGGGAGCTATAGGACTTAATTGGTGGAGCGGACCAGCTGGAAAGACTAAAAAAATTAGGAAGATTGACGCAGAGGAATCGATAGATGATCTTATTGGTAAAGAACCATACGATATTCTAATCCTTTCACAAAGTGAACAGCCAGAAGGTGTAATTTACAAACAGTCAATTAGTGACTCAGCTAACATTGATCATTCCTTAGCAGCTGGACATAACCCCAAATTATTAATAACCCGAAACCGAATCTTTGATTCGATTGTAAGAAAAGGAAGTGTTGATGAACTTCAAAACTATTTAAAACAAAAACTCAACATCTACAAAGAGACACTTACTGAAACTTTAAACAATAATATATCATGACTTTTGACCAATTAGTATTGTATATCATTCATCAGATTGAAGCTCGTTTTTCCATAAAAAGCCAAGGGCCAATTGAAAACGAAATGATCGAGATAGCCTCTGAAAATCTTCAAAATAAAAAACTATTGCGTTTTTTTCGACCTTTAGAAACTTTAGAACCAAGCCTTAAAACCCTACTTATAGTTGGCATCAATTCGGATAATCAACTAAAAGATGTCTTGCAATGGGCAGCATTATGCAAAGAATTACTCTTAGATCCCGAAACTGCTGATATCTATCTTGCCATTATGTGGACTGGAGAAACTCAGCCTTCACTTGAAGAATGCTTAAGGATTGAGGCTAGCGAAGATTTCTGTCGAAAATTTGTATTACGCCCAAATGAAACAAAGGAATCATTTGTTGAAAGAACGTTTATCACAAAAGTTGATGTTCCAACTCCATTGGATTTAGGCCAAGATCCTCTTATTTCAGCTTTTTCAGTCTTAGAACAAGAATTTTCATGGTTTAATGATGACGAAAAAGTCAAATGGCGAGAGGCATTTAGTTCTGGCACTTCAAGTTTTGACCTTTTTAATACATTGATAAATAACAAATCAGAAAGCAATGAAGCATCTTAAAAAAATAACAATAAGTAATGCGAGACGTTTTGGTAAAGATGTCGAAATTGAATTAAGTTCTGGCGCTAATATATTTCTTGCTCCAAATGGAACTGGAAAAACAACTCTTTTCGAAGCTATCGAGTTTGCATTGACTGGCTCTATTCAACGTTTAGTAAACCCGCCATTATCGTTGATACGTGACAAACAGAATGATGTGGATGTAAGATTAGATTTTGATAATGGAAACTACTGTGAGGTTAATTACAGAAAAGGTGCAGAGCCTAACATATCGGGAAATCATGATGTATTGTTTCCAGGACACTCCATAAAAGATATTCCATTTCTTTTAAGACTTACACATCTTATAGAGCAACGTGGAAATAACTGGTTTATACAAAAAGGAGAATCTTCTCAAGCAGGAGATTTGTTAGATAAGTTATCAATTGGAAAAGATTTAAGTGCTATTGCCAAAACAAAATCAAATACTTTGAGTGCTGCTACGAAAACAATAAATGAAAAAAAAGATGAGAAGGATAAACATACAGAAAAGGTTTCTTTTTTTGAAGATAAATTAAAAGATCGTGATGCGGCAAAGTTAAACTACGTTCTCAAGCCATTAAACGAAATTATTGATCAAATACAAAGTATTCACAAACAATTTGATGGTTCATCAAATTCGGGAAATATTGGCCAAAATCCAGATGCCGTTGTTAGCTACCGCGGACTTGTAAACTCTGTTTTACTTAAATTAGAAGAAGATAATCAAAAGCGTTTATTTAATCTTTCAAATCTTGAAAGCAAAATTTCTCTTTTTGAAAGTAATAATACAGAAATAGAAGAAAAGCAAAAGCAGATAGCTGGAAAAGCAGAGATAGCTGAGAAAGCAGCTACAGATCTTGATCCCTTAAAGACAGCACTAGCTACACTCCAAGATACTCTTAATAAATCCACAGATGTACATAAAGACTTAAAGAAATCAAAAGAATCATTAAATAAAAAGAAAGAGGAAGAAGCCAGATCTATATCAACGGAAAAATCCATTAAATCCATATCTGAATCTATTTCTGAACAAAAAGAAAAATTAAAATCAGAGAGCGAACTTGTTGACAAGCTTAATGCTAAAATTGCCATGTTCAATTCTATCCGAGGACGTGAAGCAGAGGCTCTAAAAAAACAAGGCGAATTCAATTCATTACAGTCGGTAATCGAGGATTGGAATATCCATGTGCTAAAAATGACTGAAATAAAAAATCTCATAAACACTCAAACAGTACAAAAAGCAGAGTCTCATAAAAAAATAGAAGATTTTCAGGCTGATTTACTAAAAGCAGAAAACTCATTTAATGAAAGTCAAACGAAACTTAATTCACTAAAAAATGCTTCCGATGCAATTCTTGGAGCAGTAGGAATAATAGCATTAAATTTACTTGATGATCAGAGAAATTGTCCTGTTTGTAATGCAGAATATGAACCTGATGAACTTTCGAAGCAAATGGCTTTGGCTTTGGAACAAATAGATCCTGTTATAAGTAGTGAAATTGAAACTAACAATACATTAAAAACAGAGGTTGATAATAAAAAACAGCAAATACAAAATGAAAAAACAACACTAAGTAAAATCAGTGAAAATTTAGTTGAAAATGAAGATAAATTAAAAAATGTTCAAGAATTTATTAACGAAAAATGCCTACCTAGATTTCCTGATAGTAGCAATATCACCGAAGCAAATGAATGGTTAATAAGTGAAAAAGAAAAAAACAATGTAAATCTACAGAAGATTGTTAACGATAAAACAGAATTTGGAGAAGAACCATCCTCAGAGGAATTAAGCAGGCTCACAACAGCTAGAGACCAGACACGAGATACAATTCAATCCAATGAAATAAATATAAGTACTCTTACGGTATCTCTTGAAAATATTAAAAACGAAATTGAAAAAATAAACCAATCTCTTTCATTAATTAACACAGATTTATTAGACTCACAAATTTCTACTATAGCAACAGAAATTGAAGCCACAACATTAAAAATAACTGACGACACAAGGGTTAGAGAACAACTCGAGAAGGCTAAAAGAGAAGCTGAAGAACAAATCACAGACCTAAATATGGCTATTTCGAAGTTACAAGGACAGCGGAATGAAATCTTAGCGGAATGGAAAGATAGTAGTTTAATTCAACCTCCTTCATTGGAGAATCTTAATGTAGGGAAAACTAAATTTATCAAGCAATCAGATCTTATCAAAAAAGGATTAGAAGACCTAAATAAGATGAGTGATGAATTAGGTCGTTGGAACGCAGCAGAGAAGTTTGCCACATTAGATAAAGAAATAAAAGAAATTTGTGAGAACCAAGACGAGCAGGTTTATTTATCAAGTATCAAGGAACTATTATTAACAATAAATGGAGAACTATCTTTCATAACAGAAAGAAAAACTGCCCTTGAAAAATTATATCGTAAAATCGGTGAAGAAGTTAATGGCGTACACGATAAAATCAAAGCCATAAATCCGTTATGGGTCTCTTTACTAAAAAAAATTGTTGTAAATCCCCGCTTTGTAGAGACACAATTAGAAAGTTATTCATTTAGAAATAAATCGCAGGCAGAAGTAAAAATAAATCTTCATGATGAACAGGTAAGCGTGATGGAAGTAGCAAGTGAAGCGCAAGCAACAGATTTGCAATTAACCTTTATGCTTTCTATGGCTAGTAGCTATAAATGGACGCCATGGAAAACATTACTGTTAGATGATCCAACTCAACATCATGATCTTGTTCATGCTTCAGGTGTATTTGACCTTCTTAGAGATTACATAGCAGATCAGGATTTTCAAATTTTAATGGGTACACACGATGCGGTTCAAGCCAAATTTTTTCAAAGAAAGCTTCAAAATGAGAATATAGATGTAAAACTTTGGCGTTTAATAGCAAATGATGATGGAGTTAGAGCAGAAATAATAAATTAATAAGCATCCAGATCAGAAGGATCAGCTCAAATAATCATGAAAGAAATCGATCTCTATTCCGAAGCAAAACCGCGCTATTATCAGCTCATACCTAACAAGGAAGATGGGCTGATTATTCTTGCGTTATACCAAAAATATCAAAAGCAAGAATTTACGGAAGACCAGATCATACAGATTATTAATAAAGTTCTTATTGATCTGGGTGGCTCACAGCGAGAAGAGAACAACCGGAATAATACAATTATTCTACGTCTGCAAGAATTCTTTCTGTGGCGAGACAGGAAAAGAAAAGTGTATGGATTTAAAAATTACGGAGAAGAATTTTGTCAAAAAGTATTCAAACGTCTTTCAGAAAGCTATCATCCTGCAAAAATAGAACGTCTATTCAAGCATTTATTGGATACTTTAAAGACATGTCTTGAAAAAAATCCTGCTGAGATCTTGATTTGGATGGACGATCATTTCAACCATAGGAGCAATGAACTTGCCTTGCAAATTGAAATATTGGATCAGCAAGTGAGCGAATCTGTAGATGAATTTCGTTTCCAGATCAAGCAACCCCAAGCGAATATTCTTCAGGTAATCGATACCATTAGTGCAGGACTAGACCAAATAAAACAGCACGCACATGAACTGACCACTGGTTTTCAAATTACTTACGATATAGACGACATTTTGCAGGATATGCTTAAAAACCCTGAAAGTTTTGATCTTCTGGAGAGCATTAACCATGTGCTGCAATACAACCAAAATGTACGCAATCATTTAGATCAAGTAAGTGTACGCATCGACAAAATTAAACCCCGAATCCGGGAGTTTATTTTTGAATTCAATCAACGAGAACTCGATCGGAAGACAGATAAATTTCTTCATTATTTATTGGATACCGCCTCTTATATCCGTCAGGAAAATCAACCCAAAAGACTTGTTTTTCCTAAAGATATAGAATCTGTTACCATCAGGATTCCCGAATCTATACCCCGATTTTATATCCTAACCGAAAGAGATTTTGTAAGGAAAGCACCTCTACCATCTGCAGTCAGATCTATAGATGTTGAGCAGACTAATAGTGCTATAGCAAAGAACAAGGAAAAACTAGAAATAAAGAAAAAAATACAGTTTTGGGCAAAGAAAGCCTTAGATCAAATTGATCATGAAGGAAAACTTGAGTTCTCACCTTTCTTTTTCAGTATTCTTTCCGACGAGGAAAACAATCTTAACATCGCCGTAAAAATAGCTCAAAGATTAGTGAAACATTGTAACGGCTGGCAGTACAAAATAACTATCAATCAAAACGAATATCATGACCCAAATTATCTAAATCTTTCACTATGGAATATGACGATACAGAAAAAGACCTGAACATACGCTATTCGTTCATGTTAGATAGGACTGCAAAAAACACATTTGCCAAACTGGACTATTTGCTTAAATCAGGAATGCACATACAGCGTGATTTTCCAAAACCGGTTTCACTGTATGCATTTCTGGATAAACATTACGCCAGTTTGCAAGCTTATTATGATGATTTCTTCGAAATGCTACTCAAGAAAGAAGGCGAAGAATGGAATACCTATTTTTATATCGATTTTCATGAAGGTTCGAGGGGCAAGATCCCAACAGACAATCAGTATCGATGGTACTTGAAGTCAGAGTACATTTTAATAGGACTGATATTTTTTAAGATTTATAAACTCGATGGTAATATTGAATTGTCTAAAATATCTGATTTTATCAACTTGCTGTATCAGGAATACGATGAACTGCTCATTAAAATGCAACGTGTGGTCTCATCCATTGAAACTGATGCCGATTCGGATATGAATGAAGAAAAGCTAAGAAATTTGGTATATAAAGCGTTTACAGAATTTGAACAACTGGGCTGGATTGAAAGAGATTCTAATGACAGCGATTATTTTACCTATCAACCCTCTTTTGAAAGGTTAAGAAGGATTTATTATCCACAAATTGAAACTATTGATGAAATTATAAAACGAAAAGAACATGATTAGTTTTCAACCGAAGATTTATAGTTTATCGACGCTAAATGTAAGACAGCACTTCAACTGCGACTACAAATTCCACGAATTTCGGACCGATTTTAGCGGAGAAAGTGGAAGTGGAAAAAGTTTAATTGCTGATTTTATACAATTACTTCTGGTGGGTTCTCGTGTATTTAAATCAGGAACAGAGGGTGTAAAACATAGAGATACGAGCGGACTGGTTCTTAAAAACGCCTCAGGAAAATATGGACGAGGTTATGTTTTCGTTAACGTTGAGGTACAGCCAAGAAGATATATTACACTTGGAGGTTATTTGGAAACAACAAGTAGCCAAATGCAATTCTTTATTATTCAAGCTGGTTACGATTTCGATGAAACGCTCCTAGCAATGAATGAGCCTATTTTTTATCGGGATTTATTGGTAGATGGAAACATCGACACATTGGAAAATCTGGAAAAAAGTTTTGTACAAAAAGGCTATCTCAGGCGTGTAAGCAATAAAAAATACCACCAGCTTATTTTCAATAACGGCATACTGGCAGTAGATCTTAGCCAAAATATGCAAAGCTTGAAAAGTTATGCAGCCATTATCCGTTCATTTTCAAGAGGAAAAGGTTTTTTTACAGATTCAGATGCACTCAAAACATTTCTTTTCGGAGACGACGACCAGAAACAGCTTATTGATAAATACCGCGACGAAGTACAAAACATCAATGTTGACCAACAGCAACATCAACGCCTGTTAGAAGAAATTGCCACCATCAAAAGCAAGGAACAAAAAATAGAAAATGTTCTACGTGATTTCAAAACCTTTAGTCAGTTGCAAAAGCAATTCAGTGTGCAAAATATTAGTTTCTGGTATTATGAAAGTAAAATCCTTTCCACAAAACTTGAGCAAGCAAAACAAGATTATCAAACTAAACAGATAGAAAGATACTTGATCAAAAAGAAGTTGGCTAATGTAAAAATATCCGACATCAACTACCAAAATAGCACCGTAGCACTTTTAAAAAACAATATCAAAAATGCAGAGCAACTAAAAGAAAAACTAGAGTATGATTGGCAACAAGCCAAAAATGTACTTGACGAGAGTACAAAATTTAAAGACATTATAGATAAAGTAAACAACTGGTTTAGTGAAGATCGACATGATGTAGACACTATACGTCAATGGCATTTGGCTGAACGCAACAAAATTACGGATAGAGAAACCTTAAAAATATTTGAAAAACACCTTATAGAGAATAAAATCCAAAAAGAATTTGAACAATCAGATTGGTTCAACGATTTTATAAATGCGGGAAAATCCACTTTACAAAAGCTGAAAGACCTTGGACAAGCTATCACCAAGTTGGAAATACAGCTTGTTTTTTCGGACTTAGAAAATCCTGCATCATTAGCGCATTGGGCAATAGAACAACTGAATTTACCACTTAGTCTTGAACAAGAAAGCTTGCTAATCCATTTCCAGACCTTATCAAGAACAGTACCTAATCCACCGGAAAAACGATATCTCCCCTTTCCTGAAAAATTATTCAAAAAGCCTATTATAATCAAAACAGATCGTAATGGATTTTGGCTGGAGTTAAACGGTATTTATGAATTTATAACTAATGTTTCAAAACAACATCTAGATGCACCAGCTAATGAGATCACACTGGATAGGGAACCATTGGAAGCCTTCAGAAAACAACTTGAAGCGCTAAAACAGCAGCAAGAAAACTTAGGAAACTTAAAGGAAAAATTGGAAAGCTATCCAGCATTAGAGAAAGTAGTTTACTTATATAAAAATAGTCAGATTGAACTGTTTAGCGAAAAAGAAGAGATTTCTGAATTTACATCAACTGAACTTGAAAAGCATTTATCTATTTTTCTAGATTCAGAAAAGCATTTAGCGAATTATAAAAAGCATAAAGAGGTATACGACACCGCCTTTGACAAGTATAGCCATAGCCAGCAATTAGACAAAGATAATCAAGAAAAGATTGATCAAATCTATAGCTACATGCAAAAACAATATGGCTCTACTGACTTTGACTATTTGGTGAAAAATGAGGAAAATCTGCTTATTAATTTTGAGACAGACTTAGATAATCTTGTGACTAAAGAAAAAGTAACTCTTTCAAAAATTCAGAAAATGGAAGAAAACTTATTTAAAACCAACCCAGCGATAAATTCGCTTTATGAAATGGGGAATATTATTGGGGCTGAATATAATGAAACAAAGATACAGTTTGAACTGTATCAAGGGAATTACAATTTAAGTATTGCCAAACTCTCAGAAGCAAAGACAAAATTTACAATAGTACAAAATCGTGATTTCATTGTTGAAAAAGATTTAATAAAAACCGAACAATTGCCAACCGAACAACAAAGTATCGATGCTTACAGCAAATTCAAAGCTACTTACGATTATGCTTCCGAAGAAATAGAAGACAAGACCATTTTGAAAGATTATTCAGTTGGCGTGTTGGCAAATAAACTATTACCTACCGTTTTTCTTACACAGCAAATTCAGGAAGAATTTATTGGTGAGCAAATTGAAAAACGACTTATAGAATTAACCAATGACTTACAACGCATCGGTTCAAGGAAAATTGAAATTCTCCATAACGTATTTAATGAAGTACAAAAAGTCTATAATGAGTACTTGACGAAGGTTCAAAAAATAACCAGATTTTTGTCAAGCTATGAAATCACAGGAGGTAATTATGCTACATTACAGCATAAGCCAGCTATTGGCTATCCAGATGATTGGATGAAAGTATTCAGAAAACGACTCACGAACGAGATGCAGGATGTTGGATTGTTTGCGTCAAATAATAAACAGGACATTGATGAGATTATGATCAGTGTATTTCGGGAAGCGAGTGGAACAAGAGAAGCTAAAGTAAACGACCTCCTTAATCCTCGCTCTTATTTTGATCTCCTTTTCGAAATAAAATTAGAAGATGGACAAAGCAATTCAGGAAGTAATGGACAAACATATACTGCAAATGCCTTGCTATGCCTCGCTAGATTATCGCTTATAGAAGATAAAGATCATCCTGGAATCCGAATAATGCCCATTGATGAAGCCGAAGGCTTAGGAAGCAATTATGAAATGTTGCATAAATTAGCAAAAAAGGAAAATTATCAGATTGTAACCATGTCAATAGAAACAGCCGGTGATATCAATGATGAAGGGCAGTATATTTATATCATGAATGACAATAAAGATACAACAGGCTTAACTTATGTTCCACCATTAGGCATCTTTCAAAACGGACAATTAACAAAAAATATTGATGAAATCTTTGAAAAAACTACATAGTAAGGATTTTACATGGCCGGTCTTGAAAGCGCTCAATGATCTATACGAAAAAAAGAAAACCGCTGCTAAAATTCAAGAGGTAGATTTTATACGTTATTTGATTGCACAAACAGATTTTATTGCTCAAAAAAAAGGTAATAATAACATATTGATAGCACAGGACGGTTATAATGAGTATTATGAAGATAATTTTTATGCCGCTTATAAATATTATTATGATTTTCTGAATCTCATGAACATTCGTCCAGATGGTGGCAAAAAATTTACAGAAGAAGATATTCGTACGTTGATTTTGATTTATGAAAGCCGAAATGAATTGAAGGATAAACTTTCAAACATTGAAGATTTTTCCGCTAAACTTTTCGATTATGGAGGTTCTAAATATTTAAAATATAAGGATAGTGTTCGTAATGCAGTTTTGAAAATTCTTGAAATTGACGAATTTCCACAGTCAAATAAGGATCTACAATATAGATTAGTAGTTGACTATATAAACCCTAAAGCTATAATCCTCTGTGAGAACAAATCTTTTTTAAAACAACCTTGGAATGCAAAAGAATTGGAGGTTAAATTGTGGTATGTAGGGGGCAATAATATTTCTATTATAGATGATATTGACGAAATGGAATTAACGTACCCTATATATTATAGTTGTGATTGGGATTTTGACGGATTAAAAATTTATCAAAGAATAAGTAGCAAATTAAAAAAGAGAGGTGTGGATGTTAAAATTCTTATTCCAACAACATCACACCAGTATCTTCCAACAAATTCTTTTAAGCATTATAGCAGGTGGGATTATAAATTAGATTTTTCAGGACTTGATAGAAAATTGTTTTCTTCAAATGCCCAAGAACTAATTACTAAACTAGTAAAAGATGATTTATGGATAGAAGAAGAAAGCAATGTATTAAAGGAAATGTATTTTCATAATTTAAAAGACATCTTTTAGAGATGCCTTACTTAAAATAGGTAGTAAAAGATATGTTCTAATTAAAAACTAAACTTAAAAATCAAATGCTTTTATTTTCAAACCTCTGTTAGCTCGCTTAAAATCTGGAAATCTTCTAGTAAAAGGTTCGAATTTTGTACTGCTAAGTTCACAAAAAGCCACTCATTGAGTGGCTTTTTTGTTTGCTATAAACCCAGTAAAATCAGCACTACTATGGATCAAGATATTTTTAAAGAGGAAGCGACAAAAGAGGAATTTCACTTCTCGAAGCCATCATTCTTGTTTTGCTGATATGCATCAATGAGTCCCAAAAGCCGTATTTATGAGGTACCATAATCAGTAAATCAGCATTTATTTGGCTTATTTCATCCTGGATGGCTTTAATTATTGCAGTAGATGATACAGTTTTATACTTATAATCTGTTCCATTTAATCCATCTGCAAAATGTTCTATTGCTTTGGTTTCTTTTTGCTCGTTTTCCAATTCATTAAGCTTGTTGCTCACATGAAACATTTCTATAGCAGCGCCTAATCGGACAGCAATATTTTTCACCTTCTGTAATATAGCTTCATGTACATCACGGGTAATGTCGCACGCAAAAAGTATTGTTTTTAATCCTTTATAGGTCGCATTAAGAGGAACTGCCAGCACTGGAAATTTAAGTCTTTGCAGAGCTGCTGTAGTGGTATTGCCCAGCAGATCCTGTTCTATTGAATCTTTTGTCATTCCCATAACAGCAATATCAGCTTGAGTAGCATCAATAGTCTTTTGAAGCTGATTCTCAAAATCTCCCATTTTCAAAATCGGTGTTACTTCAATTTTATAATCCTCAGAAAGTTTCTTTGCCAGATCAGAGAGTTTCTTTACGCAGGCTGCCTGTAATTCATCTATTGAAGAGGATTGCACTCGGGCATTAAGCGCATGAATAGAAACATGATAGAGGTGGAATAAAATAATTTTAGCTTCTGTAGCAGCAGCAAGATGAGAAGCATAAGCAGCAGCATTGTTAGCTTCTGGTGAAAAATCTGTAGCAACAAGTATTGTTTTCATAAGTCTATTTTGTTTTTGTGTAATTGATAAAAATAATATGAAAGTGAAATTTTCTTTGTAGCAAAAAAAAGCTATTACCTTTACAAAGATACCAAACGTTTGGTATCTTTATGATTTTAAACTTTTAAAATTTAGAATATTTTATGATAAAAAGCGAAAAGAAACTAATTTTATAATGAAAATAGAATTCTAAGATTAAAATACAAAAGCAGAGTGCACTGCATAATATAAATGTCATGAATAATTACAAGAAGAAAAAAGACCCAATTGAAAGCCGAAAGCTGATTTTAGAAACTGCTGTTGAATTGGCAAATACGTACGAACTTAGCCAGATATCATTTGATGCTCTTTCAAAAAAGTGCGGTCTCAGCAAAGGAGGCATTATTCATCATTTTCCAACGAAAGAAGCCATTTTTGATACCCTTTTTAAAGAAAATTTCGAAGAATACAAAAACTGGGTTCAAGAAGAATTAGAGTCGGAAGATTTGCCCAATCCGGCAATTGCACTTCTTAGAATTACCCTAAGGAAATGTAATGATGAGAGCTATCGCAGACTGATGAAAGTAATCTATAAATGTTTAGTGAACAACGAACAATACTGCCTGCTATGGAATGAATGGTTTTCAGAATGCATAATTAAAGATTTAGACGAAGACAGCGAAATTAAAACAGTATTAGGTTCTCTTGTTGCTATTGGAATATGGAACATGAATACACTAGGATTATACAAAATAGAAGCGCAAAAAATGAATAAAATACTGACGGTATTGCCAAAATAATTCTTTGCTTGAATCTCCCCAGCTCGGCGAAGTATTGCAACTCTTGCATGCACGCTTAGCATTGAATTTCTGGGCATGAATGGCGAATAAAATAATTCCTGCCGATTCAGGCAAAAGATAAATCGATTAATAGGGTGAAAGAGTAAATAATGGTAACGAAATCAGTTTTAATACATATTTTTGTGAAAACAAACCATTAAGAAGCACTGAAACTGTTACAGCTGTTGTTTGCTTTTATAAAATGATCGTTTAATCTGTTGTAATTTTAGCATTGATGTAATGGATAAATCAATAAATGATATAAAAGCTTTAATAGATATTTTGATGAGCGCAACCTGAATAATATGAGAGCTTTTTACAACGCTTTTCCAATTTGGAACGCACTGCGTACCGAATTGAGCTGGCTCATTACAGAATTATTTCCAGAATAGAAAACGAAGAACATATGAAACCATAGTAAAATATTTGGTATTGGCCGAAAATGAGTATCTATTCGCAAGCAAGTACCGTCTTTATCTGCCAAAAGAAGAAGAATTAAAAAAAATGATAGACCAGGACTGTACTAACTTTGAACTAGACCATGACAGCTAAACCTGAAAATAGGATAGTAGTAGCAAAGTGTAGTAAAAATAAAAAAGCATAATGGAAAAATATTTACGGCAATTAATTTCAATAGAATTTGAAGACAAGAAAGACATCTTCAGCGGTTTTCTTATTGATTGGACAGAAGACTGGATTTTACTGAAAAACAATCCTGTTGATTTTATAATTGATGGCTATACCATATTAAAAAATAAGAATGTAAAGTCAATTATCCAAGACAAGGATCATGAATTCACAGAAAAAGTAATAAAGCTTAAAGGTTTAAAAACAAGTGCGGAGGAAATAATCCCGCTTAAAGATCTGCCTTCAATTATTTTTTTTCTAGCGGACAGATATGAGATTTTCCAGATTGCAACAAAATCAGACAAAGCGGTTTATCTTGGCAAGCTCATAGAATTAAATGACGAAGAACTCATAATAGATTTTATGGGAACGGAAGGTGATTTTGAAGGCGAAATGAGTTTTAAGCTCCATAAAATAAGAGTCATAGAATTTGATACAGACTACATCAATTCCTTAAAACTGGTTGTTTATCAGGGAAATAAAAAGTAAGTGCTGCTAAAAGGCTTTTGGGGTAGTCTTTACACATACTTTTTAGTTTGGACAAAATAGCCTCTCCGTTATACATTTTATGCCATTAATTATTAAAAGTCGTAACTTACTGTTATAGCATTTAGGACTCTGTTTGTCATTGAGGCTTCGGTCATTATTTTTTTAATACTGAGGAAAGAAAATAGTAACAGCCGTACCAATATTGATTTCGCTTTGCGCTGTAATTATTCCTCTATGATTCTCCACTATTTTTTTAGAAAGGGAAAGTCCAATGCCACTGCCGGGATATTCGTCATGGCTGTGGAGTCTGTAAAAAGGATCAAAAACTCGATCAGCATATTCTTTTCCAAAACCTATCCCATTGTCACTCACGGTAATTTTTATAAAACTGCCGCTTAAATTCTTATTCATTTCTTTTAATTGTTCAGGGCTAGCAGGTTCCGCTTTAATATGAATTTCTGGTGGTATTCCTGGTTTTGAATATTTTACTGAATTACTGATCAAATTGGTAAATAATTGCTGGATTTGAAAAGGAACTGCATTAATATCTGGTAAATCTGTATAGGTGACTACGGCATTTTTTTCAGCTAAAATATCTTTCATATCCTGAATGATTTTCTTGATAAGCATATTCAGGCTTGTTTTTTTGAATTGCTTATCTGTGAGTCCGATACGGCTATACTCGATTAAATCGGTAACTAATTGACTCATGTTTGCGGCTGAAAATAATATACGCTTTAAATTATGCCTGCTTGATTCGGAAAGGTCTTTGTCAGTTTCTAAGATTTTTTGAGAAAACATTTGCACCTTGCGAAGCGGTTCCTGCAGATCGTGACTTGCCGAAGTGCTGAACTGTTCTAGTTGCGCATTATATTTTTGAAGTGTATTATTAGTTTCAATAAGCATTGTATTGGCATGTGCCAGATCAGTAATGTCTTCTAATGCCACAAGAATCATTCCTGCTGGTTTGGCATCGACAATGCGTCGGGCATTTACCATCATGATTTTTTTACCAATATCTTTACAATGGGTATCTACCTTAAAATCTTCAACAGTCACTTTGTCTTGGAGGAGTTTATTAAGAAGTTCTTTGAATTCGGGAATATCCCACTGGCAGTCACCAATACTGAAAAAAGAATGACCTTCGGTTTCCTGTTCTGTGGTATTGAAATATTTGTAATAAGCAGAATTGGCACTTTTTATAATGAAATCCTTATCTATTATGATTAGAGGCTGCCGTATTGTTTTTATAATAGATTCAGAATAATTACGGAGGGAAATCAACTGTTCCTGACGATCCATAAGCTCGTCATTTACACACATTAATTCTTCATTATTGGATTGAAGCTCTTCAGTAGATGTTTCCAGTTCTTCGTTCATTGCCTGCAGTTCTTCGGTACTTCTCAATAATTCTTCGTTTGATGTTTGAAGCTCTTCAAAAGCCGTCTGCTGTTCTTCGGTTATTCTTTTTATGTCGTCGCGCAAATGTGATACTTCATTTTCAAGATCGATGATTCGTTTTTGGCTGGCATCTTTGCTTTTTAGTTTAGAAGTATCCGGAATTTGAGGCAAAGGTTTTTTATAAAACAGAATCATGCTATGGGAATCATTTGCATGTAATGGCAGGATTTCTATCGATACAAGGTAAGGCAGGCTTTTTTTGGTTATATTTTCTCTGTTGACAGCTTTTTTAAATTTATTTGCCTCTACTATTGCCTCTCTTAATTCAAAACTGATTTCTTCTTTCGCCATTTTTAAGATGTTGAAATTTGGCTTGCCTGGCGAAGGCTGCAGGAAAGGGCTTGTGTCACCATGAAAATGAACAATTTCCTGATATTGGTTTATAATTACGCTGGCAGGAGTGTATTTCGCAATTAAAATATCGGATGCTATTTTTTTATAATCAGTTTCGAGAACTCCACTTTTCTCGTTTACCGCAATTTTGCGACGAATGCCGATGCTGGGCGATTTATAAAATTCGGGAACAAAACGTCCTGATGCAGATTTTTTTGAATAGATTTTTTCAGCTTTGTCGATCTGTTCAAAAAGATTCGGAGTATTTGATGCCGTTTCTGATTTGCCTAATAGTAAATATCCTTTTTCTTTAAGCGAATAATAAAAAGCATTTAATGCTTTATCTTGCAGGTAATTATCAAAATAGATTAAAACGTTCCTGCACGATACCAGATCAATTTTAGCAAAAGGCGGGTCTTGAACAAAATTATGAACTGCAAAAACACACATATCACGAATCACTTTGTTAATATGATAAAGACCGTTTCGTTTTGTAAAATAATTATCGATTCTTGATTCTGAAAGCAGCTGGACATCTTGTGGTGAATACATGGCGGTTCGTGCTTTTGCAATATTTTTTTCTGAAATGTCCGAAGCAAACAGCTGTATCTGCATTCCAGCCAGATTATTTTCAATTAGGTATTCATGGAGGCTAATCGCGATAGAATAAGCTTCTTCTCCAGTAGAACAGCCAGCAATCCAGATGCGTAAACGGTTATCTTGCGCATTTTGTATTAATTGAGGAAATACAGTTTTTGGTAAAGCCACAAAAAAATTGATGTCTCGGAAAAAATAGGTAACTGGAATGAGTAAATCATAAAAAAGAGAATCCTGTTCTGTCTTATCATTTTTAAGTGTATTGTAATAATCTTCCAGATTCTCTTTTTTTAAGCTTACCATGCGTCTGGTAATGCGTCTTCGCAAGGTTGCCTGCTTATAATGGCGGAAATCATTCCCATATCTTAAAAAAATTACATTGATTATTCTTTCTAAAATCTCATCATTATCATTGCTTAAATCGTCATTATCATTGTATCCTTGGTTGGTTTGATAAGTGCTGTGTATTTTTAGCAGCTGTTCCGGAATGTTTTCTGGAGTCAGCACATAATCCACAGCATCC
The DNA here is from genome assembly GCF_040049115.1 of Flavobacterium aestuarii. NCBI lineage: Bacteria > Pseudomonadati > Bacteroidota > Flavobacteriia > Flavobacteriales > Flavobacteriaceae > Flavobacterium > Flavobacterium aestuarii. The sequence goes on from NZ_JBDLZZ010000016.1 coordinate 53,176, forward strand.
GATTCAATGGCGCTCAACGGCATGCTTTTGAAATCAGCAGTGTCAGGATCTTGTGCAATTGTTGCTCCTCCTTCCTCTTTAATTTTCTTGAGGCCTAAAGTTCCATCAAAGGCGGTACCCGATAAAATTACCCCAATAGCATAGCTTTTATGAACTGCTGCAAGTGATTCAAAAAAGATATCGATACTGTTGTTCCTTAACATATTGCGGCTGCGTTTTTCTAACTGCAGTACTCCATCAAAAGATGTTAATGTATGATTTTCGGGGATAATATAAACGTTATCGGGCGCTAGATTAATATTATTGATAATTTCATGAACAGGAAGAACCGTAGATTGTGCTAGTATTTCGGCGAGTCTGCTATCATAGTCTGGTGACAGATGCTGTACAATTACATAAGCCATTCCTGATTTTTCGGGTATTGCCTGCAGTAATTTTTTGAAAGCATTTAGGCCTCCTGCTGATGCTCCAATTCCAACTACTGGAAAGTTCTGTTCAGTCTTTTGTGGATTTTGGTTCTCTGCTGGTTTCATGATATAAGCGGTATGAATCAAAGTTACTGCAAATTGTCATAGCGCAGTTTCATTAGTGGAAATGATGTAACATATTCCGCAAAACTTGCAACTTGTATTTGTACACAAAAAATGGTATTGCTAAAAAAGAACGGACTTATAATTTTTTAAGATGAATTAAAGGATCGTCCTCATCTATTTTTCTATCAATTTCTTCTGAAGGATTTAATAGATCACGGTCTAAATTTTCTTCATCATTAGTAATTACATCTTCTTCCTGATCATTGGTTATAATTTCCTCATCAGGATCATCGTTCTCTTTAGTTTCATTGTTAAAATTATTAATTGGATTGATCTCTGGCAGCTCTTTATAATCGTTATTATTTTGAGCGGTACTGTTTTTTTGATTTGAAGTGTTCATAATATCTGTTTTTATTGATTAAATGCGAGTAATGCTATTGATTATAAGGCCTGCTGCTTTGTCTATGGACTGAATCACGATCTCTTCGGGAGTACCCAAAAAAACCTCACGATGATTTATTTTTGCGCCCGGCGTTATTATATGAAGGAAAATAGTTCCTACCGGCTTTTCTGGACTTTCGCTTCCTCCTGGTGTGGTCAGTCCTGTTACTGCCACCGTTATTTTTGCATTAAAAATCTTGTAGCAGGCCTCGGCAAGTTTTTGTGTCACTTGAGCAGATTCAGGTGTGTATTGCTCAATATAGCTATGTGGCAAATGCATAATCTGTTCTTTGACAAAAACTTCATAACAGGATATACCGCCACGGAGTATTTTGCCAGAATCCTCAGTTAAAGAAAATTCGGAACACATTCTTCCTGCTGTAGCACTTTCAGCAAAAGCGATGTTCCATCCCAGCTTAGCCAGGATCCTGCTGCATTTTTTAACAGTTTCTGAAGGCATAACAAATGTTTTTATATTGATTAAATTATACAGCTTGAAGAACATTTCGGTTAAAATGACATTCCAATATGGATTTCATTTCTTCAGGGTTCTTGATAGCGTTGAGAAACTCTTTCCAGACATAATCAGGAATAAAGTTCGCCAAAACTTGTTGTACATCTAGCACTTTTGGTGCGTTCTGTGCAATCAGCTGATCCCACTCTTTATAGAAATGCAGAATGTCATCTGGGTACACACGTTTTCTCGCAGTGCCTTCATCAATTGCATCAAAAGGCTTTTCTACATTGAGATAACCATAATCGTCGGTCAGTTCTTCGCCTGGATTAATGTCTTTTATGGCAATTTCAAAATCATAGGCAGTACTGAAACAGTTGGGTAAAAAGCTATGATTTACATATTTGCCATTATCCCAGCACAATACAAATTCTCCCTTTTTATTTATAAATGAATAAGTTTCCAGATATTGCATTGCAACAGGATTTAAATCAGCTGTCCTGGATCGATCAAATACCTGGTCGAGTTCGTCTTGAACCCATGTAATAGTTCCTCTTGGAATAAATTTTGTGGCTACAAGGCCATATCCTTTTTCAGGACCTATGTAACGCACTTCTGTATCGGGATGTATCATTTTTATACTAATTTTAATGATTCACATTGATAGACTTCTTTTCTAAGCCCGCTGCTCGAAAAGCGGTGATTGCGTTTGTTGTAAACCAATTGGATTTTCATTTTTTCGCAATATTCACGGCCGGTAAAGTTGACATTCTTATACTCATCACCTAAAATACGGACATCTATAGGTATAGCCTGCAGAATATCTTCGAGATCCTGTTCGGTAGCGTAAGGAATAATTTTATCTACAAACTTGCAGGCTTTGAGCTGGATGTAGCGTTCTACGACTGATTGTGCAGGTTTGTTTTTTTCGGGTCTGTCTATTGTCGGGTCTGTTTGAAGGCCTGCAATTAAATAATCACAATGCATTTTTGCTTCTTCAAGCATTCGGACATGACCTGCATGCAGAAGATCAAAGGCGCTAAAGGTGATTCCTGTTTTGTTTTTTGCTGTTTTCATCGGATAAGTTTTATTTGTTATTTAAAAAAATGAAGCACATAATCAAGGATTCCGTTATGCTGCTTAAATTTTTCCTGTGCTGTTTTGATGGAATCAATGTACTGCTGATCTGGAATCCGATTGCCATTGTTGTCTAAATCCCAGATCCCGCACTGGCAGTAACTGCTTAAATCATCCCAATCGGGTCTGTCTGTTACAGGATAAATGCAGATGCCGTTTAAATCGACGCCATTTTTTTTTGCAATTAAGCATTGCTCTGTAATTTCTTCGAGCCATTGTACCCGATGCATTCCAAAATGCCCCGTTTCCGACAGGAAAACAGGTTTGTTATACCTTTGATATGCTAATACGAGCAGTTCCGAGAGAGGAATCCTGTTTTGAAAATCTTCTGGCCATTGCAGTGGCTGGCCATTTAAATTCCATTGACAGTTCCAATAATAATTGAAGCCCAAGATGTCTAGAAAATCTTCAGATCCACCAAGTTCAGGGCAGATCCTTCCAGCAATAATATCCATTGCCTGAAATTGATTTTCGTTTGACTCCTGTAAATGAATTACATTATCATCAGCGCATCCGTGAATTTTTATTAACGGTTCTACCAGCACAATAATGCATTCAGGATCGGCTGCTTTTAGTGCCTTGATGCCCAAAATAGCGGCTTTGCATAGATGGTATTTTATATCCCAGCCACTGTTTATTGCAAAAGGTACTGTGCCTCGCACATCGCCCGAATGCCAGGATAGGAAGCTTATTTCGTTTATTGGCACTACAAATAACTGCTGTTTTGAATTTTTGTTATAAAAAGCGGCAAAGGCTGTACATAAAGCTTCAAACCTTTGACAAAATAAGGGATGAGCTGGAGAGAGCCCGTCTGGATATCCAAAATGAATAAGATCCCATATTTGCTGTATGTCATATTCATCTGCAGCTTTCATGCGGTTAAGCACTCCTGAAAAATCAAAGTTTCCTGCTGCTTTTTCAACCTCACTCCAGCAGATGCCTTCCCGCACGGTTTTTATTCCAATAGAGGAAAGAAGGGCATAATCCTCGGCAAAACGAATATCGTGCTGGGTTTCTTTTAGAAGATTAATTCTTTCTCCTGATCTATTGATGTGGTCGGCACATTCATATCCTCCCATGAAAAAACTATTGAAAAGCTCCATTATCCTGCAGTTTTATAAGATGGTTTATTATTCAGTTTTTCAAAAAGATCCAATGCATTCTTAAAGGCCTGATCCATATTGAAATATTTATAATTGGCCAGCCTGCCAACAAAATGTATGTCAATCAGTTTTTCTGCTTCAATTTTATATTTGGCATAGATTTCCTGATTTCTCTGATTGGGAACTGGGTAATAGGGTTCTCCTTCATCTACTGTAAATTCTCTCACTACAGTTGTTTTGTCTGACTGTTGATTCCCAAAGTGCTTGTATTCTATTATTCTGGTAAAATCAACTTCTGTCCCAGGATAATTTACTACCGAGTTTTCCTGAAAGTATGCAGTATCAATGGTTTCACTCACAAAATTGATAGAACGGTATTCAAGCTTTTCTGTCAAACTGTGCTTAAATTCAAAAAAACGGTCAACAGGACCTGTGTAAAATAATTTTTCGTAACTGATGTATTTTTCTTTAATATCAAAATAATCGGTATCTAAAACTATTTCTATATTGGAATGCTGCAGCATATTTTCGAATAATTGAGTGTAACCGTCTTTTGGAAGAGCTTGAAAAGTATCTGTGAAATAACGGTTATCAAAATTATCGCGCACAGGAATACGTTCGAGCACAGATGCATCAAGTTCTGCGGGGTATTTATCCCATTGTTTTTTAGTATAATGCTTAAACATTTTTTCATATAAAACAGGACCAACGCGGTTCAATACAGCTTCTTCACCATTAGCAGGTTTTTCGATAGGTGTACGGTTTTCCTCCAGCCAATTTTTCATCTCTTGCTCAGTAGAGATATTTATTCCAAATAATTCATTTACAGTTGTGATATTGACGGGAATAGGTACCGTTTTATCATCAACCCGGGCAACTACAGTATGTTCCCAAGTATACCATTCGGAAAATCTGTTTACGTAATTCCACACTGCTTCATCATTAGTATGAAACAGATGAGCGCCGTATTTTGAAACCAGAATTCCGTTCTGATCTATGTAGTCATAGCAGTTTCCCGCAATGTGATTCCTTTTTTCTACAATTAAAACTTTTTTGCCAATCGAAGCGTATCTTTCAGCAAGCACAGCACCAGAGATACCAGCACCGATGATTAAAATGTCAATTTCTTTCATTTGGCAAAAGTTTCGATGATAGACTCCATTCTGCTGACTGTTGTATCCCATGATGTGTTTTTGAGAATGTTATAATATTCTACCGGCATGCATAACTGCTCGTCTCTTTTTTTGAATACAGAAACAATAGTTTTTGCAAATTCATCAGCGGTTACTATAGTTTCAATGCAATTGCTATAATCTCGGACTACATCTGTTATTTTTGTAGAGATAATTGGTTTGCCAGCAGCCATATATTCCAGCGTTTTTGTCGGGCTTATATATTTTGTTGCGTCATTAATTGCAAAGGGCATCATGGCTATGTCAAAAGCTTTTAGATAGTTAGGAAGCATTTCATAAGAACGCATTCCGAGATAATGAATATTGCCAGCTTTTGGGAGATCCGACTCATCAATTTTGGCCAATGGGCCAATCATTACAAAAGAGGTGTCAGGGAGTAATTTTGCTGTTTCGTGTAATAATTCTAAATCTATCCTTTCGTCAATTACTCCATAATAACCTATGATGGGAGCTTTTAAATTAGATACATCAGCTGGAATTATAATCTCAGTTTGAGCTTTTGCAAAGTGTGTTTCATCTACAGAACTAGGAAAGCAATACACGTTAGTATGCAGTTTTTTTTTGGATTCGTATAATGATTTGCCTCCCGTAAAAACTATGTCAGCATGCGACATCAGATATTTTTCCTGATCAATAAGAACTTTTGGAGCTCCTTTAAACAAGGAAAGTTCGTCCATGCAATCGTATATTGTGATTTCAAATTTTAAAGACGTTAACAGCGGACTGAAAGAAGCAGAGTAAAACCATCCTATCGGAGTGCTTTTACTTTTTATGTACTGTGGCAGTATGGCAGCAATTGATTCGATGCTGGATACTTTTGGCTGTAATACGTGAAGATTATCATTAATACGCAGTAGAGTGGCTGTGTTTTCTTCGTTCTGCTCAAAAGACACTGGTTCTTCAATCAATAGGGTTTTTAAATTCTTTGATAATCTGCTAATTAAATGCTGGGGGCGCTGGTATACAAACTGCCATCTTAAATGACAAAAAACTACCATATCATACTCTGAGGATGTTTTGTTTTGGCGGATAGAAATTTCGTTTTCAGCAATTCTTTTCTTTGTTTTTTTTAAATTGTTAAGCATGATATTTTAATTTTTAATTATTAAATTTTATTAAGTGATTGTAAACCGAAATATTATTGACAATCCTCTAATCCCCAAAATTACCTGCAGATACCACTCAATATTTACATAATTACCAGCCGATGTTACAGAATTTTCCTTGATTCAGGCAAGGTCCTGACGTATAATAAATGCTATTAAATACTACGAGTAAAATGATGTAACGCTATGCAGAAATTGTATAAGAAGCGGTGTATTCCTTTGCATAAATTTGAATTGTAACAGTATTGCAGCTGAAATGATTCTGTTAACGATAAAAACGAAGCTTAAAGTGATGATTAAGTTTTGTTAGTAACCTGTGGTATACCCGATGTATCACAGGTTTTTTTATAAAAAAATGCTTCATAGAAAAAAGAGATAGAAATAATTAGTATGCCCGATGCTAGTTTCTGGCTGAATGTATTAGACAATTATTATTCTGTTCCATAAAAGAACTTCAATCTTTTTGGAAAAATGTATTTTTTCAGGATTGACAGTAAGAGATAAATTTTCGAAATTATATTCTAAATCCCAAACGGAAATAACTGCTTCTTTAAGATTCCATTCTTTGTGATGTATGTCGTGGCGATATAGTTTGCCGTGCTTGTAATTATAGAGGGCATGCCGCTCAGTAAGCCAGATGTCAAGTTTCGATTTGCCCACCGGCAGTCCAGCTGGCTGGAATGAGATATCTAGAAAGAACTTATGGGTTCTGTTGCTGCTAAAAAAGCTGTTATTGTTTTTTTCTATGTTTGATTTCAAATAAGGAAGGCCTATAAAGGTTCTGGTTAATAATACTTCAATCAATTTATCAGTTTCTATAGAAAACATATATATTCCCCTGATGCCATCCCGTATCACGTATGTGCGAACATTTATTTCTTTAAATTTGCTGATATATGGAAAAGGCGGCAAATAATGAACACACATTTTTTTTACTTCGAATGCTACCAGAGAAACCCATGCATTGTCCTCAAATATGTCAGTTTTTAAACCAGGAGGCAGCAGTTCTTGAATTTTTTCGGCTGGAATTCTCCAATGCAAAAATGTAGTATCGTGCCATTGCTGATAATAACTCCAATTTCTATCTGGAAGCGGATAAGTCCTTTTTGAGGTATCTTCTAAAATGTGTTTTGTTTTCATACTTAAATCTAACAGGGATCACTATTTGTAATAAATTAAAAAGCCAAGAACTCAGTGTTCCTGGCTTAGGTTAATGCTTAAATTGGTTTTCCAATTTAATTCTTAGTATCAATGAATGTAATTTATGCAAGACAGTCTATTTTTTACCAGAGCTTTTGTCAGTACTGCTTTTTCCAGAACTTCCGGAATCTTTTCCAGTTGTTTTCTTAGCACTGCTGCTTTTAGCTCCATCGGCCGTTTTTTTGCCAGTATCTTTTGATGTACTGTTTTTGTCTGTTTTATTTCCAGTTGTGTTCATGATAAATAGGATTTAAGAATTGATATTGTACAAATCTATACGCAATGCAAAAAATATTATTACAGAATTTTTATAGAGGTTTATATAATTTTGCACGCTTGTCGAGCTTGCTGTTCATTTATTGAAAAAAATATACCAGCTAATAAATGTGAAGAATTTCAAAGCGTTTCTTCGGAAACCCAGGTCAAGGCTTCATCATAAAGTTCTTTTTTGAAGCCTTTAAATTCTCCAGGAACAAAATAACTGAATCCGTTGGTAAAAGTGATTGCTGTGTCAGAGTCGGTAACAATAGCTGCGCGATTCCATTTGGATAAATTTTTGAGTCCAAGTAACGCATCTTGTACCCAGGCGCCAGTAGTAAAATTTTCTACCTGTGTATCCAGATACAATAAAAAATTAATATGCCCAATGGAGGATATAACACGGTTAACTTCGGGGATAACAATATTTTGATAGTCTTCTTTTGTTACTTCACCTTCAGCACGGAATGCTGCAACATTACTCGGTGCATTTTCTATTAAATGAATCATGATCTTATAATTTTAGTTTACATAAAAGTAAACACCATATAAAATTGTTCATTATATAATTTTTTAGAAATGTAATATAATTTTAACTAATTGATATTCAGTCTGTAGTTATTGTGTTATGGCTGAAGATTATTATTGAATTATGTAAGATATAATTAAAAACATGCAACAGTTAGCTGCAGCAGAATTTTAAATTTGAGTAAATAAACAAGTATTAACTTAAAATTTAAAATTTATGAAAACTGTATTCAAATCAAAATTGATAATGGTGGTTATCGTATTGATGCTTTCCTTTGCATGTAAAACAAATACATCTGGTGACTATAATTCGAATGATGAAAACGGAGTTACTGACAGCACAGCAGTAAATTCGGGTATGAATAGCTCAGGAACTCAATCTGGAACAAGTCAGGACACAATCTCTGGGACAAATACAAATCCTGGGACAAATAATTCTAACAGCGGCAGCACACAGCAGAATGGTACCACAATTGACACAACAGCCACTCCAAAAAAATAATAATCATAAAAAATTATATGGATTACGTAACGGCTGTTTTTTAGCAAACCCTTTGGCCATTATGGTGAGGGGTTTTGTTATTTTTGAAATCAGTTTAGGCTCTGCTGATATTTAGTAATCTGAATCAGTGATTTTTCGATTCCTAAAAGCTGGTTCTGCAACAATAAAGAGAGTGCCGAATAAAATTTTATTTCCTGTAATGATAATTTATATTTAAGAATAAGTTTCTGTTCCATCTCTATACAGGATAAAAGGAATGTATTGAGACAGAAAGCACTTTTCAAGCTCCAATCTCTTTCCTTTAAGTACTCTTCCCAATCATCATTGTAAGGCTGCCCTAATTTTTTCATTTCATGCTGCAGCTGCAGCAGATAAAAGGAACGTTCTCGAAAATAAACCATTATGGATTCTTTTATTAACGGATCTTCAACATCTTCTGAAGCTGCTTGATAACTGGCTGTACTCAATTGAAGAATAAAAATAAGCCCCTTTAACGTTTTTATTGCTTTATCTGTATGTTCCATAATTGTTTTATTGCTAAAGGTTTTATTTTTTAAATTTCTATTACTCCAGGATTATTGCTGGTTTATTTATACTGGAAAAAAAACATGAAAAACTGCTCCGCCATTTGTAATGCCTTCTGCAGATATTGTTCCCTTATGATTGTCCACTATTTTTTTGCAGATAGCGAGGCCAATCCCGGTTCCTGTGTATTGGCTATTATCATGAAGCCTGCTGAATATCGTAAAAATACTTTCGGCATACTGCTGATCAAATCCAATACCATTGTCAGCAAATGAAATCTGGTAGTATTTCAATGTTTTGTATCTGAGCTTAGGAATTTCATCTCCTGCAACTATTTTAGCAGCAATAGAAATCTGTAATGGAATGTTTTCCTTGGCATATTTAAGCGAATTACTTATTATGTTATTGAAAAGCTGCTGTATTTGAAAAGCAATACCATTGATGGTTGGGAGGATTCCTGCAGCCAGATTAGTTTTTTTCTCTTTGAGCGATTCATCAAAATCCTGAATCGTATTTTTAAGAATTAAATTAAGGTCAATTTCTTCAAATTCTTTATTCAGTTTATTGGATCTCGAAAATAGCAGTAAATCAAAAATAAGCTTTTCCATCCTGTACGAAGCAGCTTCTATTCGATTAAAGGACTGCTGCAGGCTTATTGGAAATGAATCAAAATGTTCGGTCCTGATTTTGGAGATAAATAGCTGTACTTTGCGCAAAGGTTCCTGTAAATCATGGCTTGCTACATAATTGAATGCAGATAATTCCTTATTAGAAATCTCCAGATCAAAGACTTTTTCCTCCAGTTCCTTGGCTTTCTGCAATTCATCTGTAATATCTAAATAGATGCCAATTAAGATTCTCTCTTGAAATAAATCTGAAATTACCTTTTCAGCAGATTTTATATACCGCAATTGGCCATCTTTTCTGATAACCCTAAAATAATATGTAAAAGTATTTTCTCCATTTATTATTTTTTGGCGTATGTCTGTAACCAGCTTTCTGTCGTCAGGATGTACAAATTCTATAAATTTTGTAAAATTGCTAAATTCATCAGCAGTTATCCCTAAAATTTTATAGCTGTTTTTGGAAAAATAGGTTTGCTCTGAATATATATATTTAAAGAAATGACTGGACAGGCCAATTTCTTCGGAGTATTCATATATGATTTTGTTGACTATTAATTCATTATTGGATTTTTTAAGATGTTTGAAACCCGATTGAATTTTCCAATAAGCACTGCTGATAATCAAAACAGTCAAAAAAGCCGCCGCAAGAAAGAACATAGGAGGGAAATTCCTGTCCTGCGCATAAGCTGACTGGGTGGCAGAGAGGGAGAAAAGCTGTTTCCCTTTCATCATATTGATATGAAGGAGCAGGGAATGGAACACTTTTTTGTGCTGCTCGGCCTTAATTCCAAATCGGTTTATTTGTTTTTTGCTCATCAGATCCCATTGAAACGGCGGGAACTTTATATCAATATAGTTTTTTAAAGTGCGAAGGTTTTTTTGCTGCGAACTTTCAGTTTTGTGAAAAGCTGCTAGTGTATTATAAGAGTTTTGAAGTTTTGTTACCGAAAAATTATAGTCAGACATTTTGAGGCTGTCTTGTAAATTTATAAAATCACGCTGTTTAATTTCGGCCTCATTAATATCGGAAACAACCTCTATAATAGCCAGATGCATATTATAAGATTGCATTATTTTATTTTCACTATCCAGATTGGTATTGATTTTATTGTAAAAAACAGCAATCAATACAGATAATATAATCAGAGCGCTCACAAAAACGAATGTGAGCGTGTTTTCCTTTTTATTATTGTAAAGATTATTCATGAGAAGTTATTGTGTCATACAGTTAAAAAAAACGTTTCAGTATTAAGATGAGAAATATGATATTGCCAGTTGATTGTTACTACTTTATGAAGAACTTTTTTTAATGTCTCAAAATTGCCTGGTTTCCGGATATAGATATTGGCTCCCAAAACAAAGGCGTTATGAATATCTTCGGGACTTGAAGATGTAGAGTAGATAGCAATGGATAAATGTTTAAGTTTCTCATCATTCCGGATTTCATTTAAGCATTGAATTCCGTTTTTTCGAGGCATGTTTAAATCCAGGAAAATAATAGTTGGCAATATAATGTTGGGGGTTCTGAGGTAAGTCATTAATTCCTCTCCATTTTTTACCATTTTCAGGTTTATCTTTAATGAGAGTGCTGTAAAAGCATCGGCAAAGAAAAGACGATCATCCTGATCATCGTCAGCCAAAAGAATATGCATAGTATTATCAATCATTTTGCTGCCTGTTTAATGTTGTTTTACATAATTGAATCATAAATCTGATTGTTCCGGTCTTCCATTATTCTTTGAAACATAGTCGGAGTAAGACCTATTTTGTTTTTAAACTGATTGGACAAATGGGCGACACTGCTGTAATTTAATTGCCAAGCCATTTCTGTCAGTGTGTATTTGTTTTCTAAAATCATTTGTTTTGCTCGCTCAATTTTTTGAATAATGATATAGTTTTCAATTGAGATATATGTTATTTCCGAAAAAACATTGGCAATATAACTATAGCTCTGCTGTAAGGTTTCTGTGAGATATACAGATGTCTTCCTGTGTCGCAATATGTTATGATTGCTGATAATCTGTGAAATGGCATCTTTAATCTTTTGTACAAAAATGCGTTTAGGATTGTCATTAATTTCAATCCCATAATGCTCCAAAGAAGCCCGCAGTTCCTGGTATACATCGTCCGGAATCGCTTTGGTAACAGCAATTATCATATTATTGAGCTCAAATGGGATCGATAATCTCTGGAGCTGTTCCTTTATTACGGTTTCACAGCATTTGTTGGCGTTATATTGAATTTGAAAGTGCATGTAAGTTTTTGTTTAAAAATTAATAATTGGTAATTCCTTTATTTAATATGAATTCTAGATAAGTTTTTCGTGGCTGGACCATTAGTTACAGTTCCGTCTGATGCGAATCTGGAACCGTGGCATGGGCAGTCAAAAGTCTTTTCGTCTGTGTTCCATTTTACTATACATCCCAAATGCGGACACACTGCCGAGAAAGCCTTTAGTGTATTGTCATAATCACGATATACGGCTATTTTTTTTAATCCTGATGAAATTATACCTCCTTCACCAGCAGGTATGTCTACAGTATCATTTAAATCATTAAATGAAATCCAATCCAGATATTGTGCTGCCATATTTCCAGTCTCTTTAAGGAAATCTCCAGTGGCTTTCAAGGTTATTCGTGATGGGCTGTACAATTCTTCCCATTTGTTTTTCTTTCCAGCAATACTGTCGCTGATAATTCTGGCACCAATTGTAGCATGTGTCATCCCATTTCCAGAGTCTCCTGTAATAATATAAATGTTGTCATCCCCGGGATTTTTACCCATAAAGCCAAGTGAATCCACAGGTTCAATTATCTGCCCTGACCATCTATAGTCTATATCATCTATCATAGGAAAATAGCTCCTTGCCCATGCTTCCAATCGGTCATATCGTGCAGATTCCGAAATGTTTTCTTCATCAGACTGCCCGGTTTTATGGTCTTCGCCTCCTGCAATCAATAAGTCATATTGTTCGTCAAAGTTTTCTAAACGAACATAATGATAAGGCTGGGAAACCCATTTAGACTCTGCATCTCCGGTATCCCACCATAAAGAGTATGGTAAAATGCCTTTTGGGATTTTGCCTGCAATCACATAACTTCTATAAGCATATTGTTTTGTATGCATAGTTACAATATTGTTGATAGGGGAGTTTGCAGCAACTACAATATATTGGGCCGAAAAATTAAATCCATTTACTATTGCCCCATGCTTTGAAATGTTTTCGGCATGAGCTTGAGTATATATAATTCCGCCAAGTTCGATAATAGCTTTTGAAAGCCCTTCGAGGTAATTCAGTACATGGAACTGCGCCTGATTTTTAAATTCAATACAGCGCATATTATTGCCACCATCTATCGCAGGCGTGTGTGCTAATATATTAGTCTGCAGTCCAGCTTTTTGTGTTGCTTCAAATTCTTTGTCCAGGTTTTCTTCCTTATCGCTGGAGTGCAAAAATAAATACCCATTTACCCTTTTAAAAGAACAGTCAATATTTAATGCAGCAACATTACGCTCTATTTCATCTATCGCCTCCGAATGGCTTGCAGCTGCAAGTGCTGTATCATCTTTACCAAAAATACTTTCAAGATAATAATAGCGGTCATCTAAAGCATTGCTCAAATGAGCTGTTGTTCTGCCAGTTTCACCGCTGCCAATAAAACCATCCTCGACCAGTACTGTTTTTTTCCCTTCCTTAAGAAGATTATAGGCTGTTGTAATACCTGCAATGCCTCCGCCTATCACAAGAACTTCGGCAGTTATATCTTTATTTGGCTGCGAGTGTGATAAAATAGACGTTGAATCAATCCAGTAAGAAACATTTTCTCCCGAAGATAGAGAGCCGCCATTTAACTTTGCATTCAAATTATCCATAAGTTTCCAGTTATAAGTTAGCCTGATTAAGTATTAGAGGAAAAAATAATACTCAAAGCTACTTAAACATTTAAGGAAAAGCTTACAACTTTATTTCGAAATCTTATAGGATTGCCATTTTAACTATTTATCATCGAAGCCACAGCCAAATATAGAGCTGCGAAAATCCAATATACTGCTGCAGCGGTCACACCAAAAATTATATGGGCAAAAAACAGCTGCAGATAATAGCCCTTAAAATCAATATGGGGCTTGTATTTAGCCAGTTTAAAGATTAACAGCCAGCCAAAAATCCCCACAATTCCAGATAAACTTCCTAATAATAAACCGCTTAAAAAGGATAGCTCAAGTATTGCTTTTGTCCACAAAAAATGATATATCAGCACGAAAATCAAGCCGATGAGATAATGAATTAACCAAGCGGCCTTTTTTTTAGTGTTTAAGGATAGCTCTAGATTCAGTTTTATAAGTACAAATGTCAATAAAACAGGTTCTTTGTATAATTCCTTATAACTTGCCGAAATGGCGTAGCTAAATAAAGTCATAGCCGAAACAGCAAATGCAGTTGTTACTATGATTTGAATAAAAGAATAAAAATCCATAAGGCTGTTTTACAAAAATGTTCAATCCTTTAAGGTTTCAATTTGTTGAGGTCTGTTTATTGTCTGCTGCTGGTTTGTTTCTTTTGCAGGCTCCTCTTCTTCGCAGGTGCATGCACTATTAAGCAGAATGGCAAAAAACAAGATTGGCAGTATTTTTAAATAGATAGATTTCATAACGGCTGATTATTAAAGTACGGAGTAAAAGTAATTTTGATGCCGATGCCTTTTTTATAGAATTACGGCTGATGTTTATATAATTTTCATCTGCCTATTCCATATAATTAACTCAAATCATATAAGTTTCACTAATAATTATGTAATATTTTTTTTAATGTAAAATCTATATTTGATTTAAGATAATTCTCAAAAAAATTAAAGGTATGTCTCTTCAAAAATACAATCAGAAGCGCAATTTTACAGAGACCGATGAACCGCAGGGAAAAATCGGAAGATCTGAAAATGAATTGATTTTTGTGATACAAAAGCATGCTGCATCACATTTGCATTATGACTTCCGTCTGGAAATGGATGGTGTTTTGAAAAGCTGGGCTGTACCCAAAGGACCTTCGCTAGATCCAGAAGTTAAGCGTCTGGCAATGATGGTCGAAGATCATCCTTATAGTTATAAAGATTTTGAAGGCACTATTCCCGAAGGAAATTATGGCGCAGGAAATGTGATTGTATGGGATAACGGAACCTATCTTCCTGCCGATGATGATTACAAAGGAACTGCCGAAAAAAAACTGCTGGCCGATCTTGCAAAAGGACATTTGAGCTTTATACTGAAAGGCAAAAAACTGAAAGGCAGTTTTTCATTAGTAAAGCTAAAAGGCAAACAGGAAAATGCCTGGCTTCTTATCAAAAAAGATGACAAATATGCCACAGGCAACGATATTCTTGAAAAAGACAAATCGGTTATTTCTAAATTAAGTCTTGATATTTTAGAAAAAAAAACATCGAAAGAAAAAAAAGCAGTCAGTAAAAAAAAAATAACTGAAAAACCTGCAGTTTCTACAAAAACTCCTCTCGTTTTTCAAAAACCAATGCTGGCAAGCCTAGCCCAAAAGCCTTTTGATGATCCTGATTGGATTTTCGAAAACAAATACGATGGCTATCGCACCCTTGCTCTTATTGATGGAGATACAGTACAGCTATTCAGCCGAAACCAAATCTCGTTTACCAACAGCTTTAAGCCAATTGCTGAGGATTTGAAAATGCTGACCCATCAGGCAATTCTGGATGGGGAAGTGGTGGCCGAGGATGTATCGGGACGCTCGAACTTTCAGCTATTGCAGAATTATTTAAAAACCGGGAAAGGAACTATCAAATATTATGTTTTTGATATTCTGAATTTAGATGAAAACGACACGACCCATTTAACTCTGCTGAAACGAAAAGAACTGCTTGAGATGCTGTTATTTAAATCTCAATTTAAATCGGTGTTTTATTCTTCCCACATTCAGGAAAAAGGTATCGATTTTTTAGCCTTGGCATCCAAAAATCAAAGTGAAGGCATTATTGCGAAAAAAGCTGACAGTTTATATCACATAGGAAAACGGACCGGAGACTGGCTCAAGATCAAACTGTCACAGCAGGAAGAGGCAGTTATTATTGGTATTACAGAGCCAAAAAACTCCCGTACATATTTTGGTGCCTTGCTTTTAGGACAGTATGCGGGAAATACATTAAAATTTATTGGCAAATGCGGTACTGGTTTTACAGAGGAAATTCTGAAAGAGCTTCACGCAGCATTTTCCCAGTATTTTACAGATAAGTCTCCGCTTGAAGAAAAACTCCCGCTGCGGGATACCATTCAATGGATAAAACCAAAATTCATCTGCCAGGTAAAATTTGCCGAGTGGACACAAGACAATCATCTGCGTCAGCCTGTATATCTAGGGCTTCGTATTGATAAAAAACTTAAAGAAGTTGTTTTTTCGGGAAAAAACAAGGAAACAGTAATGGAAGAAAATAAGGAAAAAATGGAAACTAAAACTAATACTCATACCGAAAATGATTATGATTTAAAAGTAGGGAAAACGACTCTCCACTTTACCAATCAGAATAAAATTTATTTTCCGGACGAAGGTATCACCAAAGGAGAAATTGTTAATTATTACAATGAAATTGCCGATTTGATTTTACCTTATTTAAAAGACCGCCCACAGTCTATGTACCGTTTTCCGAACGGCATTGATCATTCTGGATTTTACCAAAAAGATGTGGATTTGGATAAAATCCCTTCCTGGCTGCAGACCCAGAAGATTTTTTCGGAATCCAACAACGCCGATATAGATTATCTCATCTGCAATGATAAAGCAACTCTGCTCTACATGGCCAATTTGGGCTGTATTGATGTCAATCCATGGAATTCTACCATCAAAAAAATTGATAATCCAGATTGGGCAGTAATTGATATTGACCCTGAAAAAGATGATTTTGTTGAGGTGGTAAAAACAGCACTTGCCGTAAGGGAAGTAATGGACAATTTTGATGCAGAATGCTACTGCAAAACTTCAGGTGCTTCTGGTCTTCATGTCTATATTCCGTTAGGTGGCAAATATGATTATGAGACAGTAAAATTATTTGCACATCTTATCGCCGTCGAAGTCAATAACAGCCTCCCTGAGACGACTACTTTGGAGCGCTCTATCAAAAAGAGAAATCATAAAATATACATCGATTATCTGCAAAATAGAAAAGGCCAGACTCTTGCAGCACCATATTCGGTAAGGCCAAAACCTGGTGCAACAGTTTCTACGCCACTGGACTGGAATGAGGTAAATGTAAAACTTTCGCCTTCACAGTTTACCATCAAAAATGTTTTGCACCGTTTTGAAAAAAAAGGTGACTTATGGAAACCTGTTTTAGGAAAAGGAGTTGATATTGAAGCTATCATTAAAAATATTTCCTCAAAGCCGTGATACGCTATTTATTTCAGGAAGATTTTTTCTTTCTGCTTTCAAGACTGGCTTTGAGCATGCTCATTAAATCATCGCTTTGTTTGTGAACTACTTTGAGTTTAGCAGGAGCTTGTTTTTTGCCCTTGGCTTTATCCTTAATAATTTGAAGCAGCTTATCGGTGTATTCGTCTTTATAGCTGGAAATATCAAATTTTTCGGTAAGCTGTTCAACCAGCTTATTGGCCATTTCCATTTCTTTAGGCTTTGTTTTGGATATTGGAGGCAGCTTCAGTTCAGATGTATTCCTGATTTCCTGCTGAAACCGGATGCGGTTGAGTACAATGACATCTTTGTAAGGTTTTAATATAGCCAGCCCTTCTTTATTCCGGAGTACAAAACTGGTAACTCCCACTTTTCCCGAAGCCTGCAAAGCATCTCTTAATAGGGCATAGGCTTTCATTGCACCTTTATCTGGCTCCAGATAATAAGGCTGTTCATAATACAGGCTGTCTATTTCTTTTTCTAGTGTAAAGTTGAGGATATCGATAGTTTTTGTTTTTTCGGCATCGGCGGCCTCAAAATCCTTGTCATCAAGAATGACATATTTGTCCTCAATTTTATATCCTTTCACGATATTGGCAAACGTAACTTCCTTTCCGGTTGTTTCATTTACCCTTTTGAATTTTATATTAGAATGATCGCTTTTGTCTAGCATATCCATATCCAGCGTACTTTCCTGTACCGCAGAAAATAGCTTTACAGGAATATTTATTAACCCAAAACTGATTGAACCTGTCCATATAGATCTCATAATTAATGATTTTAAATTGTTATTCGTATGCTGCAATAACCAAATAAGCAATTAGAGCAATACTCATAAAAAAAAGTGCCATTGCAATAAAAGTTAATAATCGGGTCGAGTATTGAAATTTTCCCTGTTTTAAAAGCTTCACCGTTTGCATATAGCGTATGTATGATAAAATAATGGTCAACGCTCCCGACACCAAAAGACCAATACCCAGATAAATACTGAAATTACTGCTGGGAACTGTAGTGTCAGGCAAATATTTTGCTGGGAGCTGCTTGATGAATAAAGAAAATTTTACTGCCACAAAGCCAAAAACCATTATTCCCATTCCAGTTCGTATCCATGCCAGTAAAGTTCTTTCATTGGACTGATATTCATTTAAAAGCTCTTCATCTTTTTTCTGCTTCATTATTATCAGTATTTAAGTTTTTAAAAACATCAAATCTAATTAGAATCTTATTTTTTGATTTATAGAATTGGATGTTTTATTTATAAGATTCATGACCGATAAAATCCTTATAATTGATAATTATGTAATTGACAGCTTTAATTGTGTAAGCCTAAAAATGGCAAATGGTAATAGTTTTGAAATTATTAATCAAAAATTTTTGAGACATGAAAAACGATAGTAAAACTTCGGAAGATAAAAAAGAGACAAAAAGGACTGCTGATAAAAAATCAGTAAAAAACACATCCAAAGCGGTAAAAAAAAGCCCAGCAAAAAAATAACAATTTAAAACAATTAAAAATGGAAGATAACAGAAATCGTAATTACAATCAGGAAGATCGCAATTACACAGATGCACCAAGTACAGCTGATTTTGAAAAATCAAGTTTAAATGATGATCCAAATCAAAATTATCCGAGAGAAGAATCATCCGATAATTTCAGCCGCGATAGTTCAAATAATTATGAAGAGAGTGATACGGATATAAGTTCAGGCAACACTACGGATCCAAAATATGATCCAGATGAAAATTTTGAAGAAGACAGTGATATGGATGACGCAGATTTAGACGATGAAAGCGATAGCGATAATGCTTTTGATGAAACTGATATTGACGATTCCGAATCTGAGGATGAAATTGACAACGAGGACGATGATGATGAGTACATTTATGAAGATAGAGATCTTTAAGCATTTTTCATAGTGATTTAAAAGCCTATGGTTTAATTGATTTTATCGGTTAATTCATAGGCTTTCTGTTGATTCTTATGTTGATTTAAGGTCTACATCTGATTTTATTTAAAAGTTTCAATTTTTGTATTACAGCAGAATAAAAGTTTTGGTTTAAATAATATTTGTTTTAATTTTTTTATATGTTTGCAAAAACAATCGGTTGCGTTATTCGATTTTAATAGGTTTAATGGCAAAATCATCGAATATCCTTAGATAATAACCTGTATGGCCAGGGGCTTTTAATTATAACATTTTAAAAACTTAAACAAAAAACATATGAAATTTTTTATTGACACAGCAAATTTAAAAGACATCAAAGAAGCAAATGATTTAGGAATATTAGATGGAGTAACCACCAATCCGTCATTAATGGCTAAAGAAGGAATTACAGGAGCCGAAAACATTATAACCCATTACACAAAAATATGTGAACTGGTGGAGGGCGACGTTAGTGCCGAAGTAATCTCAACAGATTTCGATGGAATGGTTGCCGAAGGCGAAAAGCTAGCAGCATTGCATCCGCAGATTGTTGTAAAAATACCTATGATAAAGGATGGAATAAAAGCCATCCGTTATTTTTCGAATAAAGGAATCAGAACCAATTGTACTCTGGTTTTCTCCTCGGGACAGGCTTTGCTTGCTGCCAAGGCAGGAGCAACGTATGTGTCGCCATTTATTGGCAGGCTGGATGATATTTCTACAGATGGATTGCAGCTCATAGAGGAGATCAGATTGATTTATGATAATTATGGATATGAAACTCAAATACTGGCCGCATCAGTGAGGCACGTGATGCATATTCTTAATTGTGCCAAAATTGGTGCCGATGTAATTACTGGTCCATTAAGCGCGATAGAAGGCTTGCTGAAACACCCTCTTACCGATAGCGGATTAGCCACTTTCTTGGCGGATTATCAAAAAGGAAATAGTAATCTATAAAAATATCATTTGTTATTATTCATTTAGAAGAATAGTAGAATGCTTTATATTTCATTGTTGTTAAAAGGAGTCTGATTCAGGCTCCTTTTTTATTTTTTACAAATCAGATACTTTTCGCTTTAATTTTCTTATAAATATAATTAGTAAGGTTAAACATTTGTCTTTCTAAAAGCAATCGATTGTTTTTTTTAATGAAATTAAAGATTTTTTTTGATAAATATTATAAAACGAGGAGATTATGGTTTATTTATTTATTTTATTGAAATGATATTTTTTTATTAAATAATCTTTGATTTTAAAAATAATATTTAAATATAATTTAATTTTTTAAAACTATTTATATGCATATAATTTTTAAAAGCTGTATTTTTTTTTAAATTCATAAAAAAAAATATACACAACCGATTGTGTATTTAATTTATATGTATATATTTGTTTCTCTCAAAACTTATTAAAACAATGAGTTTAATTAACTAACCAATTTTAATAATTAAATCAATTTTTATGACTAGCTATTACTTTACTAGAAATTCAAAGCATTTCAAATGTTTTGTTTTTTTGATTTTAATGTTTGTTATGTCGCTCAATTCGAGTGCGCAAACAACTGTTACAGGAATAATATCAGATAAAAATGGTCCTATTCCGGGGGCGAATGTAAATTTGAAAGGATCATCTAATGGATCCAGTTCTGATTTTGATGGTAAGTATACTATAAAAGATGTTCCTTCCAATGGTGTACTTGTTTTTAGTTTCGTTGGATATCAATCTAAAGAAATTACAGTGGGCGGGCGAAGCACTATAAATGTAGTTTTAGAAGATGAATCAAATACTCTGAAAGAAATTGTTGTAATTGGTTATGGTGCCGTTAGAAAAGAAGCTGTTACAGGATCTGTATCCACTCTTGCAGGCAAAGAGCTTAGCGAATTTGCATCAGGTAATGTTACGCAAGCCCTGCAGGCAAGGCTTCCAGGTGTCGAATTGACTCAAACGTCTACCAAACCTGGTGCTTCGATGCAGATTCGAATTCGAGGAACCCGATCGCTTACAGCAGATAATAATCCGCTGATAGTGCTGGATGGAGTGCCTTTTGCTGGATCAATTGGTGATATTAACCCTGTTGATATAAAATCACTTGACATTTTGAAAGATGCCTCTGCAACTGCTATTTATGGATCCCGTGGTGCTAATGGAGTGATATTGATTACAACTAATAAAGGCAGAAAAGGACAGAAAGCTAAGTTCACCTATAATGGATTTGGCGGGGTAAAAAATGTATTCGGCGATTATGATATGATGAATGGTGACCAGTTTGCAGCACTTCGTGATATAAGCAAATTATATTCAGATGGCAGGGATGAAGTGAGAGGCCAGAACACTGACTGGCAGGGATTATTATATGATTCAGGCCAGATAACCAGTCACGATGTAGGAGTTTCTGGAGGAAGTGAAGGAGGTTCATACACTGGAGGTCTCGGTTACTATAAGGAAGAATCTGTTTTGCCAGGTCAATCTTATGAGCGTTTTAGCCTTAGAGCTTCATTGGATCAGGAAATTGGAACAGCATTCCGCATTGGTTTTACAACTAATAATAATTATGCGATTACTAATGGCGATAATATAGGTCCTGGAGCTGCCTTAGGAATGTCTCCTTTGATTGATCCATATGATGCTGATGGTAATTTAAAAAGAACAGTAAACATGGGACTTATAGATGATAAATGGGTTTATACCAGACAATCTATCAATGCATTAGGCGATTCTTATGTTAATTTAAACAAGGCATTCAGTTCATACAACAATATTTTTGGTGAGATAAAAATCCCTGGGGTAGATGGACTGAAATATAGATTAAATTCGGGATTGAATTTCCGTACTGCCAATAATGGGTATTATGAAGGGCAAGGCGTTTTTGATGTTAACCCAACCACAATATCGAATGCTTCAATCAGTAATTTTATGTCTACACAATGGCTGCTCGAGAATTTAATTACTTATGATAAAACTTTTGCTGGAAAGCATACTGTCAATTTTGTAGGACTGTATTCTAACGAAAGTTACACAGGAAATAGTTCGAGAATAGCTAGAAACGGAATTACTTCGGATGCATTTCAGTTTTATAATTTAGGTCAAAGTGAGGAACCTGTTACTATAACACCAAGTGAGCAGGATTATACAAAATGGGGATTACGTTCTTACATGGCTAGATTAATGTACTCTTATGATAATCGTTATTTTATTTCAGGAACTGTCCGTTCTGACGGATCTTCAAGATTAGCTGAGGGTTCTAAATGGGTTACTTATCCTGCGGTTTCTGCAGGCTGGACAATTTCGAACGAATCATTTATGAAGGATATATCATGGCTAAGTTCATTAAAATTGCGTGCAGGATATGGTGAGACTTCAAATCAGGCTGTCAGTCCTTATGCTACTTTGGGAGCTTTGAGCACAAGACCATATAATTTTGGTACTGCTACAAATTCTACAGGAGTATTTGTAACAGAATTGCCTAACCCAATTTTAGGATGGGAATATTCTAAAACTGTAAATGTTGGTTTGGATTTTGGATTTTTTAACAGCCGTTTGACAGGAACTGTTGAATATTATAATACACAGACAGAAAATTTATTGCAAAGAGTAGCACTGCCTCAGACAACTGGTGTTGATGGCTATACTGCAAATGTTGGAGCGACTGAAAACAAGGGATATGAAATTTCATTAAATGGTGTGATATTGGATAATCCTAATGGTTTGACATGGACAGTAGGTTTCAACTTATATGCTAATAAAAATCAAATTGTTTCTCTAGCTTCTGGAAAGGATAGAGATGAGGGCAATTTATGGTTTGTTGGTCATAACATTGCTTCACTTTATGACTATGAAAAAGTTGGACTTTGGCAAGAAGGTGATGCTTTTATGGATAAATATGAATCAGGGCCAACGAATGTAAATGATAAAGGAACAGTGGTTGGATCCATAAAAGTAAAATATACGGGAGGGTATAATGCAGATGGATCACCTATACGCAGGATCGATGCTACAGATAGACAGATCATGGACACAGATCCAGATTTTCAAGGAGGTTTTAATACTAATTTGACTTATAAAGGTTTTGATTTTAATGCTGTGGGAGCCTTTAGAAGCGGCGGAATTTTAGTAAGCACACTTTATGGCAGTGCCAGTTATTTGAACTTGCTTAATGGCCGAAGCAGTAATGTTGACGTAGATTATTGGACACCTTCAAATACAGGTGCAGATTTTCCTAATCCAAATGGAATCAGAAGCGGGGATAATCCAAAGTATATGTCGACTATGGGGTATTTTGATGGTTCGTATTTGAAAATCAGATCGATAACTCTTGGATATACACTTCAGCAGGATTTTATGAAAAAAGCAGGAATTGATAAATTACGTATCTATACTTCAGTTCAAAATCCATTTGTTTTCTTTTCTCCTTATTACGATATGTCTGGAATGGATCCTGAAACTAATTCATTTGGAGACCAGAATCAAGCCGTAAATTCTTATCCAAACAGAATTTTGGTGATAGGAACTAATACGCCTTCAACTCGTAACTTTTTATTGGGGCTTAACTTAACATTTTAATAAATTAGAATAATATGAAACGATATATTTTTAAAAATATAATTATAGGATCAGTAGCTTTGTTTAGCTTGGCAGGTTGTTCTGACCTATTAGAAGAAGAACCACATGATTTTTATGAGCCATCCTATTTTAAAACTGAACAAGGTGTACTTCAAGGACTAACATCTCACTATGCTCACTTACGCTGGATATATGGAAATGCTTATTTTTATAATTCATTACAAACAGGAACTGACGAGGCAACCTATGCACAAAGTGCCGATGGAAATTTCAAAGACCATGATTTATCAGGTGTTGGGACAATCACTCCAAGTTCAAGCCGTTCGGATGTGTTGTGGAATAATTCCTACGCCGACATTAATACGGCCAGCGGTATCATTGAAAACGGTGCAGAAGTAGGGGTATCTTCAAGTTTAATAGCTGAATCTAAATTTTTCAGAGGATTTGATTATTTCTTACTAGTACAGACTTTTGGTGGCGTTCCTTTAGATTTAGGTACGGGAATTTTAAAATTTAATAATAAAGCAACACGATATTCAGCTCGAAATACAGTTACTGAGGTATATACCAAAGCAATATTTCCTGATCTAAAAGCAGCAGTTGCCGAGTTGCCAGATGTACCAAGACTTACAGGAACCGCAACAAAAACACTGGCTCGCCTGTTTTTGGCAAAAGCTTATTTGACATATGCCTGGTGGCTGCAAAACCCAAATAATATTCCAACTTATCCTGATACACCACGAACAGATCCTGATGGACATAATGCGCAATGGTATTTTCAGGAAGCTTACAATGTCGCTATGGAAGGTATCAATAATGCTGGGTCAAATTTTGGACTAGAGGCTTATTATTATGATGTTAATTTAGGGTCTAATGATCGTAATAAAGAAATGCTGCTGTATGCAGATCATAATGAAAAAAATGAGTACTACAATGGCTCAAGCCTTACCTATGCTGGTGGTGGCGGTGCAGATAATTTTGCAGGATGGATGGTTACCTGGAATTATACAGCCTTGAAAAGTAAGGATGCATCAGGTAAACTGGTATCGCCTGTCCAGAGAGAAGCAGCTCAGGCATTAGGACGACCTTGGACACGTATGGCACCACCTATAGATGTTTTCACAAATACATTTGCTGATAAGTCAAATGATTCACGTTATGATGGTACTTTTGCAACTGTATATCGAGGAAACTGGAATTTAAAAACTACAGGACTGACAGATATAGTTACATTGTTTAATGCAAATGGATTGCCAGTAACTTCAAAAGATGCTATACTTACGTTCCTCAATGACGAGCCATCTACTGCCATTACTTATCCTGCTGGTGGCGGTGATAGCGGTATTGGTGCAGGAGTTTTGCCAGGCAGGGCTGATTATGTAATCTCTCCAAACGGTATCAGCAGGATAGTGTACCCAGGATTCTGGAAATTAGGTCCTTATCGTACAGACAATGCGGGAACTTTAGGACAGCCAAATGCGGCGAGTACCAGACCATTTCCAGTAGCTAAATTTTCAGAACTTTATTTTGTGGCGGCCGAAGCTGCTGTAAAAGGAGCTACAGGAACGATGACTGCCCGAAACCTGATTAATGTTATCCGTGCGCGTGCAGGAAAATGGCGCTGGGACAATAATGGCAATGTTGCAAAAACTGCAGATAACAGCGCAGCTCTTACTGCAGCAACTCCAGCTGTAATTGATATCAATTATATCTTGGCAGAACGTTCTCGAGAATATTTTGGTGAAGGATATCGCTGGTATGATTTAGTTCGTACTCAAAAATGGAATGAAGTTGCTGGAACTTATAGAATTGGTGGTTCAAGCTATGGTGATCACACCCCGGCTACAGTAACTAGAACAATCCAGCCGTATCATTATTTAAGACCTATTCCAATCGGGCAATTTGATCGTATGGAATTGACAGATGCAGAGAAAGCAGCTTATCAAAATCCTGGATATTAATTCTCAAAATAAAACAAATTTAGAATTGATTTTTGGTTAATGGACAATTGAAGTGTAGTTTTTACAGGATGCTCTTCAGGAGTTACTTAAGTTTGTTTAGTTAGGAGCCGAGTGTGAATTCGCTCGGCTTTTTAACAATTTTCAAAAAAATGTACACTCACAGACACAATCTATGTATTAAAACAATAGTAATGTATGTGAAAAAAAATCTTTATAAATTGTTTCTTTTAAAAATACCCCATCGGGTTTTTTTTTAACTTTTTTTAAAAGTGTGATATTAACACTTTTTAAAAATGTTTTTTATGAAGAATATGTAATTTATCGAGTTAAAGCAATAATTTTAAATTATGAAATTTAAATATACATCAGCTTTTATTGGAATAATTGGCATGACTTTGATGCTTAAGGCACAAAATCCAATTATAAGAGATGTTTTTACAGCCGATCCCGCACCAATGATTTACAAGGACAAAGTGTATATGTATGTAGGCCACGATACAGCAGCAGCAGGGGTAGAAAGTTATGAAATGCCAGACTGGCTCGTTTATTCTTCTTCTGATATGAAAAATTGGGAAAACCACGGTGCTCTTTTGTCTCCAAAAGATTTTTCATGGGCAGCTAAAGCGGCTAATGCAGCACAATGTATTGAACGGAATAATAAATTTTATTGGTATGTTCGGTTATCCACAAATCAGACAGAAACAGCAAGGGAGGAGTAGGTATTGGCGTAGCAGTTTCAGAAAGTCCAACTGGGCCTTTTAAAGATGCTTTAGGCAAAGCACTTATTACTAATGATATGACAACGGATATGACACATTCCTGGGACGATCTGGATCCAAGTGTTTTTATTGATGATAATGGCCAGGCCTATATCTATTGGGGAAACGGTAGCTGCAAATGGGCAAAGCTGAAAGATAATATGATTGAGCTAGATGGTTCAATACATACTTTTAAGCCTCAAAATTTTACAGAAGCTCCATGGATTTATAAACGGAATGGCTTGTATTATTTAGTTTATGCGGCAGGTATGCCGGAACGTGCAGAATATTGTATTGCAAATAGCCCTGCAGGCCCTTGGGAATATAGAGGCGTTATTCAGGATACCTCATTTAATAGTTTTACTACTCATCCGGGAATAATAAATTTTAAAGGAAACGATTATTACTTTTATCATAATGGAGCATTGCCAACTGGCGGAGGATATAGACGTTCAGTTTGTATTGAATATCTTAATTATAACGAAGACGGAAGCATTCAAAAAGTAATTCAGACTGAAAACGGAGTGCTTTCGACTAAAAAAAATAAATTATGAAATCCAGACACCTTTTCACAACTCTTATGGTTATTGGGATTGCAAGCGTCATACATGCCCAGAACCCGATAATAAACGAAATTTTTACTGCTGATCCAGCACCTTTGGTACACAATAACACTGTATATCTTTATGCAGGTCACGATGGAGCCACTTTAGAGGATACTAATTATAAAATGCCTGACTGGTACATCTTTTCGTCTAAGGATATGGTAAACTGGACAAATCATGGCCCCAGATTATCACCAGCTGTTTTCTCATGGGCAACCGGCGATGCTTATGCGGCGCATGCCATAGAACGAAATGGAAAATTTTATTGGTTCGTTTCTACTTTTCATAAAAAAGATGATGCCAGCGAAGGTGGTGCCGCAATAGGGGTGGCAGTTTCTGATTCTCCTTTAGGTCCTTTCAAAGATGCAATTGGCAAAGCCTTGATTGTAAATGAAATGACTACAGATATGAAACATGCGTGGGACGATATTGATCCCGCTGTATTTATTGATAATGATGGTCAGGCTTATCTTTTTTGGGGCAACGGCAGCTGCAAATGGGTAAAATTAAAAAAGAATATGACTGAACTTGATGGGGGAATCAATACGCTTGATATTAAAAATTTTATTGAAGGGCCGTGGATTTATAAACGGAAAGAATTATACTATCTTGTATATGCAGGCAAAGGCACTAAGCCCGAAATGATCGAATATGCAACTTCAAAGAATATTCAGGGACCGTGGGAATATAGAGGGATCCTTGCAGAAAATGCGCCTAAAAGCTTTACTATTCATCCTGGAATTATTGATTTTAAAGGCAAAACTTATTTTTTCTATCATAATGGAGAATTGCCCGAAGGAGGCAGCTACAGGCGGTCAATCTGCTTAGATTATCTCTATTTTAATAAAGATGGAAGCATTCAAAAAATAATTCAGACAAAAGAAGGTGTCAAAGCAGTAAACTCGAAATAAATGATTGCAAGAAAAAAAATATTCAGCATTTTATTGGCAGGATTTATAGTTATCGGCGCAGCAGTAGCGCAAGAACACAAAGCTCACAACCCAATTATTTATGCCGATGTGCCCGATTTATCCATGATCAGGATAGAGGATACTTATTATATGAGCAGTACAACAATGCACATGAGTCCGGGAGTTCCTATCATGAAATCAAAGGATTTAATAAACTGGGAATTAATAAACTATGCTTATAATACATTAGAAAAAACAGACGAACTGGATTTGAACAATGGCAAGAGCACTTATGGAAGAGGTTCTTGGGCGAGTAATATACGATTTCATAACAATCTGTTTTATGTGACCACTTTTGCGCAGACAACAGGCAAAACTCATGTTTACACTACGGGCAATATTGAAAAAGGACCATGGAAAGAAATCGCTTTTAGTCCAGCTTATCACGATCACAGTATTTTGTTTGATGATGATGGAAAAGTATATATGGTATATGGAAATGGAAAACTTTTTGTCAAAGAATTAAAACCAGATCTGTCCGGAATTAAAGATGGGGGATTAGATCAGGTTTTGATAGAAAATGCGAGCGCTCCAGCGGGTACAAATATAAATTTGGGTGCCGAAGGTTCTCAGCTGTACAAAATAAACGGAAAGTATTATTTATTCAATATTGCATGGCCAAAAGGAGGCATGCGAACTGTAATTATCCATAGAGCAGATAATATTTCGGGACCTTGGGAAGGAAAAATCGGTCTGCAGGATCAGGGAGTTGCGCAGGGAGGGCTTATAGATACTCCTGATGGCAAATGGTTTTCATATTTATTCAGGGACGCTGGTGGTGTTGGACGTATCCCGTATCTGGTTCCTGTAAAATGGGAAAATGGCTGGCCTGTTTTGGGAGAAAACGGCAAAGTCCCAGAAAAACTGGATCTGCCTGCCAACAAAAGCCTTATCCCAGGAATTGTAAATTCAGATGAATTTGACCGAAAAAAAGGCGAAGATGATTTGCCTTTGGCCTGGCAGTGGAATCATAATCCGGACAATTCACTTTGGTCTGTCAAAGAAAAAAAAGGATATTTAAGGTTAAAAACTTCAAGAATAGATGATGGTTTTCTTCAGGCGAGAAACACATTGACACAAAGAACTTTTGGGCCACAATGTGCAGCAAGTACTTTAATAGAAATTGCTAATATGAAAGATGGTGATTTGGCAGGTCTTTCGCTATTGCAAAAAGACTTCGGACTGTTAGCTGTAAAAGCTGATAATGGTTCTAAAAGTATTATTATGATAGATGCCGAAAAATCAATTCCAAAAGAAATTGAGAGTGTTCCTTTGAATCAGGATAAGGTTTATTTAAAAGCCGAATGTGATTTTAAAAATAATGCAGATACCGGAAGATTTTATTACAGCCTGGATGGAAAAAAATGGAAGGCCATAGGCAAGCCTATCAAAATGCCATATACGATTCCGCACTTTATGGGCTATCGTTTTGGGCTATTCAATTACGCCGCCAAAAAACCAGGAGGTTTTGCAGATTTTGATTATTTCCGCATAAGTGATGAAATTTCCGAATAGATTAAGCTGTCTCTAAGCTTCGAATATCTTTTCAGCACTCGCAATTGCACCATTTAATGATAAAACATATAGAATATATAGAAATGAAAAATAAATTATTACAAGCAGCAAGAACAAAACAAATGCTTTTTTTGGTAACAATAATGTGTCTTTTTTCATTCAGTGATCCTGGTGATAAAGAATCTCCAAAACCTAAAATGCCAAAGAATCCGCCTGTGTTTTCGAAAGTAGTTTATCAGGGTGATGATCAGATTTATAAAAAAAATCCGCTGAAAGATGGAGAATTCTATAATCCAATCCTGCAAGGCTGTTACCCTGATCCTGCAATAACCAGAAAAGGTGATGATTATTACATGGTTTGCTCTTCATTTGCGATGTTTCCCGGTGTGCCGATTTTTCATTCAAAAGATTTGGTAAACTGGAAAGATCTAGGCGGTGTACTCAACAATGTCAATGAGTTCAATCCTCATGATACAGGAATCAGTGCCGGGGTTTATGCTCCAGGGATTACCTATAATCCGCATAACGATACTTTTTATATGATTGTAACTGCATTTTCTGGAGGGCTTGGCAATATCATGGTCAAAACAAAAGACCCGATGAAAGGCTGGGGAAGCCCAATCAAGCTTGATTTTGGCGGAATTGACCCTTGCGTTTTCTTTGATGATAACGGAAAAGGATACATCGTTCATAATGATGCGCCTGATAAAGGAAAAGAATTGTATAATGGACACCGTGTTATCAAAGTGTGGGAATATGATACTGCTAATGATAAAGTGATTCCAGGTACTGATAAAATTATCGTTGATGGCGGTGTCGATTTGTCTAAAAAACCAATCTGGATTGAAGCTCCTCATCTTTACAAAAAAAACGGAAAATATTATTTAATGTGTGCCGAAGGCGGTACAGGAGGCAACCATAGTGAAGTGATTTTTATCAGTGACAGCCCAACAGGGCCTTTTACGCCATCATCTAACAACCCGATTTTGA
This sequence comes from Flavobacterium aestuarii, assembly GCF_040049115.1. Lineage (NCBI taxonomy): Bacteria > Pseudomonadati > Bacteroidota > Flavobacteriia > Flavobacteriales > Flavobacteriaceae > Flavobacterium > Flavobacterium aestuarii. The sequence goes on from NZ_JBDLZZ010000016.1 coordinate 83,490, forward strand.
CCCAAAGATATTTTCCAAAGGACAGGACAGATAAAGTAGACTGGGCAGGACATGCTGATTTGGTATTGGGGCCAGATAATAAATATTATGGTGTTTTTCTTGGCATTCGTCCAAATGATAAGGACAGGGTAAATACAGGACGCGAAACTTTTATGCTGCCAGTAGACTGGTCGGGTACTTTTCCTGTTTTTGAAAACGGATTAGTCCCTATGACCCCAAAATTGAAAATGCCGAATGGTGTTACCGAAAATAAAGCTGGCAAGAATGGATTTTTTCCGAATGGGAATTTTACATTCGAGGAGAACTTCAATTCAGATAAATTAGACTACAGATGGATTGGTCTGAGAGGTCCCCGAGAAAATTTTACTGCAGTAACCAAAAAGGGATTACAGATTAACCCTTTTGCAGTAAATATAAAAGAGCTGAAACCAACTTCTACGCTTTTTTACAGACAGCAGCATAATTCTTTTTCTTTTGAAGCAACAATAGATTACAAACCATTTTCCGAAAAGGATCTGGCAGGTATTACTTGTTTGCAGAATGAGCGTTTTAATTATGTTTTTGGCATTACCAGAAAAGGAAATGACACATATATTTTACTGGAAAGAACAGAAAAAGGAGTTTCTAAGATTATTGCCAGCAGTAAAATTGATGTAAAAAAACCAGTACGCCTGCAAGTAAAGGCAGCAGGTGACAGCTATGAATTTAACTATTCAATAAACGGGACTGATTTTCAAAATTTGGGCGGGATAGTTTCTGGTGATATTCTTTCTACCAATGTGGCTGGAGGATTTACAGGAGCTTTGATTGGCTTATATGCGACAGCAGCTAATGATGCTTTACCTGAATAACGTGCTGATTAATCTTTAATCCGAATAAATTATGCAGATTATGACCAAGAGTCTTGCCAAATGGTTTTGTTTTTTTTGCTTATGCATAACTGCTTTGGGCTGTAAAACCACTAGCTCTACACATAGTGAAAACATCCCAAATTGGGTTGGAAGCTGGGCTACAGCCCAAATGCTTACAGAACCTCATAACATGCCACCGCCGCCAGGTCTTACAAATAGCACCCTAAGGCAGATTATTAGGGTTTCGATTGGAGGCAAAAGACTGCGACTGCGCTTTTCGAACATATTTAGTGATCAGCCAACGGAATTAAAATCTGTAACTGTTGCAAATGTTATCGAAGGGGCAGTAATTAATGAAACAACTCAAAAGATACTTAGCTTTAATGGGAATTCAAGTGTAATAATAAATCCTGAGCAAGAGGTATTTTCGGATGCCTTTGATTTTGCTTTGCAGCCGGGACAGCTTTTGGCTATTACTATTCATTATGGAAGTACTTCTCAAAAAACATCTGGTCATCCGGGTTCCCGAACAACTTCTTATATTCTCGAAGGGAATAATAGTAATAATGCATCATTTTCCGGGGCTGTAAAAACAGATCACTGGTACACTATTATGGGAGTAGATGTGATAGGAACAAAAAAAACAGCCAACATTGTATGTCTTGGCAATTCCATAACTGATGGAAGAGGATCTGGAACCAATAAGCAGAATCGCTGGACAGATATTTTATCGGAACGGCTGCTGGCAAATAAGGATACTGAACATATTGGTGTTCTGAATTTAGGAATTGGAGGCAATTGCGTTGTTCGTGGCGGATTAGGACCTGCAGCATTGAATCGTTTTGACAGAGATGTACTATCTCAGTCAGGTACAAAATGGCTGGTTATTTTAGAAGGCATAAATGACATTGGAGGTATAAAACGTGCAGAAGATGCTCCAACAAAAGCACAGGAAATTATTGATGCCTACAAGATTATGATTGATAAAGCCCATGCAAAAGGCATAAAAGTCTACGGCTGTACAATTTTGCCTTTTGAAAAATCATTCTATGATGCGCCATACAGGCAGGATGCAAGAGATATTGTCAATACTTGGATCAGAACCAGCAGAAGTTTTGATGCAATTATTGATTTTGATAAAGAAATGGCATCTGCACCCGATTCTAAAACAATTTTGCCCAATATGCATGATAATGATTTTCTGCATCCAAATGAATCAGGTTACCGCCGAATGGGGGAAGCTATTGATCTAAATTTATTCAGATGATTTTTTATCTGATAGACTGCTTTATAAACTTATTTTAATTACTATTTAATTATGAAAAATAATAATAATCTGCTGTTGTTTATATTGTTATTTACAGCAAACACGGTTTTCTCGCAAGATTCCAATTTTCATATTTACTTAAGTTTTGGCCAATCCAATATGGAGGGTGCTGCCAAAATTGAGCCAAAGGATACTGTGGAAATTGATGCACGTTTTAAGGTTCTGGAAGCAGTAAACTGCCCCGAACTGCATCGGGAAAAAGGCAAATGGTACACAGCTGTACCTCCATTATGCCGATGCAGGACAGGTTTGACGCTTACAGATTATTTTGGAAGGGAAATGGTATCGAAGCTCCCCAAAAACATAAAAATAGGAATTATCAATGTAGCGGTCGGAGGCTGTAAAATAGAACTGTTTGATAAGGATAAATATTCGGAATATGTAGCAACCGCTCCCGACTGGCTAAAAAATATGGTAAAAGAATATGATGGAAACCCTTACGGGAGACTGGTAGAAATGGCTAAAATTGCACAGAAAAGCGGAGTTATAAAAGGCATTTTACTGCATCAGGGCGAATCCAATACAGGAGATACACTATGGACAAAAAAGGTGAGGATAGTTTATGATAATCTAATGAAAGATCTTAATCTGAATCCTGCTGATGTCCCGCTGCTTGCCGGTGAGACAGTTCATGAAGAACAGAATGGAAAATGTGCCAGCATGAATGCCATCATAACTGCACTTCCGCAAACGATTCCAAATTCGTATGTAATTTCGTCAAAAGGATGCAGCGTTGCAAATGATAATCTCCATTTTAATGCTGATGGCTATAGTGAATTAGGAAAACGATATGCCCAAAAGATGATAACTCTATTGCCAAATCAGGATTTGAAATAATTTTTAGTTAATGCCGCTGATACGTTATTGATTTTGGAAAAGTCATACATTATTAAACGAAAATCTTAAAAATGAAAAAAAAGATATTGTCAATCGCCGCTATAGTTTTCATGGCTGCCGGTTTATGGGCACAAACGATAGAAAAAGAAGGACCAAAGGGTTTTGATCAAGTCAAGGCAGGAATTCCTAATGGAAAAATTGAAAGCCTTGAGTATAGTTCTAAGACTGTCGGGACTATGCGAAGAGTTACTGTTTATACTCCTCCCGGTTTCAGCAGACACAAAAAATATCCTGTTTTATACCTGCTTCACGGGATAGGAGGAGATGAAAAAGAATGGCTCAATGGCGGCACACCACAAATTATATTAGACAATCTGTATTCAGAGGGCAAAATCCAGCCCATGATAGTTGTAATGCCTAATGGAAGGGCAATGAAAGATGATAGTGCTTCCGGGAATATTATGGCTCCCGACAAAGTACAGGCTTTTACTGTTTTTGAAAAAGATTTATTAAATGATTTGATTCCTTTTATCGAAAAAAAATACCCAGCTCTAAAAGACAAAGATCATCGCGCGATTGCAGGATTATCTATGGGCGGTGGGCAATCACTGAATTTTGGATTAGGAAACCTGGATAAATTTTCATGGGTGGGAGGCTTTTCATCTGCACCCAATACGAAGCGGCCAGAAGAACTGATCCCCAATCCTGAAGATGCTAAAAAGAAATTAAAACTGCTTTGGATATCATGCGGTGATGATGACTGGCTTATTCCTAACAGCAAGCGGACTCATGATTTTTTGTTTAAGAAAAACGTGCCGCATATTTATTATATTGAGCCTGGTGTTCATGATTTTAAGGTATGGAAAAATGGCTTGTATATGTTTTCCCAATTTTTATTCAAAGCAGTAGACCCGGCAAGTTTTACAAAATACACTATATTGGGAACTCCCGCCGAAACTAATATCCGCAATGCAAAATATCCTCAGGTATTGCCAGACAACAGGGTGGTTTTTAAAGTAAAAGCCCCCGAAGCTGCAAAAGTGCAAATCGATTTGGGCAGAAAGTATGACATGATAAAAGACGCTTCGGGAAATTGGACTATAACTACAGATGTTATAAATAGCGGTTTTAATTATTATTCGTTGCTGATTGATGGAGTGGCAGCTGCTGATCCAGCGAGCGAAACTTTTTATGGCATGGGACGCATGGCCAGCGGTATAGAAATTCCTGATAAGGATGGAGATTTTTATGCATTAAAAGGTGTCCCGCATGGTGGAATTATAATTAAAAAATACTTTTCTAAAGCGACTGGCTCTTGGCGGGAAATGTATGTCTACACACCGCCTGGTTACGAGAATTCCACAGATAAATTTCCAGTTTTATATTTATTACATGGTGGAGGAGAAGATCAAAGAGCTTGGGCTAATCAAGGAAGAGCCAATCTGATTATGGATAATCTGATAGCCGAAAATAAAGCAAAGCCAATGGTTATCGTTATGCTGGATGGCAACATGGGTAATACGGGAGGCATAGCAGGATTCAATGAAAATGCCCTTAAAGCTTTTGAAAACGAATTGAAAACGGGGGCAATTCCTTTTGTAGAGAACAATTTCAAGGTAGCCACCGATGCTAAAAACAGAGCTTTGGCCGGTTTGTCAATGGGCGGATTACAGACTCTGTTTGCAGGCATCAAAAATTCCGGAATGTTTTCAAGCATTGGTGTTTTCAGTTCTGGATGGTGGGCAGATAATACAGTTTTATCGGATCCCCAATACGAGTTTATGAAAAATAATACTGCGGCTATCAATTCTAATATTAAGGAATTTTGGATTTCAATGGGAGGCAAAGAAGATATTGCTTTTGAAAACTGCAAAATAATGAGGAACAGGTTTGACCAGATGGGAATCAAATATAAATACAGCGAATATCCTGGAGGACACACATGGCCTGTATGGAGGCATGATTTAATGATGTACACACAATTATTGTTTAGATAAAACAGTTGTTCCGATAATCTTGAATTAGAAAAATAAATTCATCATGAAAAATATATTAGCACTCTTTATCACAATAGTATCCATGCTTTTTTGTGTACCATCATGGGCTGCAGAGCCTTTTATCACTGCCGAAAAAAAATCTGGGGTAATCGTCATGAAGGAAAAAACAGTTAAGCTTTCCTTTTTTTTTAATACTGGAATCGATAAAGGAATTGTGCGGGCGGTTTATAATCTGCAATCTGATTTTGAAAAAGTGACTGGAGAGAGGCCAGTTATTTATAGTCAAGTTCCATCGCTATCTTCGCCATTAATTATTATTGGCACAATTGGTACTCATTCTGTAATCGATGATTTGATAAAACAGAAGAAAATTGATGAGAAAGAGCTGAAAGGCAAAAACGAAAAATTCATCATTACAAATGTTAAAAATCCTTTTAAAGGTATTAACGAAGCAATTGTAATTGCAGGCAGTGACAAGCGCGGTACCATATATGGAATTTATGAGTTATCACGGCAGATTGGTGTTTCGCCCTGGTATTATTGGGCAGATGTACCTATAACACATCATGATAATATTTATTTCAAAAGTGGTATATATACTGATGGTGAGCCTGCTGTAAAATATAGAGGGATTTTTCTAAATGACGAGGCACCCGCTTTGAGTGGATGGGCTAAAGAAACATTTGGAGGCTTCAATAGCCAATTTTATGAAAAGGTATTTGAATTGATGCTTCGCCTAAAAGCCAATTATATTTGGCCGGCTATGTGGGGCAATGCTTTCTATGATGATGATTCGGCTAGTGGACCTTTGGCCAACGAAATGGGGATTGTAATGGGAACTTCGCACCATGAACCAATGGCATTGGCACAAACAGATTGGCATCGGTATATCAAAAAAAATAATCTGCCGAATGTTTGGGATTATTCCAAAAATAAAACTGTCTTGAATGAATTTTGGAAAGCAGGAATCGAACGCAGCAGGAATTGGGAGAAAATAGTTACCGTTGGAATGCGTGGAGACGGTGACGAAGCAATGAGCGAAGGTACTAATATTTCTCTGCTTGAGAATATTGTAAAAGAACAGCGCGAGATCATTGAAAAAAATACAGGACAAAAAGCCAATAAAACACCGCAGGTCTGGGCTTTGTATAAAGAAGTACAGGACTATTACGATCAGGGAATGCGTGTTCCAGATGATGTTACATTATTGTTCTGTGATGATAATTGGGGAAATGTACGCAAGCTTCCTGATCCCGCAAAACCAAAACATAAGGGAGGATATGGAATGTATTATCACTTTGATTATGTAGGAGCACCACGAAATTCTAAATGGATTAATATCAGTCCAATCCAGCGGGTATGGGAACAGATGAACTTGAGCTACGAACATGGTGTCGATAAAATATGGATTGTAAACGTTGGTGATTTAAAACCCATGGAATTCCCAATCAGCTTTTTTATGGAAATGGCTTGGAATCCAAAGCAATTCAATTCTCAAAACCTTTTAGAATTTACCGAAAACTGGTCAAAACAGCAATTTGGAACACAGCACGCCAAAGAAATTGCATCAATATTAAATACTTATCCTAAATACAACAGGAGGGTTACCCCCGAAATGCTGGATAGCAGAACATACAGCCTCGAAAACTATAATGAATTTGAAACTGTTGTAAATGATTATAAAAATTTGGCTCTTGCAGCATACCGTATTTATGATGATTTGCCAAATCAATACAAAGACTCCTATTTTCAGCTAGTGCTTTATCCTGTGGACGCATGCAGTAATCTGTATGAAATGTATTTTGCACAGGCAAAAAACAGAAAACTGGCTGAATCAAAAAATAGCGATGCTAACTATTATGCAGAAAAAGTTAAAGCTCATTTTATGCGAGACTCTATCCTGCAGGATAAATATAACAATAAAATTTCTGGAGGAAAATGGACTCACATTATGGATCAAATGAAAATTGGGTACAAAAACTGGCATGATTCCTCTAAAAATATAATGCCAGAAATTATTCATGTTGCCGATAAGGAGGCACAGGCAAAAAATATTTTCCAAGAAAGCAGCGGTTATGTATCTATAGAAGCAGAACATTTTGTTAAGTCTAATAATTCAAAGAAAATTCATTGGGAAATAATACCCGATTTTGGAAAAACAAAATCTGGCATCACCACTTTTCCTCAAAATGCCTATACTGATCCTGACGAGAATATTTTTGTCGAATATCAAGTAAATTTAGAATCTACAGGCGAATGCAATGTCCAGCTGCTGTTGGCTCCTACACTTAATTTTAATAACAATAAGGGGTTGCGATATGAAATTTCATTTGATGATGAAAAACCTCAAATAATAAATTTCAATGGACATTATCGAGGTGAATTAGGAAAATGGCAGGCAGAGCAGATCATCCGCTCATCAAGTAAACACACTATTTTAAAGACAGGAATGCATAAGCTTCGTTTCCGGGTTTTAGATCCAGGAATTGTCCTGCAGAAAATATTAATTGACACTGGCGGATTAAAACCCAGCTATCTGGGAGCACCAGAGAGTAATCAATTTTAAATCTATTTTAAAAAATCCCATTGCTTTTTTTTGTAATGGGGTTTTTTTGATGTTTTATCTTCGGAAAAATTTTGCGAAGAGCCAAATAATCAGGACCATTACAAAAATTACGATAAAGATCCCGACTCCCATGCCAGCTTGAAAAATATCTCCCACTAATTCACAGCTTGTAAATGAAAATAATAGTATAGTAAGTGCTAAAACTCTGTTTATTATATTTTTCATATTTTTTTGATTTAGTTTACTAAACCAAAATTAGTGTATTAACAGTGGCAGCGATTACATAATTATTGGATGTTGCTGCATCATTCCAATTAACTGAATTTTTAAAATATAAAATCAGATCCTTCATAAATGTCTATTGAATAAGCATCCTGGACTGCTGATGCTATATAATAAAAAAAATATTAAAGATTATTAATGAATAAATCCTAATTCGGAATTTGTATATTTGCTTGACCAAAGCAGCAGATGTTCAAAATACATAATTGAATATATATTTCTTGAAATAATAATAAATCTGTAATCTTTTAAAATCAAATAATTGCTAGATATGAACCAAAAAGTGTTACTCAATTCTAAAGAAGTCAATATTATTTTGAATCGTTTGGCTTGTCAATTAATTGAAAAACATCTTGATTTTTCGGATACCGTATTGATTGGAATTCAGCCACGAGGCACTTTTTTGGCAGAAAGATTAAAAGAGTTATTAAAAAAAGAATATCATTTGCCAAATGTATCTTTAGGATATCTGGATATCACTTTTTTCAGAGATGATTTCCGCAGGACTAACAAGCCTTTGGAAGCGAACAAAACACAAATAGATTTTTTGGTAGAAGATAAAAAAGTCATTTTTATTGATGATGTTCTTTATACTGGCAGAAGCATACGTGCCGCTCTGACTGCGATTCAGTCTTTTGGAAGACCATCGGGAATAGAACTGCTGACATTAATTGACAGGCGTTTCAGCAGAGATTTGCCCATACAGCCCGATTTTAGAGGCCGTCAGGTAGATGCTATCAATGGCGAAAAAGTAAAAGTATGCTGGTCAGAACAAGACGGAGAAGATGGTGTTTATTTATTAACCAATTAGAAAGCCCAATCGTTAAAATTGTTTAATTGTTAAATCGTAAATTAAGTGCGGTTTCAACAGTTTGACAAATAAACAAATAAACAGAAACAATGAGCGAATTAAGTGTAAATCATTTATTAGGTATTAAGTATATTAATGAAAATGATATTAACCTGATTTTTGAAACTGCCGATCATTTTAAGGAAGTTATTAATCGACCTATCAAGAAAGTGCCTTCGTTAAGAGATATTACGATTGCCAATATTTTTTTTGAAAACAGCACCCGCACCAAACTTTCATTTGAATTAGCCCAGAAAAGATTATCGGCAGATGTTATAAGCTTCTCAGCAGCACAGTCGTCTGTAAAAAAAGGAGAAACATTAATTGATACTGTCAACAATATTCTTTCGATGAAAGTTGATATGGTCGTTATGCGGCATTCAAATCCTGGAGCCGCTTATTTTTTGTCCAAAAATGTCAAAGCAAGTATTGTAAATGCTGGTGATGGTGCTCATGAGCATCCAACCCAGGCTTTATTGGACAGTTATTCTATTAGAGAAAAATTAGGCGATGTAGCAGGAAAAAAAGTGGTTATCGTTGGAGATATATTACATTCCAGAGTTGCGCTTTCTAACATATATGCGTTACAGATGCAAGGTGCCGAAGTAAAAGTATGCGGACCAAAAACACTTATTCCAAGATATATTGAATCACTTGGAGTAACAGTTGAGCCAAATCTTCGTAAAGCACTTGAATGGTGTGATGTAGCAAATATGCTAAGGGTGCAGAATGAGAGAATGGATGTAAATTTTTTTCCATCTACCAGAGAGTATGCGCAGCAGTATGGAGTCGATAAGGCTTTATTGGATTCATTGGATAAAGAGATTGTAATCATGCATCCTGGACCAATAAACAGAGGGGTTGAAATTACAAGCGATGTAGCTGATTCGCAGCAATCGGTAATTTTAAATCAAGTAGAAAACGGTGTTGCTATCAGAATGGCGGTAATTTATCTTTTGGCTTCAAAAATTCAATAGACGCATATGAAAGTTACGACTAAAGGACATACAATTATAATCAAAGATACTGAAGGTAATATTGAAGCTTTTTTAGAAAAGATAAATAGTCAATACAGCTCCTTTAAAGACCATAACCTTATTTTGGACATTTCGCAGGATGCATCAGTTGATGTAAAGTCAATTAAAATTTTTTCGGACTTGTCCAAGAAACATAAAAAAGCCAAAAAATCGGTAGTTATCGTTGTCGAAAATATAGATTTTAACAAAGTTCCCCAGTCTATTATTGTTGTTCCTACGCAATTGGAAGCTCAGGATTTAATAGAAATGGATGAAATTGAAAGAGATTTGGGTTATTAAAAAAGTTTAGTCGTTTAAAGGTTTAATAATTTCTTTAATCGTCAAAATGGGTTAAACAATTTTAAATCAGCTTAAACCATTTTAAACAAATAAATTAAAAATTTGAAACTTACTATTCTTGGCTGTTACGCAGCAACTCCACGTACTTTAACAAACCCAACATCTCAGGTTTTAGAAATTAAGAACAGGCTCTTTTTGATTGATTGCGGAGAAGGAACTCAGGTTCAGCTGCGCAAGAACAAATTAAAGTTTTCGAAAATCAATCATGTTTTTATTTCTCATCTGCATGGTGATCATTTTTTTGGGTTAATAGGCTTAATATCAACATTTGCGCTCCTTGGCAGAACAAATGACTTGCATATTTATGGCCCGAAAGGGGTAAAGGAAATAATTAATCTCCAATTGAAACTATCTAATTCATGGACAAATTATCAATTGTTTTTTCATGAACTGGAGTCAACGAAAAGTGAAATTATTTTCGAAGATGAAAAAGTGATTGTCCAAACAATTCCATTAAAACACCGTGTGTATACAAATGGTTTTTTATTTCAGGAAAAAACAGGGGAGCGCAAACTTGATTTGAATGCTGTTCAGAATTTTGAAATAGAAACCTGTTATTATCAGAATATAAAAAATGGAAAAGACATTACTCTAGATGACGGCCGGATTATTGCAAACAGCAAATTGACTTATGATCCTGATCCTGCGTTGAGTTATGCTTTTTGTTCCGATACGAGATACAATGAAGATATAATTCCGATAATTGAAAATGTTTCAGTCCTGTATCATGAATCTACATTTTTAGATTCTGAGGAGAGTCTTGCCTCCAAAACAATGCATTCGACTGCTAAAGAAGCCGCAAGAATTGCACTGAAAGCCAAAGCACAGCAATTAATTTTAGGTCATTATTCTACTCGATATGATAGTATTGAACTGTTTAAAGAAGAAGCATCTACTGTTTTTAAAGAAGTGCTTTTAGCAGAAGATGGCAAAAGTTTTGAATTTTAATTTTAAAGCTGCTTAGTTTTTATGTCTCTAAGATTCTCGGTAACTTAGAGACTTAGAATCTTAGTGTCTAATAACAAGTAATCAAAGAAAATGAGTGATTTAAGCAATTATAGAAAATCGTACGAAAAGAGTGAATTGCTGGAGTCTTCAATTCCAGAGGATCCAATAAATCTTTTCAACAGATGGTTTCATGAAGTTGAAGCTTTTGATGGAAGCGGCGAAGTAAATGCCATGACAGTTTCGACAATCGGGCTGGATGGTTTTCCTAAATCTCGTGTGGTTTTATTGAAAAAATTCAGCGAAGAGGGATTTACATTTTATACCAATTATAATTCAGAAAAGGGCAGGGCCATAGCCAGCAATCCCAATGTGTGTCTTTCTTTTTTCTGGGAAAGTTTAGAGCGCCAGGTAATTATAAAAGGGGTTGCCCAAAAAACTTCCGAAAATAATTCTGATGGCTATTTTGAATCCAGGCCAGACGGCAGCAAACTAGGAGCGATAGTTTCCAATCAAAGTGAAATGGTGCCTTCCAGAACGTATCTAGAAGAGAATCTAAAGCAATTGGAAAAAGATTTTGAAGGTAAGGAAATACTCCGGCCAAAACATTGGGGCGGATTTATAGTTACACCCTTAGAAGTAGAATTCTGGCAGGGAAGACCTAATCGACTGCATGACCGGATACGTTATAAGCTGGAAAAAGATTATTCATGGACCATTTCGCGTCTGGCTCCATAAATAAGAAAAATACATATTGTTTTTCTAATTTAATGCATTTCATCGGTTTTATTTTGTGGTTTAAGGAATTGTGAGTTTATTTGATAAAGAAATTTATTAAAGTCTTAATATTAAAGAGTTTGCCCCACAATCTGCTTTAAGCTTAACCACCCTGAATTATGAAATTGAAGTGTTTTAGTCTGTCTTTTTTTGCTGGTATTTTGTGTTTTATGGTTTCATGTTCTGCTGAAGATAATGCTGTAACAAATGAAACAGCAAGTAGTCCTGCAATTGTGCTTAACTATGATTACAGTGCTATAGAATTAGAAACAATGACTTTGATTAATAATTATAGACTCAGCAAAGGTTTAAATGCTCTTGAAAAAATAAATCACGTTTCCTTTAAATCAAAAGAGCATGATGAGTATATGATTGCAAACAATGTTGTGAATCATGATGATTTTGAGGCTCGTTCAAACAATATAATCAAAGTTTTTGGTGCAAAAAATGTGAGCGAAAATATTGCTTATAATTATAACAGTGCCAAAGGAGCTTTTGATGCTTGGTTAAGCAGTGCGGGGCATAAGGAAAACATAGAGGGAGATTTTACTCATTTTGGCATTTCAATAAGGGAAAATCCAGCAAACGGAAAAAAGTATTATACTAATATTTTTGTAAAAATCTAATTAGTCATTCATAAAACAGAAAAACTGCCAATTGGCAGTTTTCTGTTTATATAGGATAGTGAAATTATAAAGCTGTGATAATAAATTCGCTGCGTCTGTTTTGCTGATGCTGTTCTTCACTGCATTTTACGCCATCTGAACAATTATTGACCAATTGAGTTTCGCCATAGCCTTTATAACTTAGCCTATCTGGGTTAATGCCATTTTTGACCAGCCATTCCTTAGTAGATTTTGCTCTTCTGTCAGATAAGCCGTCGTTGTATTTGAATGAGGCCCTGCTATCAGTATGAGAACGGATATCTATTTTCATGTTTGGATATTGTGCCATTACATCTAATATTTTGGCCAGATCCAGAGCTGCTTCTGGCCGGATATTTGATTTGTCCAGATCAAAATAAATCCATTTTATGCCAAAGCATTTGCCAAGATCGTCACCCACAGACACTTTGCATAAAGCTTTTTCAAGAAATAAATCCAATTGGGTTTTACAGTCATCAGCTTTTATTGCGATTGTTTTTTCGGTGGTATTATAGTCCATTTTTTCTGCCCTTGTACTGAATGTCTTTTCACCATCAACAACAAAAGAATAATATCCCTTATCATCCGTTTCGGTAGTGTTTATCGATTTGTGCAGGTCATTATACAGCGTGATTTTGGCGTTGGACACTGGCAGTCCAGTTATCAGGTCAGTAACAATTCCGTTTAATTCGGGCTTGCATTTTGGCGTGAGCCTTTTGGTTTCCAGAAATTGGTAAATGTCATCATAACCTTTTCCGCCATCTCTATTGGAAGAGAAAAAACCAATCCGGTTTTTTGTATTGATCAGATAAGCAAAATCATCTTTAGGCGAATTCACATCAGCTCCAACATTTTGTACTTCGTCAAAGGTTCCGTCTGGATTTATTTTAGAAACAAATATATCTAGGCCGCCAAGCCCAGCATGTGTATCTGATGCGAAATAAATTTCATTTTCGTCAGTTACATAAGGAAAAGTCTCTTTTCCGGGAGTATTAATGATGTTTCCTAAATTCACAGGATTTCCATAAGATCCATCGGTATTAATACTGACTTTGTAGATATCGGATTCCCCAAAACCGCCAGGCATATCGGAAACAAAATATAAAGTTTTTTCATCTGGACTTAGAGAAGGATGTGCTGTTCTATAATTATTACTGTTAAATGGCAGTTCAGAAATAGCAGTCCAGTCATTGTTATCAAAAGTGGCTTTATATATTTTGATAAGCGTTACTTTGCTTTCATCTTTTCCTTTTTTTCCGTCCAGATAATTATTCCGGGTAAAATACATTGTTTTGCCATCTTTGGTAAAAATGGCGCTCGCTTCATGGAATCTTGATTTGACGCTTTTAGAAAATTTAACTGCTTTTTCTGGAGTTAACGAATCACCTGTTAAGTTGGATTCGTATAGGTTAGTAAAATATTGATCATTCCATGAGTGTTTTCTTTGGCCTAAACCGCCAGTATCTCTTGATGTTGCGAAAACTAATTTACTCTCATTGTAAAATGAACTCCCGTAATCTGAATATTTAGTATTTATTCCTGCGTCTTTTATTTTATACCTTCCTGAATTTGCTTTTATTTTGTCCAGATAATTCACTTCCTTGGCATAAAACTCTCCTTTGCCTTTATTGCCGGTTTTTTCATTGTAAATTTTGAGCATTTCCATTGCTTTTTCGTTTTGTCCTGCCGATTTTAGGCAATACGCATACCTGTAGTAATATTCGGGATCAATATCTTTTTCAAAAGCAAATAATTTTTGGTACCATTTAGTGGCTTCACCTAACTCAGAATTAAAGAAGTAAGCATTGCCTATTTTCTGGTACATATCTGGCGACTCATAGCCTTTTTGAGCAACTCTTTCATAGGTTTTTATAGCATCAATATAGGCATACTTGTCATATTTTTTATCTGCTCGAGCTATTTTTCCTTGTTGAGCATATGTAGATAATGCAAAAATATTGAGTATTGCTAGGTAAAGTGCTGTAATGTTTTTCATAATGTTTATTTTTTAAAATCTATAAATTACCGGATGATATTTTACACTATTATCTTGCACTGATGCTAGATAATTGATTGAATTTTTTTAGAAATTCATCTGACTTTTGATTGTTTCCCATCATTTTCAAAACGATTGAATAACGATAGTAATACTCTGGTTCTAAATTTGTTGTAATGCTGAATAATTTGTCGTAACATTTTTCAGCTTTTTCAATTTCGTCATTAAAAAAATATGAATCCCCCATTTTTTTCAGCATTTCAATAGATTCATACCCCTTGTCGGCAACTCTTTCATAGGTTTTTAGGATATCTATATATGCATGCGAACCACTTTTTTTTGGAGCATCTGTACTCACTATCTTCGATTGATTTTTATTTTTGAGCAGTGTATCCTGTATAATAGTGATTTCGTGTATTTCATCCATATCTTCATAAACTGGTGTTATCGTCCTGCTGCCATTTGGGCCTAAATCATAATCGTTTATTATTTTTGGGTTGACTACATCATAGACCGTTTTATGGCCTCCAAATTTTAATGAAACAATTTCTTCTACATGATAATATTTTATCTTTCTCGTGGCTTTCGGAATTTCCTCTTTCACTGTTACAGCATTTGTTTTTGAGGTCTCAGTCTTTTTTTCTTGTGATGAAGCTTGATTTCGTTGAGACAAACAATGAAATGAAGATAAACTGGCCCAAAATATATAAAGGAGCATTTGTTTTTTCATGATAACTGTTTTTAAAAATATTTTAGATTATTTACTAAATATTTAGTCCATGTCAAATCTCCTGTTCTTTTAAAAAAGATGGATAACTTTATTTTAGAAGAATCTCGGAGTTACTATTTTGCTGTTTTTCTTAAATACTTCATATCGTAAGAATAACTCGTGAGAGCCAGAGTTATAATTATTTAGTGCAGTAGTTTCAAAATCATAGGAATACCCTGCATAGAAAGCATCCGATATTTGAAAACCAACCATAGCGGTCACTGCGGCACTCCATCTATAGCCTAAGCCAACAACCACTTTGTCCATTAGCATAAAATTTGTAGATATATCCACTTGCAATGGTGAGCCTTCTACCAGTTTGGTCATAAAGGCCGGCTTGAATTTTATAGAAGGTGATAATTCGAAAATATAGCCGCCTATCAAGTAATAACTTATTTTTTCTTTATAAATAGCAACATCATTGTCATTATAAGCATTTGTTTCTATAAAGTGTGGAACTGAAAGCCCAACATATGCTTTGTCCGAATGCAAATAAATACCCGCACCTATATTTGGCGAAAATTCATTATCAAAATTTTGAAATTGTTCATCTGTCTGGTCACCGGGATTTAATTTATTGATATCGATGTTAAAAAGATTAGCGGTTCCTTTTATACCAAATGATAATCTATAGGATTCAGATACGGGGATAGTATATGAAATATCTGCTGATATTGAATTTGATGTTGATGGTCCAATTTCATCGTTAACAATTGAAAATCCAGCTCCTAAATTTGTATTATTAAAAGGCGTATTAACAGATATTGTATTGGTAATTGGTGCGCCATCCAAACCCACCCATTGTGTTCGGTGCAAAGCAAAAAAGCTCAATGCTCCCCTCGAACCCGCATAAGCAGGATTCACATTTATTGTGTTGTACATATATTGTGTATATTGAGCATCTTGTTGCGCAAAACTTCCAATGGCTGTGAGCATCATAACGATAGAAAATAGTTTTGTTTTCATAATCTGTGGTTTGTTGGTTAAAAATGGCTACTCTAATAAATAGCTTAGTTTGAGGTTTTTTTTATATTGAAATGCTTCTAGTCAAGATTAATGTAATGCTCTGGATATTGCTTATAACCAGAGCATTGTTTAGTATTATTTTACTAAATATAAATAACCGTCTTTTTTAATATCTATAACTTTGCCTAAACCATCAACTGATTCATAGCTTAAGATATAGAAGTAAGTTCCTGTTGGAAGGCCTTCATTTTTATTGATTGTTGTTCTGCCTTCTGATTTTCCTCTAAATGCGTTGCCTTCGTTGTTGTAATTTTCTCTTTCAAATACGAGTACACCCCAGCGATTATAGATTTCGACTTTGAAATTTTTATAACAATCATTGTTTTCTAAGTTTTCTATTTGGAAATAATCATTTTTATTATCCTCATTGGCAGAGACTGCATTATGTACAATAATTGTTTTGCAAGGGAGAGCTATACAATCATCAGTAATATCAATTGTCAAAAACAGGCTTCTTGGACAATCGCCTTCAATTTTATATTCAAATTTATATTTGCCAACTAATATTCCTATTGTATTTAAATTATTTCCAACTAATCCATTAGTATTATCAGTGTCAATCCATCTGCCATTTGCAGGTGTGCCAGCAGGAAGCGATTTAGATAAATCAACAAGGGAGGTGTCACCGTTGCAGGCTTCGATGCCAGTGATATTTACGGCTTCGGTTCCAGTAACATTTATTGTGATTTTTGCTGATGAACAATTCGTTGGGTTTATCGCTTCACAAACTTCATAATCAAAAACATATTCACCTGCAGCAATACCACTGCCAATGGCTATATTTCCAGTTGGGTCGATATTTATATTTAAAGCAGGTTCTGATTGCAGCTTGAATTTAAAAGCGCTGATAGCAGCAGGCGCACCATTTAGTAAATCATTGCTCACAGCATTTCGGATTTCAGTGCCAATTGCACATTGATTCACATTATATACATCATTTACAGCCTGAATGTCAGCAAACATTTTGCAGCTGATGCCAAAATCGATGTCCAAATGGACTTGATCAGCAGCAGTTACAGCAGCTATCTGAGGATTTGCAGTGGTAAGTCCGCATACTTCAAAGCTTGCAGGTTTTTTAATTTTAGATGAATTACCTTTTTTATTACTGTTCGGTAAAGTTTTTACCAGCCCAGTAGCTCCCATTGCCGATGACTGAGCTTCTAAGTCGGCATTCATTTTTAATTCTACTGTGTAATCTCCAAAGGCTCCAGCATCTGGTCTATTTCTCCAAAAACCTTGTATTCCAATTATAACTGTATCAGAATAATCAGGGCCTGTTACATATATATTATCAGATTTTGCGTTACCAAATCCAGCCGCATTCAGTTCTCCAGTATTAATTTTGCCTGTATAGCTTCCGTCTCCATTAAGGTCGATCCATTCCCATTTGCTATAATCAAATGATCCATTGGCATCTGGAATATTCTGAGTAACATGGTTATCATTATCAGCATCGAACCATTCATCTTGAAGGCCATTATTATTGGCATCATACCAGACATAATCACCAAGAACAGGACTATTAGATTTGTCGTATCCAAAATTATGAGCCTGATAAACACAAGTTTCTAATTTGGTAAAGAATAAACTGGAATCTACAGGGTATAAATCGTAGGCACTATTTAAATTGGCATCTTGAACTTGTACCAGATAATCTCCTGCAGGCATTCCTGTAAAATTATAATATCCTTGCGCATTTGTAATTCTGATAAGGATAGGGCCAGTTGTTGTTCCTTGCGGAATTAAGGTCACTGGGACATTTGCTAAAGGTGTGCTGGTACCGGCATTGAAAACAATACCTGCCATTTTTGCAGCATTGTTACAAATAACAGTGATAGTCACAACGGCTGTATCGCAATTTCCAAAATCAGCATTTTCACAAATTTGATAAACCAATGTGTAAACTCCGGCTGGCGTGCCATCTTTTAAATCAATTGAGCCATCGGGATTCATGGTCATAAAGCCCGCAGCATCTGGTGTTACTAATGTCAGTGTAACATCGGCAGGATTTACAGCAACAGTATTCAACGTATCATTATTGAAAACGTTCAGTACATTTGTCGCACCATTTATACCATCAATTGGTCCCGCAGTATCATCAGCCGCATCAATTGTGAATGTTGGTCTAGAAGTACATTTTGGATCCGATGGTGGATATGCTGCAATAATTGTCTGACTTGGGTTTAATGTAAATTTTATCGATGCCGTTGGTCTTAAGCCTTCGAAACCATCAGCGCTTTCAGTCCATTTTCCGTTGGTTAAAACCCATCCAGGCCAGTCAATTCCGTTTCCGTTATCATCAACAACTGCTCCTGGCCATAATACTTTGCCATTTAGAGGCAAACCTGCCATTGTTGCAATTACATTATTATTGCTGTCAGACCAAGTTAATGTCAATCCATTTACAGGAGTGAAATTATTTGCTGTAGTAGTATAGCTAAAGTAAGGAACATCATTGATGCATATTGCTTCGCCAGTTATAGTCATTGATGGCTCTTGTATTATTACTGTTACAACAGCAGTATCACAATTGGCAGTATTTAATTTTTCGCAAATTTGATATGTCATCGTTTGTGTTCCTGCAGGAGCATCTGGTAAAACATCTATTGAACCATCTGGATTCAATTGCAAATATGGATTTGATATTACAGCTGTTAAAATAACATCTGCTGGATTAACAGGCAATGCATTCAATGTGTCATTTGTGAAAACATTAATTACATTATGCGTAATCAGGTCTACACCAATTATTGTTCCAGCATTATCATCTACTGCATCAATTGGATTTGTTTTAGCTTTTACTATTTCATCATCACTAGCACTAATAGGTGTGTCATTTGGTGTCAATCCATCTGCTGCTGCAACATTTAAGATTGAACCTTTATTTAAATCTGTTTGAGTTACGGTGTAGCTTTGAGAATACTCTGCACTTGCGCCTGGTTCTAATAATGGGATGATATTATTTAAACCTGTTAGCGGGTCTTTTACAATTATTTGATGCAATGTTTGATTACCAGTATTTTTAACAGTTATGATGTAGTTTATTACATCACCAGTTTTACTATAATTCTCAGTTGAAGCAGTTTTTATTACTGTCAATCCTGGTGATTGGGTAACTGGTGTAATAGTACAGTCAGGACACTCAGGATTTGTTGGACAGGCAGTGCATGGTGTAGGATCAGAAGAATTGTCTGTTACAGGAATGCCTGCAGGATCTTTGCCAGCAGCTGTTGCTAAATTATATATGTAACCAATATTGATATCCGCTTGAGTGATGGCATGAGAACCTGAAAAAGTTGCAGAATCTGTTGCTCCCACAGCTAGAATTGGTATAGTCCCGCCAGTAATTACAGCATTGTTATCTGTAACGGTTATATTGGTAAGAGGAACATTTCCAGTATTAGTTATAACAAAATTATACGCTACTATATCGCCTACGTTTGTAATACCATCTTGATTGGTATCTATATAATTTCCGTCTTTGGTAATACTGATGCCTGACTGTGTAATTTCGAAAGAGTAATTTGCAGCGCATCCATTTTTGTCTTTTATTTCGACACTATATGTACCAGCAGTCAAGTTTGATATATCTTCTGTTGCAGAACCATTAGACCATAAAATTACATAAGGTTGTGTTCCTCCCGAAACAGTAAGATCTATGGAGCCATTACTGCAGTTTATACAATTATGATTGTCTATAATTATTGCTGTAGCACTAATAGATGCGAATGGCTGCGTGATGGTTACCATGGCCGATGCCGTGCAGGAGCCATTGGCATTCCCGTCAGGGGCAGATGCCGTAAGGGTATAATTCCCGGCAGGAAGCCCTGA
>NZ_JBDLZZ010000017.1:0-99894 GCF_040049115.1 Flavobacterium aestuarii
TGGTAGACACGCTGGACTTAAAATCCAGTGAACAGCAATGTTCGTGCGGGTTCAAGTCCCGCTCTGAGTACAAAAAAAGCTTCATTTGGCTATGCTAAATGAAGCTTTTTTGTTTAGACCGGATCGGTGCAAAACCTGAGATCAAGAACAAAAGGGGGATCAAGAACAAAAGTTGGGGATTAGGCAAAAAGATTTGATAATCTGAAGAGAAAAAAATCTATTTTCCTCACTCCCCTGAACTGGCTTCTAAAAGCCTTTATTTTTGCATTGAAAGATTCCGCAGAAGCATTGGTGGATCAAGTGCAAGACCTGAGGATTAAGCAAAAAGATTGCATAATATCTGAAGAGTATGAAATCTACTTTCCTCACTCCGCTGAATTGGTTTCTATAAGCTTTTGTTTTTAAGTTGAAATCCTTTATAAGAAAGCTTAGCTTTTATAGTTTGGATGTTTCTAGTTTTTGGTGGAGGTAATCGGAATAATAGCCAGATAATATTAAGGCAATCACAGTTGCGAAACCAAAAAACGGATTTATATTAATTAATGAATCGTCAGAATTAACAACAACAAATGATCCATAACCGAGATATCCATATATCGATGATAAAAGTGCAAACATGGAAGCTAAAATTGATACACCTCGGATCCTAAAACGAAATGTAGCCCACAATAGTATTAAGATGAACAGGTATTGATCGTCTGGATGGTCAAAAGCAATTAAAATACAAACCAAAATGGTTGCCAATCCAAGCAAAATGGCTTCAATAAGAGAAGTTGCAATAATTTTTATATGATGACGGTAGAACCAAGATATTAAAAAGGGAGCAATTAGTATAGTACCTATTAATTCTCCTTTCCAAAGAGTTATCCAATTTGATATGAAATGATTGGGTGTACTTAATCCCCAAAATGAAATGGCAGCAACACATAATAGGGAACAAATGGCACAATATAATGTGCTGATTGCTAAAAATGATATTACCGAAGAACCTTTTTTTAAAGGGTATTCGCCTTTGTTTATTAAATTAATTAAATAAGCGCTGATTGTGACTCCGATTGCCACTCCTGTAGCTACAGATGCTGATGATAATATGGTTTCCAGCAAGGATTTGTCCAGCATTTTGCATACGTCCCAAAAGGAAAACATATTTGCTACAAATGATCCTGCCCAAACGCCTGCTATAGCTTTTCGGCCTATTATTAATACTGCAGCTAATGCAAATCCAACGTCAGGAAAAATAGGAGAAAGGTTATCAGGTGAAACCGTTATTCTGAAACTTAAAAAAGCCAGTACATTGAAAGCAAATGCAACCAGAATAATTTTAAACAGTGAAGATTTTAAAAAAAATGGTGTATAATAATCATTTATGTCTAACTTGTACATAGTGAGTTTTTTTAATGTTATTCTTTTGAAAGGTGAGAATCATTTTAACAAATTTAATATTTAAATTTTAAATGTTATTTTATTTTGAATTTAATTCTTATTGAGAAAAAGCAGCTTTTATTTAATTTGGGAAATAATTCATATTTGTTTTTGTATTGGCCATAAAAAAAGAGACTGTTTTTTAGCAGTCTCTTCACTCTTTTATAAATATTTTTTACATGTTAAAAGGAAATACTATTCCGTTTTGCGTATATGTGGCGTTATTATCACAGTCACCATTACCATAATCAATCGTACCGGTCAAAAGGGTACTTTCTACTTTTAGTTTGCCTTTTGAAACATAATTACATGAATATTTTTTAACTAGTGTTTCTAAAACAGTTAATGTAATTTGGGCTCCATTCTTTTTTGTGACAGTATGGGTTCCTTCTATCATTTCATATGTATTGTCTCCTAAGGTTAAACTAGAAACTCCTTCTGTTTGTTTTATAGTATGAGTGCCAGAGTTTAAATATATTTCACCTTTAGTATCTGTAAATATTCCATTTGTTACTGTTCTTGTCCATTGAGGTGTATTTGCGCTTACAGTAGTGTTTTTATATTCGATTTTTCCTTCTACTTTGTTGCCATTAACATAATAGTTGTCTCTTTCTATTACCATAGTGCTTCCAGTTTCAGTGATAAAGTTAGAAAAAGTAATTTTTAATTTCCCTTTTTGAGTAATACCATTTTCAGAACAGCCAGCTCCAAAGTCTACATAAAATATTTTAGGGAAACTAGTTGTATTTGGATCCATTGTTATAGAGGCACATGATGTTGCAGCTGTTTTGCCCGTTTTTTTTGCAGTTAATTTTTCGAATGATATTTGAGTTCCAGTCTTAATATCTAATTCGTTAACTAAGTCAATAGATGCTGAGGCAATAATGGGGCTATTATCTGTTGCTGCCAAAGAATCTTCTTTAGTGCAGGAAAAAGTTGAAAAAAGTGTAATTGCGACTGCAGATAAAAATAACGAGCGGTTTTTCATAAATTTAAATTTTTGATTAAGTTTTTAATATTAGGGTAGCCAAATTTATTATTTTATATAAATTATTTATACTTAAGACTGTTAAAATTTTAAAGAATAGCTTTTTAAAAGCATATATTAAATTTAATCTGACAAATTAAAGTAATACTATTTGTGATATAAATATAAAGTATACAACTTGAATATTTGATTAATGCGTTTTAAAGTAGGTTGAAACATCGGGCAATTCGGCTAAATCAAGTTCTAGTTCGGTTGCGCCATTTTCTGCAAATGCTCCCACGGTAAAAGAGCCGTAGCTATAAAAGTTAAGTTCTGCGGATTGCTTATTTACCTGCACGAGTTTAAAAGGCGGATTACCAAATGTATTATGTAAAGCAAATAACACGTATTCTCCATCCTGTAAAGGATTGTTTTTTGAATTTGTTGAAACCACTTTTAAGTTAATTTTATACAATCCTTTGATTTCCTCAGTTACAGTTGCTTTTAATTCGCGTTCATTGTTTATTGCATTTGATTTCCATTGGCCTTTTTGAGGGTCTTCGGGATTTAGAATCAGGCCTTTGTGCAGTTTTAATTTGGCTTCGTCTATCATTTTGTTGATATCCGATTTTATATTTTCTTTCCCTTTAGCTTCGTCAGAGGTAATTATTTTTTGGACAGCAGTTTCAAAATCAGTGCTGGACATTGATGGTTCATTTACCTTTGTCATCAAAGATTTTGTCAGTTGTTCTTTTTCTTGAACCAGGCTTTGGGTCTGGATAATCTTTTTATCTTTCTGCTGGATTTCTTCTTTTATTTCATGAATTTTTTCATTTGCCATTTCCAGCTCTTTGCGAATCAAATTATCATCGGCATATTTATATTTATTTGATAAAACGAGCCGCATATAATTGTATCCAATATATAATCCTAAAAAGCCAAAATAGATTACTATTCCGATGCTGTATATGTTTAATAATTGTCCGTCGTATCTGGAAGATGCTCTTACATATTCGCCCAATGAAATTAAAAACCCAGGAATTTCTTTCAGGTTGACCAGTCCGAGGCCTACGATTATTTTCGTTAGCCAATCTGAGATTTCGACCAGACTATTGTTTAATGAATAATCACTCTCTTTTTCATTATTTCGCTTAGGCATGCCAAAGAGTGTTCCCAGGAAAAAAAAACTTATAAAAGCGGCGATTGCAAGAATAATTCCAATAAATAGAATTTTTCCACCCATTTCTGGAATTGTGATTGGAAAACCAACTACAGGAACCATTCCTGAAAAAAGTCCCATGTATAATGTAATCAGGATTGAAGTTTCGGCTTCTTTTACGGTTTTTTTTTCTTTTTTTAATTCTGTTTCATTTTGATTTTTGTTAGTTGACATATCTGTTAGGTTTAAATTAGAACTGTCTCAAATCGGCAATAAAAATAAATTCACATATCTTTTTTATAGACAGAATAGCGAAAATCAGAACTTCAGGGTAATAATAAGAGGCAAAATGTTAAAGATGGATTTTACTAAAAACTCAAATCGCTCACTTTAATATTTCTTAAATTTAATCAAAAAAGCAATATGAAATTAATGTACTTATTTATTTTTCAACCATATGGCTTTAATTTCAAATAAAAAACCCTGCAAAATATTATTTCTGCAGGGTCATTTTGTTAATTCTAAGTTTATATGTGCATCATTATTTTATCAGTTCAAAACTTCTTTTTACAAAAGCTGTCAATGCTTCTCCTTTTAATAAGTTCTGAGATAATTTTGCTAAATCCAACGCTTGTTTTACCAAGTTTTCCTGAGCTGATTTATCTGAATTGTTTAAGATGCTGGCAGCTAAATCTGAGTTGGTATTTACAACTAAGTTGTACATTTCGGGCATGTTGGCCATTCCAAACATACCGCCTCCGCCGGTTTGGCTCATTTCTTTCATTCTGCGCATAAATTCTGGCTGCGTAATGATAAATGGAGCTGCTTCGCTGTCTAAAGCTTCAAGCTGTACGGTATAAGTCTGTTTTGGGACGATAGTTTCAAGAACCGTTTTTAAGTTAGCTTTTTCTTCATCAGATAATTTAGAAATTGCCGCTTCTTCTTTTTTGATTAAATTATCAATATGGTCAGAGTCGACACGGACAAACTGCATACCGCTGTTATCACCTTCAATTTTTTGGATTAAATGCGAAATGATAGGAGAGTCCAATAATAAAACTTCATATCCTTTGTCTTTTGCAATTTCGATATACGAATGCTGTGCATCCTTATTTCCAGCGTATAAAACAACTAGTTTTCCGTCTTTATCTGTTTGTTTTTCTTTAATTTTTTCTTTTAATTCTTCAAGAGTAAAATAAGTATCATCAACAGTTGGGTACAATACAAAAGCTCCTGCTTTTTCGTAGAATTTATCTTCTGAAAGCATTCCGTATTCCAGAACAATTTTAATATCATTCCATTTTGATTCGAAATCAGCTCTGTTTTCGTTGAATAAAGATTTTAATTTATCAGCCACTTTACGGGTGATGTAGTTAGAAATTTTCTTAACTGCACCATCAGCCTGAAGTCCTGAACGCGAAACATTCAAAGGAATATCCGGCGAATCAACAACACCGCGAAGCATCATCAGGAATTCTGGAACAATTCCTTCAACATTATCTGTTACAAATACCTGATTTTGGTATAGCTGAATTTTATCTTTCTGAATCTGAAGATCACCGCTTAATTTAGGGAAGTATAAAATTCCAGTTAAATTGAATGGGTAATCTACATTCAAATGGATATGGAACAATGGTTCTTCGAACTGCATTGGATACATTTCGCGGTAGAAATTTTTATAGTCTTCATCCGATAAATCTGTTGGCTGTTTTGTCCAGGCTGGATTTGGGTTGTTTACTATATTATCTACTTCGATAGTTTCAGGAGTGTAATCTTCTGGAGCATCCTCAGGTTTTGGAAGCGTTTCTTTTTTAGTTCCAAATTTAATTGGAATAGGCATGAACTTATTGTATTTGTTCAATAAGCCAGAGATTTTAAATTCTTCCAGGAATTCTAATGAATCTTCGGCAATATGCAAAATGATTTCAGTTCCTCTGGTCGTTTTGTCAGCTGGTTCTAGTGTGAACTCTGGGCTTCCATCGCAAGTCCAGTGAGCAGCAGGTTCGTCTTTGTATGATTTGGTAATGATTTCTACTTTTTCTGCAACCATAAAAGCAGAATAGAAACCAAGTCCGAAGTGACCAATAATACCTGAATCTTTGGCAGAATCCTTGTACTTGTCCAAGAATTCCTCGGCACCAGAGAAAGCAACCTGATTGATGTATTTTTCTACTTCATCGGCAGTCATCCCTAATCCTTGATCGATGATGTGGATTTTTTTGCCTTCTTTGTCAATTTTAACTTCAATAATTGGATTACCATATTCAACATTCGCTTCTCCAATACTGGTTAGATGTTTTAATTTTAAAGTTGCATCCGTTCCGTTAGAAATTAATTCGCGCAGGAAAATTTCGTGATCACTGTATAAGAATTTCTTGATTAAGGGAAAGATGTTTTCAACCGAAACATTAATTTTACCTGTTGTCATATTTTTAAGTTATTTAATGGTTTTACAATCGGTAAAACTAACTTTCAAATAAGATACCAATTAACAGGAGTGTGACAAATTGTCGTAAGTGAGTTGTATAGTCTGTAGTTAAAATTGTTTTGGTTCTGGTGGGGATGCTGTTTTCGGATTTGCTAAAACATCTCTAATACAAGACCATTTTTAAATTAAGCCAAATGCCCAAATCCGTTAAGCTGTTAATGGCAGGACATTTGACATAAAGTTCTTATATACATTTCTAAAATATGCCAAATCAAAAAAAAACATTATTCCAGAATAAAATAGATAGCCTTGCCAATTAAAATATCTTTTCATCCGTTTACTATTTATGTGCATTGCTTCTTTAAAACCTTCAACTCCAGCTTTAATTAATTCAGGATGATTTCCAAGATCTGGATCTTTCCTTTGATAATGTCAAAATAACTGCTGTTTGCATATAACATACTAAGTACATATTTTAAAAATTTGAGGCCCAGAAAAATACTTATACTCCAGCAAATCACGGCAAAAGCTAATGGAATTAGTGTGACGTTTAATTCGTGTTTTTCAGTTTTATATATTGAAAATCCTATAGCTGATACAGAAATTGCAATAAGATAATAAACGTATTTCTCTTGCTTTTCTCTAAACTCTTGCTGAATATTAAATTGTATTTCACTCATTTGCCATTTTTTAGTTTTGTCTTACCATTAACGTGTTGCTGCTAGGCGATGTAGCAGGTTAAAAAGTCACTGTTTTTTGGAGTTTGAGCCAATCTCTCCAAGTACAAAATCATAGTTCAATTTAGCCATTTCCCGCTATATTGCTTAGTAGCTGTTGTGTGAGATTATTTATTGACTCAAAGCGGTAATTTCAATTCTGGATACAAGTCTATCTACAGAAGATTTTTTCATTGAGTTTCTATTGCTATTGGTGATGATGTGTTCTCCTTTAACATTGACTACTAGATGACAGCGAGCTTGTGAAAATTTTCCATCACCTTTTTTAACTAACATATCATCAGTAATTTCAAAACTAAATTTATCTATTCTTGGAGAATGTGTTAGCATAACACAGATATACATTCCATCCTCTTGAAAAACATCCTCATTTGAAATAATTGCAAAAGGATGTGGTTTAGAAGATTCTTGATAAGGTAAATCAAGATACATCTCAATAATGTCTCCTCTATTAAATGCCATTAAGATGTAAATTTAGAGAGGTTTTGTATATTAATTTTTGAAATACCATTTAGTATTTCATTGGGTGTTTTTAAGACGGGAGTGTCTTTATATGTTATTTTGTGAAGAGTACTTTCAAATTTATATAAAGTTCGCAATAGATATTGAAATTTAGCACTTAATTTTTCATCTCCTAAATAATTATCCTCTTTAAGATTCTCATCAATTAAATAAAAATCATTAATAATTTTTTTAGTATTATTTAATAAAATACTTGCCTTTTCAATATCTAGTTCTTCGATGTGTTGAAATGAACCTTCAAGAGTCAAAATAAAAGTATCTAATTTGCGATTTAGTTTTCTTAAAACATTTTTTTTGACAAAAAAAAGCATCCCAAGAAAGAAACTATTGTGTTTAGTCTCTTTTACTATAGGCTCAGCCATTTGATTTATGTCTAATGTAAGTAACATAATTAAAATTAAATAGTTTTACAAAGTTACAACAAATTTTATTCCAAATAGATTTTTCTTTTGTATTCATTTCTATCGTGTTTTTAGCACATTGGTATCTGATAATCTCCCATGACGTTTGGTCGCTTGGTGTAGAAGCGGGGAATGTAATTTACAAGACCCTAATGAGCTACACCACAACGGGACTTAGCATCTGGGAAACCAGCGATGTGGCCAAGTATAATGATTATGTTATTTATAATACCGTGACTGGGGAAACTCCCGAGGCCGTTGCACAGCCTATAGTTTAAAATATCATTTTTAGTACCAACAGCACTGCATAGCCGGTGCTTTTTTTATTTCTAATGGCATTTTGTAAAAACAGTAAACACTTGTTGCTGGCTTTGAATTATGACCTTTGTAAATAGCTGTTTTTAGAGAACCTTGTATTGCATAAAGTTCGGCATTCCTTTGAAATTAACATGCTGATTGTTTTATAGAAATACCACATTATTTTCATCTGCCGTAAGCAAATTATATAAATAAAAAAATAATGGTAAATGAAATTGATACGTATCTTTGTATTAAAATTAATTTTAAAATAGAAAAAAATGAGAAAAATTCTTTTAGTATGCATTATGGCCACTATGGTCTTTGCCTGTAAGTCGGGATCTAAAGCACCTGCTACACCAGAACCAGTATCTAATGCTCCTGCAACAAAATTAGATAAAACTTCGCAAGTTGGTATCAAAGGAGATTGGCAGATTGTAAGCGTGAATTATCCAGGATCAGACTATATCAAAGTAAACTCTTTTAACCTTGCTGATTCGAAATGTTTTATTGGAAGCACTTGGCATTTTATTTCAAATAATAACAAAGGAAACTTGACGTTGAATAGTCCTAACTGTACTGCCTTTACATCTGCAATTACTTGGTATATTAATAAAGAAGGACAGTTTGTCTTGAAAATATTAGATGAGGGATTAAAATCTAAAAACGTTAAAACAGGTTTTGTTTTGGCAGTAAGAAATCAATCAGAAACTTCATTTGAATTGGTCGATAAAATAAATGTTGGCAGCAATCCAACAGATGTAGTTTACCAATTTCAAAAAATTAACCAATAGATAAATTAATAAAGATGAAAAAAATAACAACGATAGGATTAAGCGGTTTATTGATGCTGAGTATGCTTTTTACAGGATGTGAGGCTACAAAAAATGCTAATAACACTCAAAAAGGCGCTGGAATTGGCGTTATTGCCGGTGGGGTTCTTGGAGCCGTTATTGGAAACAATACTAAACTGGGAACTGCTGCAGGTGCTGCCATTGGAGCTGCTGTGGGTGGCGGGACTGGAGCCTTGATAGGAAACAGCATGGATAAACAAGCCCGTGAAATTGATCAGGCTCTGCCAGGGGCTGATGTAGAAAGAGTAGGTGAAGGAATTCATTTAACATTAAACGAAAATGCAGTTCGTTTTGATGTAAATAAATCTACTTTGACCGCTCAGGCAAAAGCTAATCTGGATAAATTAGTGCCAGTATTTAATTCGTATGCCGATACCAATATTGATATATTTGGTTATACAGATAATACAGGCAAGCCGGAATATAATCTTACACTTTCGCAAAAAAGAGCCGAATCGGTAAAAACTTATCTGGTATCAAAAGGTTTAGCAGCCAGCCGTTTTAAAACATCAGGTTACGGAATTGCAGACCCAATTGCATCAAATGACACTAAAGAGGGACAAAGCCAAAACCGCCGTGTAGAGTTTGCAATTACTGCAAATGCAAAAATGATCGAAGATGCTAAAAAGAAACAATAGGGATTAATTTTCCCATTACTATAAAAACTGCTTTATCATAAAGCAGTTTTTTTTTGGATATAAATTAATTATGTGTCTATTTTTTTTGCTAAAGAAACTATCTTTGTTATCCTAAATTTTTAATAATATAGAATGCTTCAAGTTCAAAATATTTCATTCGGCTATACCGAAAAAATCATTATTCAGAATGTAGATTTCACCGTTGCCAAAGGACAGAATATTTCAATTCTTGGTGAAAGCGGCTGTGGAAAGAGTACGCTTTTAAAACTGATTTATGGAATGTACGACTTAAATGAGGGGCGTATTTTATATAATGATACCGAGATCCGGGGGCCAAAATATAATTTGATCCCAGGGATGCCTTTTATGAAGTACTTGGCACAGGATTTTGATTTGATGCCTTATGAAACCGTTGCAGAAAACGTAGGCAAGTTTTTGTCTAATGGTTTTTTGCCATTAAAAAAACTGCGTATTCAGGAACTGCTGGAAATGGTCGAAATGACAGAGTTTGCCAATGTAAAGGCTAAATTATTGAGTGGCGGACAGCAGCAGCGTGTGGCGCTGGCAAGAGTTTTGGCATTGGAACCAGAGGTATTGCTACTGGATGAACCTTTCAGCCATATTGATAATTTTAGAAAAAATGCACTTCGAAGAAATCTTTTTGCTTATTTAAAGAAAAAAGAAATCACCTGCTTTATTGCAACCCACGATAGTGTTGATGCGCTGTCTTTCTCTGACGAAACCATTGTTTTGTATCAGGGGAGAATTATGGAAAAAGGTCCATCTGCCGATGTTTATAAATATCCTTTGAATAAATATGTAGCTTCACTTTTTGGTGAAGTGAATGAGCTGAAGTTATCCCAGCTAATGCCGATTGATGGAGAAGATGAAATAATTTTGTTATACCCGCATCAGTTAAAAGTGGATCCGAACGGTTCTATAAAAGTGGTGGTAAAAGAATCTTTTTTTAAAGGAAGCCGTTTTTTAATAAAAGCTGTTTTCGACAGAAGGGTTATTTTCTTTGAGCATGAAACTGCTTTGGTATTCAATCAGGAGGTGATCTTAAAAATCATTTAAAAAAAGACAATAAGACAGCGTAAACAAAAAATAAACGCTGAATAAAACTGATAATATCTAAAAAAATACGATATTGTATTCTGATTTTTTAGAAGATGTTCGAATCAGATGTCTTGATTTTAATAAAAACGATAAACTATGTACCATTCAAAAATAACGGGATTGGGGTATTATGTCCCGGATAATGTAGTTACCAATGACGATTTGTCTAAAATCATTGATACCAATGATGAATGGATTCAGGAAAGAACAGGAATCCAGGAAAGAAGACATATCATTAGAGGCGAAGATACCACTACTTCAATGGGAGTTAAGGCTGCCAAAATTGCAATCGAGCGATCAGGTGTTGCCAATGAGGATATAGATTTTGTCATATTTGCTACACTTAGTCCCGATTACTATTTTCCTGGTCCGGGTGTTTTGGTACAGCGTGATTTAGGTTTGAGAACCGTTGGTGCGTTAGATGTAAGAAATCAATGTTCCGGTTTTGTATACGCCATTTCAATCGCTGATCAGTATATTAAAACTGGAATGTACAAAAATATCCTGGTTATTGGCTCAGAGGTACATTCTACAGGATTGGATATGACGACAAGAGGAAGAGGGGTTTCGGTTATATTTGGAGATGGGGCAGGAGCTGCGGTTTTGAGCAGAGAAGAGGATCTATCTAAAGGAATTCTATCTACTCACTTGCATGCCGAAGGACAGCATGCCGAAGAATTAGCTCTTCAGGCTCCAGGAATGGGAGCGCGCTGGGTTACTGATATTATTGCAGATAACGACCCAAATGACGAAAGTTATTTCCCTTATATGAATGGTCAATTCGTGTTTAAAAACGCTGTAGTTCGTTTTGCCGAAGTGATCAATGAAGGTTTAGAAGCAAATAATCTGCAGGTTGCGGATATTGATATGCTTATTCCGCATCAGGCCAATTTGAGGATTTCTCAATTTATTCAGAATAAATTCAAGCTTTCAGACGATCAGGTATATAATAATATTCAGAAATACGGAAACACAACCGCTGCATCTATTCCAATTGCTTTGACTGAAGCTTGGGAGAAAGGAAAAATAAAATCAGGAGATACTGTGGTTCTGGCCGCTTTCGGAAGCGGGTTTACCTGGGCTAGTGCGATTATAAAATGGTAGTTTTTTTGTTATAGGTTATTTAATTCTAAAACAACAGCATCTAAAAACATTATTAAACATATAAGCCATATAAGTTTAATTTGAGAGTAAGATCAAGTAAAATCATTAGTTCACATAATGTAATTTTATCTTACAGCGAGGGTTTTTCCGCTTATATTCTCTTTATGTTAAGTAGATGAACTAGCTTTTTTTTTAGCTTTGATGACTTATATGTTTAAAAAATTTGACTATTTGAACGACTAATGACTAAACATAAGAAACCCCAGAGTTGGCATTCTCTGGGGTTTCTTCTTTTGTAACCAATTCTAATATTAAAACTAATTTTTTAGAAACCGCCACTTCCCTGGGTTTCGTTTTTATCTCTTTCTTTTCTTTGAATCGCTTTGTTTTTTCCTGCTCCAAAACGGTAATTGAACCCTAAATAAGCCGTTTGGCTTTCCCAGTGAAATTCGCCTGTTTGTACTTTTGGTTTTGTGGCATCAAATGCAAAATGCATGCTGTCGAATAAATCGCTTACTCTCGCAGTTATCGTTCCGCTGCCTTTCAGTACGGTAAGGCTAGAACCTGCATCAACTCTCCACATTGGTTTTCTCAGGAATTGCAAGCTTAAATCTTCTCCTCGGTACATACCCGTTAATTGAAAACGTAAATTTTTATTAGCTTTAAAAGTGTTGCTGATACGGGAATTGAAGGTCGTAACATCTACTTCTATATAATCAGTTTCTACGTATCCTTTGGTTTTTTTGTTATACATGTCAAAGCTGATATTGGCAGTGTACCATTTTGTGAAATCCAGATTTCCAGAAAGTTCCACTCCGTAAGCGTTGTTGTCGCCTATATTGGCATACGACAAAATCTGTCTTTCGGCATTGTTTGGATTTTCAAAAACCGTTCTTGAAATTTCGTCATTAATCTGACGGTAAAAAACGCCTGAAGTAATAGAACCTATTTTGGTTTTTCGGGTATAATTCAGCTCTACTGAATTCGTAAATTGTGGGGACAGATTAGGGTTTCCTTCGGAATCTATCAAAGGCGTGCTCCATTGGCGGATTGGATTTACCTGATCTATACTAGGTCTGTCTACACGCTTGGAAACACTGAAATTGAAAGAGTCATTGTCGTTTGGTGTATAGGTTACAAAACCAGATGGATATACAGTGAATAAATCATCATCAAAAGTTCCATCAGCTTCGTTTACTTTTTTGAATAATGCATCGGCGGTGTATTTTTCAAAACGGGCACCCACCTGAGCATTCCATTTTTTCCATTGTTTGGCAATGGTGGTATAGGCTGAATAAATTTTTCTGTCGTAATTAAAATTGGAATTATAGGCGCCGTCTTTCAGAAAATTATTTTTAGTGTTTTCAATACGGGTTTCCAGCCCGGCTTCCAGTTTGACAGTTTCGGTCAAAGGATTTACATAATCCAGATTCAGTAAGATATTTTCGCCTTTATTAGTTATATCGTTTAATGCTGAAGGATTTGTAAATGAACTGTTTTCTTCATTATCATTATTGCTGTAATTCCCTTCAAATTCAAGCGTATGCCCTTCTTTTTTGAAATTTTTCTTGTAATCAAGATTATAGGTTTGCGTATAGTTGCTGTTTTTGCTGTCAAATAATTGATTGATGCGTTTTGAAAGGTCAATCTCGTTAGGAGCCGAAAGATTTGGAAAATCTACAATGACTTCTGAATGCCCTTTTTCATTATTGATATTTTGTGTAGTATAGACAGAAATAGTATTGGAATCATTTAAATAAAAATCAAGTCCCACTTTGGCTAAATGCGAAGTGTTGTCATCAGTGAAATCAAACTTTTGAATATTCTCTTGAATTCCTTTGTCATCAAATGTTTCTATTTGTCCGTGATTGTGATGCTTTCCGTTAGTTAAGCCATAATTACCATACATATTCACTTTTCCATTGCGGTAATTCATGTCAACAGAAGAATTTGATTTTGGGGTTTCTCCAATAGTAACTCCTGTGTTTGCGCTTCCGTTAAAACCAATTTTAGCATTTTTGTTCAAAACAATATTGATAATACCGCTCATTCCTTCTGGATTGTACTTGGCTGATGGATTGGTAATTAATTCAATCTGTTTGATGGAAGTTGATGGAATCTGCTGTAAAAGCTGGGAAGCACTAACTGTAGTTGGTTTTCCGTCCACAAATACCCTTACATTTGAATTTCCTCTAAGGCTCACCGCATTGGTCTGTGGATCAACGCTTACAGAGGGAATGTTGTTCAGGATTTCCGAAGCTGTTGCTCCTGCGCTCAATAAATCTTTGCCTACGTTGATTACTTTTCGGTCTGTCTTCTGTTCGATTAGCGAATGTTCTTTAACAATGTCAACTGACTGAAGTTCTGTGGCTTCCTCTTCCAGAAGAATTTCGATTGAAGAATTTTTTCTTGCCGAACTTAATTCGAATGTAGTGGAATATTTTTTATATCCGATGAATTCTACTTCCAGAGTAAATTTTTTCAGTTCTAAGTTTTTTATTAAAAATGAGCCGTTTTCGTCAGCTACAATTCCGGTAATTACTTTTTCGGCATCTTTTATTACTATCGAAGCGTATTGAACCGGCTGTCTGGTCGCTTTATTTGTCACTTTGCCCGAAAGGACTCCCGGGTTTTCTGCCTTTGTAATTCCCACAAAACTCAATAGGAAAAACATTAATAGTTTAATTTTCATGATTTGTTTTTTGATTAATGATTTTGATTGATGATTGCAAATAAGACTGTTTTGTCTTTGTTTTGTAACACTATTTTTGAAAAAAAATAAATCTTTGTTTCGAATCGTATTGATAAACTTTGATTATTAAAGGTTTGGCATCTGATTTTTTTTTCTTGAAATAGCATGTTTTTGAATTGTTTTAGACTTTTTTCACCTGTTATTGGATACTATTTTACGGTAACGTTTTTAAAAAGGCAGTCTCAAACAGAATGTAGTTATTCACTTTCGCTATTTGGCGAATAAGCCTTATATTTGCACACTTAAAAAAATAATCAAAAGATGTCATTATCCAATATTCTTACCCCATCGATAGAAAAAGCAATTCAGACTTTGTTTGACGTAACCATTGATAAAATTGAGTTTCAAGCTACCCGCAAAGAGTTTGAAGGCGATATTACTATGGTGATTTTTCCATTATTGAAAGTGGTAAAAAGTAATCCTGTAGAATTAGGAAACAAAATTGGAAACTATTTAGTAGAAAATGTTTCAGAAGTAGCCCGTTTTAATGTAGTTTCAGGATTTTTGAATATTGTGATTGCTGACAGCTATTATCTGAATTTCTTCAATGGAATCAGAAGTACTGATAAATTCGGATTTGTAACGCCTTCGGCAGATGATAAAGCGGTGATGGTTGAATATTCTTCGCCAAACACCAATAAACCGTTACACTTAGGACACGTTCGTAATAACCTTTTAGGATATTCGGTTGCTGAAATTATTAAAGCTTCGGGCAAAAAAGTATATAAAACACAGATCATCAACGACAGAGGAATTCATATCTGCAAGTCAATGCTGGCCTGGCAAAAATTTGGTAACGGAGAAACTCCTGAATCTACAGGTTTGAAAGGCGATAAATTGGTTGGTAATTATTATGTAGCTTTTGATAAAGCATACAAAGAAGAAATTAATCAATTAATTTCAGAAGGAAAAACTGAAGACGAAGCCAAAAAACAGGCACCAATCATTCTGGAAGCACAGCAGATGCTTTTGGATTGGGAAGCTGGAAAACCAGAAGTTATCGAGCTTTGGAAAAAGATGAACCAATGGGTTTATGACGGCTTTGGAACAACCTATAAAAACCTAGGGGTTGATTTTGACAGTTATTATTACGAAAGCAATACTTATTTGTTAGGCAAAGATGTCGTTCAGGTAGGGTTAGATAAAGGGATTTTTGAAAAAGACCCTGACGGTTCGGTTTGGATTGATTTGACTGACGAAGGATTGGATCGTAAAATTGTATTGCGTTCAGACGGAACTGCCGTTTATATGACTCAGGATATTGGAACTGCAATCCAGCGTGTAAAAGATATGCCAGACGTTGGCGGAATGGTTTACACAGTAGGGAATGAGCAGGATTATCACTTCAAAGTATTGTTCTTGATTCTTAAAAAATTAGGTTTTGACTGGGCTTCGAATCTTTTCCATTTATCATACGGAATGGTGGATCTGCCTTCAGGGAAAATGAAATCGAGAGAAGGAACCGTTGTGGATGCCGATGATTTGATGAATGAAATGACCAGCACAGCTCAAAAAATTTCTGAAGATTTAGGAAAACTGGACGGTTATTCTGCAGATGAAAAAGCAAAATTATTCAATACAATTGGTCTTGGAGCGCTTAAATATTATATTCTGAAAGTGGATCCAAAGAAAAGAATTCTGTTTAATCCAGAAGAATCGGTTGATTTTGCTGGAAATACAGGGCCTTTCATTCAATATACTTATGCCAGAATTCAGTCCATTTTAAGAAAAGCCGATTTTGATTTGAATGCTGCGTCAGGCGTTGCTGAGGTTCACGAAAAGGAAAAAGAGCTGATAAAACAGCTCGAATTATTCCCAGAAGTGATTCAGAATGCGGCCAACAACCACAGCCCAGCCTTGATTGCCAATTATACTTATGACTTGGTACGTGAGTACAATTCATTTTACCAGGCTGTTTCCATACTTGGGGAAACTGATTCAGCTAAAAAAACATTCAGAGTGCAGCTGTCTAAAAAAGTTGCCGATGTTATTGCTGATTCTTTTAGTTTATTAGGGATAAATGTTCCAGAGAGAATGTAATTTTTTTAAAAATAATAAAATAAAAGAGGCAGTCTATATTTGTAGACTGCCTCTTTTTTATTTGATAAGTATGGGATTTTAGTTTATATGAGAATTATTGGAATCATTTCAATTTTTAATTCATTGCCAATTCATTGTTTGTTTCAACAATTTTGCCTGTTGGGCTAATTTGGATATTTTTAGTTTGATTATCTTTTTTAAGTTTCAAATGGTATGTTTTTTTCAATATTGCTCCTTTTTGTTGAGAATATTCAAACTTGCTTTTTGTAATTGTCCAGTCTGGATACCACATAAAAACAAAACGCATTATTTCTCTTGGCAATTCTGCATTTGTATATTTTTCGTTAACCCTTACTAACACTCCGTTTTGATTGTAAGTTGCTGCTAAGAAACCTTTTTCGTTTTCTAAAGTCACTAAATATTCGTCGAAATTTTGGTACTCATTATTATCAATTTTATAGGAAATAAATTCGTTTTGAGTGTTTCTGATAACTGCATCAGGATTATTATCAGGAATGTATTTTGAAACATTTTTAGTGTGTGAAACTAATACTTCTGGTAATACTTTCATATTTATAGTTTCTTCGTTTTTATCTGCTGTTTTTTGGTCTTGTGAATACACTGCAGAAAAGAAGCTTAAGCAAAGGGAGAAGGTGATGATTGTTCTCATGATCTTGTATTTTTTATATTGTTTTTTATATTTTTTAAGGTTCTATTTTATATTATAAAGATACATTTATTTTTGAAATTACAAACTATTTTTTTTATTATATCAATAAAAAAATATTTGTTTTTTTATTGATATAATAATTGAATGTATTTATTTTAATTATAAATTGAATAATTATTTGTTTTTTAACATTAACGCGTTGTTTTAAAAAGCATCTTGCGGTAAACTGTAAAACATACGAAAACGTTTGATGGGAATTAATGTTAAAAGCGTAAAGTCGGACTTATTATCAGTCAGAAAACATGAAAAAAACAGTCACAAATTGTACAGAATGTATCGTATCAAAATATGTTTTTTTATGCCGGTTCTGCAGTAATTTGGAATTCCTTAAATGCAGCTTTTCAAGACAAATTAAATTTCACCAGATGCAGCTAAAAACAAAAAATCCGTCCTGTTTAATAAAAACGGGACGGATTGATTTTATGTGCTGCAATCTATGTCAATTTGAAATTATCTTATAACTGATTTCCATAGGTTTTAGAATTCTGTCTTCGCTGATACAATCTACCAAAAAACGTAATTCCTCGAGTTCTTTTCTATTTAACAAAATGATGAAATTGGATTGCAATGTTGGGATCGGAATCTTCTTTTCATAAATGGAATGTTTATATTCGGTTTCCCAATAGTCAATATCTATCTGTTCCAAGTAATTAGAAAAGCTAGTCATTTCTATACTATTCAAATCAAAAGTCAGATTGTTAAACAGTAATTGATACATATCTCTATGCTGGCAATGTAATAAAATGCCATTCGAGGTTCTGTTTAATACTTTTAGATTGCACATAATCGTAAATTTTTATTATTTGATTACAAAAGAATCAATGATAGCGTCAACTTCGGCCTGGGCAGCTGTTGGTTTTAAGTCGAATAAAAGAGAGAATAGCGATTTTTTGTTTACTTTGTTCTGCAAGGCTAGTTTTTTATTACTGCCATAAACTTTCTCCCATTTGCTTCTCACTTTTGCCCAAAGCTCTTTGTTGTTCTTCCACCAGTTTTGGGCCAATAAACATTTGCTGTCCTCCACTTTTGTATAAACATCAAATCCTTTTTCTTCGGCCAATAAATAATCATTTCCGTTTTCGTCTCTTATCAGTTTTTGATTATCCTGCTCATGATTCCAGCCAGTAGCGGTGATTTCGTGAATGTTTCTTCTTTTTAGAACGTTATAATCGTTGCGTTTAGTGTGTTCTCTTCTTGGGAGCGGAGCATCGGCAGTGTTCAGCCAATAGTTTTTCCCGTCTATATGTACCCAGCTCGAAGAACCTTCGTATCTTGGACTGTCATCTACCTGATATACTTTTTGAGACCATTGCCCTTTTACGTTTTTGGCTGTCAGTCTGTTGAATTTCCAGGTATTGTCCTTGTAAAAAGAGTACAAATCGGTGTTTTCGTAGAGCCAATCCTGTCTCCAGTGTTTTACAATATCGTTCTCTCCTTTCCCGACAATTAATAAATGCTGCATCGAGATTTTGTTAGGTTTGTCTTCCAGTAATTCTACCCATTCGAGAGCTGATTCATGTTTGGTTTCCGATGGTTTGTAGCTCGCCGAATCTTTTGGATATTTAAAAGTTTCGGTAAAGTTGAATTTCACTTCATAACAGCCACACATCGATTTGATAGCCTGAATGTCTTCTTTTTTTGAATCTTGCCCAAAGCTGATGAAGGCTGCAATCAGCATAATTACTGATAGATAGGTTCTTTTTGTCTTCATAATTAGATTTTAGTATTTAAAAATTTTGACAAATATATTTAAATTTATTTAGAATAAATAAAAATAACTATATATTTGCATTGCTTATTAAGACTGAATAAAAATAATGAAATATAAAATTACCTTTTTTTCTGCTGTTCTTTTTTGTCAGATTTCTTTTGCTCAACAAATGAAAAAAGATAGTATTCAAACTAACGAATTGTTGGAGGTCATGGTGGTTACAGGAACAAGAACAGAGAGAATTCTTTCGTCATTGCCATTACCGATGACAATAATCACGTCGGAAGAAATTGCAAAAACGGGTGTAACACGATTAAACGAAATTTTATATGAGCAGACTGGAATTATCCTGATTCCTGACGAAAGTGGTTTTGAAGGAATTCAGATGCAGGGTTTAGATTCGGCTTACACTATGGTTTTAATTGATGGAGTGCCTTTGGTAGGAAGAAGTGCAGGAGTTTTGGATTTATCGAGGGTTTCTGTTGGGAATATTGAAAGAATCGAGATAGTAAAAGGTGCTTCATCTGCTTTGTATGGCTCCGAAGCCATGGGCGGTGTGATTAATGTCATTACAAAAAAACCGAAAAAAGATATGTTTTCGGGCAGTCTTTCTTATCGATATGCCTCTTTTAATACCAATGATGCTAATGCTAATCTTCTTTGGAAAAAGAAGAAGTTTTCGGCTAATTTATTTACCAATTATTATTCCTCTGATGGATATGATTTGGATAAAAGCACTCCTTTGAAAAATCTGGAAAAATTTTACAATTACACCATTCAGCCCAAATTATATTATGATTTTTCAGAAAATCTAAAACTGATTGTCAGCAATCGTTTGTATAATCAGAAGATGGATAATGTTGCCATAATTGATGATGAAAATTATAAAGGTGATGCCACTGAAAATGAATGGAATTCTCAAGTAAAATTGGAACATAAATGGAGTTCAAAAATCTATTCGGAATATGAATTATATGCGACTAATTATAAAAATGATTCGTTTTTGAAAGATGAAAAGGATGTTTTTTATGATAAAACCTACTATAATCAATGGCTCTTTCGTCCAGAAGCCAGGACGACTTTGGCAATAAATAATGACAAGCTTACTGCAGGAATAGGACTTAATTATGAAACTCTGGACAGAACCTATTTTAGTGAAAATGCAGCATTTACTTCCGAGTATATTTTTGTGCAGTACGATTGGAATCCAAGTGAGAAATGGAATATACTCGCGGGATTTCGATATGATAATCACAGTGAATATGCCTCGCAGTTAAGCCCAAAATTGGCCATAAATTATAAAATCAATACTGATTTTTCTCTAAAAGGATCTGTTGGTTACGGTTATAAAGCGCCTGATTTCCGCCAGCTGTATTTTGATTTCTCTAATCCGTCGGTTGGTTATACTGTTTTGGGTTATAATGTTGCCGAAGATCGTTTGGATCAATTAGAAGCGGAAGGCCAGATCTTGAAAAGAGCAGAAGGAATCAGTTTTAATACTCCGTTAGAAGCAGAAAGCGCTGTGAATATCAACTTTGGAACTTTTTACAAAAGAAATAAATTGAAAGTTGATGCAAACGCATTTTACAATTCGATAAATAATTTGATTGATACGAGAGCAGTGGCTCAAAAAAACAATAGCCAGAACGTTTTTAGCTACTTTAATGTCAGCGAAGTCTTTACTTATGGATTAGAATTTAATTCGGCTTATAATTTTACTAATGAATTTTCTGCATCAATCGGTTATCAATATTTGACTACGAAAGACAAATCGGTTGTCGATAATTTTGAAAGTTATCAATACATCAGAAACTCCGAATTACAGACTGTTAAAATTAATAAACCGGATTATTTCGGTTTGTACAATCGTTCGAAACATACGGCCAATGTTAAAATGGCATACACGATTCCGAAAATAAAAACAGATGTCAATCTGCGTGTTTTTTACCGAAGCAAATACGGTTTGTATGACACTAATGGAAATCAGATTCTGGACAAATACGACACTTTTGTAGATGGTTATTTTACAGCCAATCTATCGGTTTCAAAATACATAACAGACAAAATACTATTTCAGGCTGGAGCCAATAATTTACTTAATTATACCGATCCAAGTCAAATTCCAAACCTTTCCGGAAGACAGCTTTTTGCACGAATTCAATACAATTTTTAATTAACCTTTATTTTAAACACTTTACAATGAAAACAAATTTTTTAAAACTTTCGATTTTAGCATTAGTTCTTTTTATTACATCTTGCAATAATGATGATGATAAAAAGGAGGAAATAATTCCCGCAGTAGTCACGCAAACAGTTTCAAATCTTTCAGCACCGCAAACTGGCGGACAGGGACAGCCTGTTGGAGGAGAGTTTACAAAATTCAGTTTCTCAGAAAATAAAGTCGTAACAAATGATAATTGGGATATTGCTTTTCGCGGAACAGCCATTATTGTAAATGGAGGAGCTAAAATTGGTATAACAGGAGGTGAGCCGGATAGAAAAGGAAATGGTGCTGTGAGTATTGTTTCAGGAACATTTGCCAGTGTAACAGCATTTCCTGCGGCAAATACATTTGTACAAGACGGAGCAGAGAGATATGCATTTCCAACTTCAGGGGATAATGCCTGGTATGATTACAATGGTTTAACTCATATAATTACAGCAAAAGCTGGAAAAGTTTTTGTAGTGAAAACACATGATGGGAAATATGCAAAATTCGAAATTTTGAGCTATTATAAAGATGCTCCTGCTATTCCAGATGCAAATTCGATATCAAGATATTTTACGTTTAAGTTTGCCTATCAGGCGAATAGCACAACTACATTTTAATTTATACTGCTTTATTTTAAATAGCAGCAGGAGTTAGTTAGTTTTTTTTGAAGAAGAGGGGCTGTTTTAAAAAGACAGCCTTTTTTTGTTATGCTCAAAACATAAGTCAGTTTTTATGGAAAAGATTTTAGATTTATTCAGAATCTTGTCTGTAAAAAAATAAGGAGAGACCATCTAAATTGACAGTCTCTCCTTTGGTTTAGGCAAAGTTTAGTTAGTTTTTGGTTTAATAACAGCAATATTAATTCACTGCTAATTCTTCTGATTTGTCTATTTTAATAAGTTCACCTATAGAGCTTGCTAATATGTTTTGAGTTTTGTTATTTTTTCTAAGTTTCAAAAGATATGCTTTTTTCAATATTTGTCC
Source organism: Flavobacterium aestuarii (assembly GCF_040049115.1). Classification (NCBI taxonomy): domain Bacteria; kingdom Pseudomonadati; phylum Bacteroidota; class Flavobacteriia; order Flavobacteriales; family Flavobacteriaceae; genus Flavobacterium; species Flavobacterium aestuarii. The sequence goes on from NZ_JBDLZZ010000017.1 coordinate 22,078, forward strand.
TTTTTCTTGTGTATATACAAACTTGCTTTGAGTAACTGTCCACTCAGGGTAGGCAAGATAAACCGTTTTCATAAGTTCTCTAGGTAATTCTACATTTACATATTTTTCTTCAACTGACATCAGCATTCCTTTTTCATTGTAAGTTGCTACTAAGGAACCTTTTGAATTTTGTAATGTCACCAAATAAGTGTCAAAATCCTTGTACTCTTCATCAACTTTGTAAGAAAGGAATTCGTTTTGAGTATTTCTGACAACTATGTCAGGATTATTGTCTGGGATGTATTGTGTAAAATCATTTTTTGATGATACTACTACTTCAGGCAGCTCTTCAATTTTTGTTTCTTTATTTACTTTTTTGTCTTGTGAATAAGATGTTGTAAATAAACTTACACATAAAGCGAAGGTGATAATTGTTCTCATGATTTTTTTTATTTTATGTTATATTTTTGTGTTTTTTAACCTTTTTTGTTAGGATAAAAGTACTGACTATTTTTCAATCGGCAAAATATTTTGTTATCAAATTTGTAAAAAAAGAATAATTTTTTTTATAAATATTCAAGACTACAACGTTTTTTGTCTTTTTAAATTGAATTATATTTAATATTTTAACAAAAGTGATTATTTTAAAACTGCTCTTTTTATAAAGAGTTAATTAAACGAAAACGTTTGAATAAAATTCATGCGTATAATGTAAAAAATCCGACAAAATTGTCCATTTGCAGATTTCAGAAAGAAGCAGGATAAAAAAACTTAAAATGGATATTTATGGTTTGGATTTTAATGAATTTGAGTAAAATATAAGGTATAAAAATTTATCTTTTTAGCTGAAATACAATTTCTTTAGGGTTCATTTTGGCAGTTTTCTGCTGGTTTGTGAAATTCCTGTTGAAAATTGTGGAGATGTTTTTAAAAACGACAAACTTTATTTCAAAATAATAAGGAGATGGTCTTTTTTGCTTTAATTTTCAAAACAATTGATTTTTTATTTTCTAATACTATTTAAACTTCAATATCAAATCATTAAATTTGCGCCTTAATTTAAGAGAAACACAATTATGTTCGATAATTTAAGCGATAAACTAGACAAAGCCTTTCATATATTAAAAGGACACGGGAAAATCACCGAGGTAAACGTAGCAGAAACTTTGAAAGAAGTTCGCCGTGCTTTACTTGATGCCGATGTTAACTTTAAAATTGCCAAAGATTTTACAACCAAAGTAAAAGAAAAAGCAATTGGTCAGGATGTATTAACGACATTACAGCCTGGACAATTATTGGTAAAGCTGGTCAAAGATGAGCTTACTGAATTGATGGGCGGTGATGTTGCGGGTGTTAATCTTCAGGGAAATCCATCGATTATATTAATGTCGGGGTTACAGGGATCTGGAAAAACTACTTTCTCTGGGAAATTGGCTAATTTTCTTCAAACAAAAAAAAATAAAAAACCGCTTTTGGTTGCCTGCGATATCTATCGTCCAGCGGCAATTCAGCAGCTGTATGTTGTTGGAGATTCGATAGGGGTTGAGGTTTACTCTGAGCCAGAGAATAAAAATCCTGTTGAAATTGCACAAAATGCTATCAAGCATGCTAAAGCAAACGGATTCAATGTTGTAATTGTCGATACTGCTGGCCGTTTGGCTGTCGATAAGGAAATGATGGATGAAATTGAGAAAGTTCACAAAGCAATCCAGCCACAGGAAACCTTGTTTGTTGTGGATTCTATGACAGGTCAGGACGCCGTAAATACTGCAAAAGCATTCAACGATATCTTGAATTTTGACGGGGTTATCTTAACCAAATTAGATGGTGACACCCGTGGGGGAGCTGCGATTTCTATTAAATCTGTAGTTAATAAACCGATTAAGTTTGTTGGAACAGGCGAAAAAATGGATGCGATTGACGTATTTTATCCAAATCGTATGGCCGAGCGTATCCTTGGTATGGGTGACGTTGTGTCTTTGGTAGAAAGAGCACAAGAACAATATAACGAAGAGGAAGCTAGAAAAATCCAAAAGAAAATCGCTAAAAATGAATTTGGTTTTGATGATTTCCTTTCACAGATTCAGCAGGTTAAGAAAATGGGTAATATGAAAGATCTGGTTGGAATGATTCCAGGTGCTTCGAAAGCCATGAAAGATATCGAAATCGAAGACGATGCTTTTAAACATATCGAAGCAATTATTCATTCAATGACTCCAATTGAAAGAAGCAAGCCAGCTATAATCGATGTAAAAAGAAAAGCAAGGATTGCCAAAGGTTCTGGAACGAAAGTGGAGCAGGTGAATCAATTGATGAAACAGTTTGAGCAGATGAGCAAGATGATGAAGATGATGCAGGGACCAGGAGGAAAAAACCTGATGAAAATGATGGGCGGAATGAAAGGCGGTATGCCTGGAGGCATGCCTGGAATGCGTTAGTCAGCTGACAGAATTCAGAAAGCAGATTTCAGTTAAGAATAACAAACAATAAACCAGAAACAACAAACAGTTTTTATGCAAATACTAGACGGAAAAAAAACATCAGAAGATATTAAAAGCGAGATTGCTGCTGTAGTACAGAAAATGAAAGCAGATGGGCAAAAAGTGCCTCATTTAGCTGCGGTTATTGTTGGTAACAACGGAGCTAGTTTGACATATGTAGGAAGCAAAGTTAAATCTTGCCAGCAAATTGGTTTTGATTCCACTTTAGTTGCGTTGCCGGAAACGATTACCGAATCAGAATTATTGGCTAAAATTAAAGAGTTAAACGAAGATGATAATTTAGATGGCTACATAGTTCAATTGCCTTTGCCCAAACATATTGACGAACAAAAAATATTGATGGCTATTGATCCAGATAAAGATGTTGATGGGTTTCATCCTGCCAATTTTGGAAAAATGGCTTTGGATATGGAAACATTTTTGCCGGCAACCCCGTTTGGAATAATGGAATTATTAGAAAGATATAAAGTAGAAACTGCTGGAAAGCATACAGTAGTTATCGGGCGCAGCCATATCGTGGGCAGGCCAATGAGTATCTTAATGAGCCGTAAGGGGGATCCTGGAGATTCAACCGTGACCTTAACGCATAGCCGTACTAAAAATCTTGAAGAATATACTAAAAATGCAGATATTATTATAACAGCACTAGGAGTTCCAGAATTTCTGAAAGCTGATATGGTAAAAGAGGGTGTGGTAGTAATCGATGTAGGAATTACACGCGTTGATGACGCTTCAAACCCAAAAGGATATAAAATTACTGGCGATGTAGACTTTGACGGTGTAAGCAAAAAATCGTCTTTTATTACACCAGTCCCTGGAGGTGTAGGACCTATGACAATTGCAATGCTTTTGAAAAACACGTTATTGGCAAGAGAAATTAGAAGCAGAAAATAATTTTTTTAAAAAATTAGAATGTATATGACCTCAGACTTATGTTTGAGGTTTTTTTATGCTGTAAAGTTTGGTGTAAATTCAATACGTAAAATCAGAAAACAGTTCTGTATTACTCTCTATTAAATAATGAATAAATAGGATGTGAAATTAACTTTTTCTATTAAAAATACTGCAAAATACGTGTAAAGAGTAATGAATGCTAATTTCGTTAAATTTTCTTATAATTTAATGTTTTTATTGTATTATCATCATGTTATTTTTGCTTTTTAACGTTTTTATGACATAAAATATCGGTTTTGCGACATTTTTATTATAAAAGCATTGTTAAAGTATTTATCTTTACGATAAGAAAGTTTATTGCAAATACCACAAAATCCTATTAATTTGAAAAATAAAGCGAAATCCCCCGTTATAAGAGCTATTCTCATCTCATTTTGTGCAGTGGCGCTTCTATCTTCTGCTGTTCTATATTACTCTATTGGTATGGAAAACGAATCTTTGCCAAAACCAGTTTTAAAATCCAAGCTGATTAATCCAGTTTTAGCGGAAAATGAGCGTGAAAAAAACATGATTTTACAAGATCTTAAAAATTTAAGAAAGACTTATGATGAGATTATACTGGAGAATAAGACAATGTCCTTTGAGTTAATTCAGGAAAGGGATAAAGTAATCCAATTAATGAGTGATTTAGTTGCGTCCCAAAACAACCAGATTCCGTTGATTAAATATAAAGAACAAGTGAAGTCATTGCAGGAAAAATTAGCTATGATGACAATTGAGAATGCGGAACTTAAAGAGCAGAATGTTTCTATAAAGAGACAAAATGCTAACATTAAAGAGCAAAGAGATATTACTGAAACAGTTTTGAATGAATCTCAAAAAAAGAATGAGGGCTTAAAACGGGAATTGGTAAATACTGTCGAAAAATTTTCTAAGCTGGAAGTTACCAGTACTTCTGTTGTTACCTACAGGCTGAAAAGTTCCGGAGATTTAATTGTAACAGACAAAGCAAGCAAGGTAGAAGGAATTAATATTAGTTTTGTAATTGCTAAAAATGAAATAGCCAAGCCTGTCGATAAAACGTATTACATTCAAGTAATGAATAGCGAAAATACCATTCTTGGTGATGATAATATGAGAACCCATCAGTATAAAAATTTAATCTATAGCATGGCTTCTAATGTAAAATATGAAAATAAAATGATCCGTGTTTCTGAAAATCTTATGGGTAAAAATTTTGCAAAAGGAACGTATTATGTAAATATTTATGATGGTGAAGAGCTGGTTGATGAAAGCAGTTTTATATTGAAATAGTTTTAAGATTAATAATCACCTCTTTTTTTAAATCTGGGATCATCTCTTTTGATGAATTCGGTTCTTCTTTTCTGAAACTGAGGTTCAGGTTTTGGCAAACTCGCTTCTTCTGTTTTGCTGGACGGTTCTATTAATTGATTTAATTCTTTAATCTCGGAGTCCGTCAAATCTCTGTAACGGCCCACAGGAACATCTAATGAAATATTTATAATCCGAATACGTTTCAAAGCGGTTACTTCGTAGCCTAAATATTCGCACATTCTGCGGATTTGCCGATTAAGTCCCTGTGTCAAGATAATTTTAAAAATATACTTGCTGATTTGTTCTACTTTGCATTTGCGGGTAACGGTGTCCAAAATGGGTACGCCATTTCCCATTCGTTCGATAAAACGGTCAGTTATGGGTTTGTTTACTCTTACGGTATATTCTTTTTCGTGATTGTTTCTGGCTCGCAGTATTTTGTTTACAATATCACCATCATTTGTCATGAAAATTAATCCCTCGCTGGCTTTATCCAAACGGCCAATTGGGAAAATACGCTTTGGGTAATTAATATAATCTACAATATTGTCGCGAACTTCCAGATTGGTGGTGCATTCAATTCCAACTGGTTTATGAAATGCTAGGTAAACTGGTTTTTCATTTTTGTCACGGATTAGTTTTCCGTCTATACGCACTTCGTCATCAGGTGAAACTTTGGTTCCCAGTTCTGGTACGGCTCCATTAATAGTCACTCGGCCTTCTTCGATAATTTTATCGGCTTCGCGACGAGAGCAATAGCCTGTTTCTCCTATGAATTTATTGAGGCGTTTAAGATTTTCTTCCATACTGCAAAAATAGTCTTTTTTTAGACTTCTTGGATTTTTGGATTCTTAGATTTTTAGATTGTTCTTTTAGATAGTTATGCAATCTGCTGATTTATTAAAAAGTAATAATATTAGAAATTTAATGAGTTAATCTGAATCCAAAAATCAGGCGATCTAGTAGTTTCAAAATCTATTTTTCAAATAAAAATTGATATATTTCTTTGTATAAAGCCTCGTCATGCATGGAATGGCCAAGATTGTTAGTGGTTATAAAACGGCCTTTTTGCCAATTTGCAGCGATCTTTTTGCCTTCTTCAAAGGCTACAACGGGGTCACAGGTGTCATGGGCAATAATTCCTTCTATTTTTATTTCCTTAGCTAATGCTGCGCCCGAGAAATAATCCAGTTCGATGTCGAAATTTTTTAAATAATGTTTTTCCAAAAGATCAAACATCTTTGGATTTAGGCTTAACATTTGAATATAATTATCCAGCAGTGTTCTCAAATCCGAAGGTGCTCCAAGTATAACCATCTTTTTAATACTTGTGTCTGGGTATAAATATTGATGGTAAAGACAAGCCGAGCCTCCTATGGAGTGTCCAATGATGATGTTGGGTTCAAATTTTTTTACAGCTTTGTTGATGAATTCTGCATAGCGCGGAACATTGAATTCTTTACCGCTGCTTTGTCCATGAGCGGGAGCATCTATGGCAATAATGGTACTACCGGATTGCTGTAAATAGGGCAAAGTTTTTTCCCATCGTGCCGAATTGCTTTCCCATCCGTGAACCAGAAGTATTTTGTTCTCATTTCCTTTCCATGTATAGGTCTGGAATTGGTGTTCATTGTGTTCAAATATTTCTTTATGAGTATTTTGCAGTACAACTGGCAGATTTTCCTTAGAAAGTTTCCCGATTCTTGGATTGCTGAAAAAAGTATAGGAAAGCTGCAATGCTTTTTTTGGGTGCAGCAAATGAAGAAGGTTGATGTATTGACCAACAGATTTAACAGCGATATATCGGATACTTTTTTGTAGATTCAAAATAAATGATATAAAAAAAGCCTCGAAATTCGAGGCTTAGTTATTTTTTAGAACTTAGCAAATAATTGTTGCATTTTTTCTCTTTCCTCTTCAGCCAGTACACTGTCGACTAAAATTCTTCCGGAGTGTTCATCGATTAAGATTTTCTTTCTGGCGGCAATTTCAACCTGTGTTTGTGGTGGAATTGTAAAGAATGATCCTGCAGAAGCTCCTCTTTCGATAGAAACAACTGCAAGCCCGTTACGAACACTGCTTCTGATTCTTTTGTAAGCCACTAATAAACGTTCTTCGATTAATGCTTCAAATTCTGCTGATTTCTCGCTTAAGAAAGTTTCTTCTTTTTGAGTTTCGGCCATGATAGCATCCAATTCTGATTTTTTATGTTTTAAATGAGATGATTTAGAATCTAATTTTTCTTTGGAAGAAGCTATTACTTCTTTTTTGTGCTCAATAGAAGCTTTCATCTCTTTAATTTGCTTTTCAGCCAATTGAATTTCTAATTCCTGAAATTCAATTTCTTTAGTCAACGAATTGAATTCGCGATTGTTACGAACACTTTCCTGTTGTTTGGTGTATTTTTTAACAGCTTCTTTGTGCTCGTCAATTGCATTGATTTTTTGTTTGATAAGGTTCTCGATTACCTCAAGTTCACCTTTCAATTTTTCTGAACGAGTGCTTAAACCTGCAACTTCATCTTCTAAATCTTCTACTTCCAAAGGCAGTTCACCTCTTACGTTTCTGATTTCGTCAATTCTAGAGTCAATTAACTGTAAATCGTAAATTGCTCTTAACTTGTCCTCAACACTTAATTCTTTCGTATTCGTCATATTCTATAAGTACTTAACTGGATTTGTATTTTCTTCCGATAAAATGATTGCAAAATTAAGGATTTTTTTTCTAAGATAATCAACAATATACTCTTTTGTATATCGTTCACTTTCAAAATGTCCAATATCAGCCAGCAAAATCTGGTTTTCGGCTTCATAATATTGATGATATTTTAAATCTGCAGTCAAAAAAACATCAGCACCAGCCTGAATTGCATTTGGTATTGCAAAGCTTCCAGATCCTCCCAAAACGGCTACTTTCTTTATTTTTTTTCCTGTAAAAGCCGAATGACGAATTCCATTGGCCTGCATTTTGTTTTTGGCAAAAGCTAAAAAATCTTTCTCATCCATTTCTTCTTCTAATTCGCCAATCATCCCTAGTCCAATATGATTAAAAGTGTTTTTCATATTATAGATTTCGGTAGCAACTTCTTCGTAAATGTGGTTCTCACGAAGCGCTTTTATGATTCCCGTTTCTAGATGTTTGGCATAAACGACCTCGATTTTGGTTTCAGTTCCTCTAGATAGTACACCTTTCTCACCAATGGTTGGCTCGCTTTTCTCGTTGCCTTGATACGTAAAAGTACCTTCGGAGTTAAAACTGCATTTGTCATAATTCCCAATGCTTCCGGCTCCTGCTGCAAACAATGCTTCTCTGACTTTTTCGGCATTGTCTCGAATGGTATATGTAACTAATTTTCGGATGTTATTTTGTTTTGGGATTAAAATTCGGGTATTTATAAGTCCCAGTGTGTCACAGAATATTTTGTTTACACCTTCTGGATGATTGTCCAGAGCAGTATGAACAGCATATATGGCAATGTCATTTTTTATAGCTTTCAGCAAGGCACGTTCTACATAATTTTTGCCTGTTATTTTTTTTACTGCAGAAAATAAAATAGGATGAAAACAGACAACCAGATTGCATTTTTTTGCGATGGCTTCGTCAATTACATTTTCTAACGCATCGTGACAAACCAGAATGCCTGTAGCCACAGTGTTTTCGTCTCCAACTATCAATCCTACATTGTCAAAATCTTCGGCATAAGCCAAAGGTGCCATTTCTTCAAGAACAGAAAGGATTTCTTTTATTGTACTCATTTTTTTACTCTTTTCAGGGATCTATTAATCTGTATTTTATAAATTTTGACCACAAACTTTTTTGAAATAATACTAAAAGTTATGATTAGTTTGCTTTTAATAATTTCCGTTCAAAGATAAAATATTATACTTTCGTAAAATGAATTTATTGCGAAAAATATTGTTTCCTTTTTCCATTTTGTATGGCTTTATTACGAGTATCCGAAATTTCCTTTTTGATAAGGGTTTTTTAAAATCATATTCTTTTGATTTGCCTGTTATTGCTGTAGGAAATCTAAGTGTGGGAGGTACAGGCAAAACACCGCAAATTGAATATTTAATCAGATTGCTTTCTAATCAATATAAATTGGCAACCTTGAGCAGAGGTTACAAAAGGCAATCTGAAGGATTTGTTTTGGCTGATGAAAATTCGGATGCCTTGCAATTGGGTGACGAGCCATTTCAGTTTTATCAAAAATTCGAAAATATACAGGTTGCTGTCGATGCCAATAGAAAAAATGGTATAGAGCAATTGCTTTCGGGTACAAATCCTCCCGAAATTATTTTATTGGATGACGCTTTTCAGCACCGAAAGGTAAAAGCTGGTTTTTATATTATGCTTACTGCTTATGACGATTTGTATTGCCGTGATTGTATGCTGCCTACAGGGAACTTGCGTGAATGGCGAAGTGGTGCACAAAGAGCCGATATTGTTATTGTTACAAAATGTCCTGCAAATCTATCTTTAGATACTCAAAACAGTATTAAAAAAGAGCTGCATCTTTCTCCAGGTCAAAGTTTGTTTTTTACCTTTATTGAGTATGATGAAGTGATTTATTCGGATAAAAAAATAATGCAGGTTTCTGAAGTAAAGACAATGAATAAGCTGCTTCTTGCTGGTATTGCAAAACCCGAATCATTTTTTACTCATTTAAGACAAGGAAATGACGAATGCTTGACTTACCCCGATCATCATCATTTTAGCGAAAGCGAATTGCTGGAAATCAAGAAAAAAGCAAATAACAAAATTATCATAACAACCGAAAAAGATTATGTTCGATTGAAGGGGAGTATAGTAAGCGATCAGCTTTATTATTTGCCTATAAAAAGTTCGTTCCTTTCTGATGCTGATGATTTTAACAAAAATATTTTAAGTTATGTGGGACAAAGTACAAGAAACAGTTAGTTACATTAAAGAGAAAATTAATTTCAGTCCGGAGTATGGCGTGATTTTGGGTTCGGGTCTGGGCGGATTTACAGATGAAATTGCCATTAAATACGTTTTACCTTACGATGAAATACCTAACTTTCCTGTTTCGACAGTTCAAGGGCATAAAGGAGCATTGGTTTTTGGAACCATTGGAACCAAAAACGTGGTAGCCATGCAAGGACGTTTTCATTATTATGAAGGATATTCGATGAAAGAAGTTACTTTTCCAGTCCGGGTAATGAAATACCTGGGTGTCGAAAAATTAATTGTTTCCAATGCTTCTGGAGGTGTAAATTCAAAATATAAAGTTGGCTCCATCGTGATTATTAAAGATCATATCAATTTCATGCCGGAACATCCGTTAAGAGGGAAAAATGACGAGCGTTTTGGACCAAGATTTGTTAATATGAGCCAGCCTTATTCGGCTGAAATGATTGCTAAAGCAAAAGCAATTGCACAAGAATTTAATATAGAAATACATGATGGTGTTTATCTCGGCTTGCAAGGACCAACTTTTGAAACCTTGGCCGAATATAAAATGGTCAAAATCTTAGGGGCAGATTGTGTAGGAATGTCTACGGTTCCAGAAGTGATTGTGGCCCGTCATATGGAATTGGAAACTTTTGGAGTTTCGATTATTACGGATATGGGTGATGAAGAAAGTATTCTGACCATTTCGCATGATGAGGTTTTGCAAGCGGCCAAAGGCGCTGAGCCTCATTTGCGAAAGCTTGTAAAAGAATTAATAACAAGAGGTTAAGAATTGCTGAAATTTTGAGCAATTGTAGTATAAAAATCCTCTGGAATAAAAGGTTTAGTTATTACATCGGTCATGCCAAAAGAGATTAGCATTTCTCTGTTTTCATTCAATGAAATTGCAGTAAGGGCTATAATAGGTGTTGTAGTGTCAAACTCTCTTATTTGCTGAGTGGCAACAGTGCCGTTCATGCCTAACAGATGTACATCCATCAGGACTAAATCATAAGTTTTGTTTTTTAAAATCTGAATGGCCTCTTCTCCATTATCCAAAATAGTGCATTCCATTTCTTTTCGTGAAAGCATTTTTTTGGTAATCATTTGATTGATTTTATTGTCTTCGACTAATAAGACTTTTTTGTTTTTGAATATTTCCGGGTTGTAATTTCTGATTTTGGATTTGATTTGGACTGGTTTGGTATCTGTTTTGAAATTCAGTTCAAATGAAAAAACTGAACCTTCGCCAACAGTACTTTTTAAACGGATACGGCCTCCTAGTATCCGTACTAATTTTTTAACAATCGTGAGCCCCAATCCAGTGCCTCCAAATTTTCTGTTGATTTCGACAGATCCTTGCGAAAAGCTGTCAAATACTGTTTTTAATTTATCTTCGGGTATTCCAATTCCTGTATCAATAATTTGAAAATATATAGCAGCATTGTCGTTTGTGTAATTTCTTAAACGGGCAATAACACTAACTGTTCCATTATTAGTGAATTTTAATGCATTATTGATTAAATTCATGAAAATCTGGGATAATTTTGTAGGATCACCAATTAAATTTTCAGGAATGGCAGAGTCTATCTTAAGGATAAATTTGTTGTTGTTTATGGTTGCAATCTCCTTAAGGGAATTCTGAATGTCTGTTAATAACCGTTTCAGGTTAAAACTGATGTATTCAATTTCCAGCTTATTAGATTCTATTTTATTTATTTCTAAAATGTCATTTATAAAATTAGTTAGATAATTACCCGAAAACTGCAATGACGTTAAATAGTGCATCTGATTTTTTTTAGGATTTTCTTCTAATAACAAATGAGTGATTCCGTTAATAGCATTTAAAGGAGTCCGAAGTTCATGGCTCACCGTTGATAAAAATTCAGATCTCGCTTTTGATGCTTCTTCAGCTTTGTTTTTGGCAGTAATCAATTCATGGTTTTTCTCTTTCAATAATGAATTGGTCTGATTGCGTATAATATTGTTTTTGTATAATGATAAACTCAATAGCGAAAGGATGGAAATTATCGCAATGGCTAATATGCTGATGAGTTTTGAGAATTTATCGTTTTTTTCTTTTTCCTTATTTTCTTTTTGCTTTTGCAGTTCTTCTTGTATCTGCTGGGATTTTTTAAATGCCTCGTAGTCATTAATACCAAGCTTTTCTTCATTAGCAAGGGTAATGCTTTCTTTTAAATTCAGGTATTTTTTCAAATAAGTATAGGCTGCTGTTTTGTCTAACAGCTTATCATATGTTGTACTTATTGCAAGCAGAATATTTGTCTGCTGGGTTTGGTCTTTGTTTTTTCTGTTTAATTCAAGGGCTTTATTGAAGTAATTTAAGGCAAGGTTGTATCGTTTGTTTTCTGCCTCAATGACTCCTATCTGGTATAGGGCTTCAGCTTTTGTGTTTTCTAGATTATTGTATTGAGGTTTGGCCGCAATAGCTCTAAAAAGTGATACAGCTAAAGAATCATTTCCTTTGTATTTGGAAAGTATTCCTTTTTGAAGATTAATTTGATCCAAAGATTCTTTTATATCGAGCTTTTTTTGAATTTCGCTGGCTTTAAGGATAGAAGATTCTGCAAGTTTAAAATTCTTTTTTTCAATATAAGAAAGGCTTAGATAATAGTATGCTTTAGCAGCTCTCTGATTTGGATTTTTTGATATAGTGTTGAATATAGAAATACTTTTGTTAAAGACTTCGATGGCGTCATTATAGAGTTTCAGGTCAAAATATATTTTGCCTAAATTGAAGGTCTGATTGGCTTCGGCTTCAATTTTATTGTTTTTTTTACAATAATCTATTGATTTCTGAATGTAAAATAAAACCTCTTTATACTTGTTTTCTTTCTCATTATCCGCTGCTGATTTTGAATAATAGGAAACGCTATCTGTCGCTCTTTTTTGAGGATAGAATACTGTTTGAAAAAGTAAAAACAATAATAAGCAGTACTTCATATGTTGCTATTTATGGATATGCATTATCGCAGATAGTAACTTGTAGGTAATTACTTGTTTTTATTTATTAAGACTTATTTTTTATTAGTATTCAATAATGAAATTAAATCAATGATTCGGGAAGAGTATCCAATTTCATTATCATACCAGCCTACAACTTTTACCATCTTGTCGATAACTGAAGTAAGCTGAGAATCAAATATACATGAATTTTTGTTACCAAGCACATCTACAGACACAATAGGATCTTCGGTATACTCTAATATTCCTTTTAAATTGGTTTTTGATGCAGTTTTAAAGGCATTATTAATTTGCTGTATTGTTACATTTTGTTTTACATTAAATGTAATATCTGTCAGTGATCCGTCGGGAACGGGAACACGAATGCCGCATCCTCCCATTTTGCCATCAAGAGATGTGAAGATTTTTGTCAGTGCTTTTGCAGCTCCTGTTGTAGTTGGAACAATAGATTGACTGGCTCCTCTGGCTCTGCGCAGATCTTTATGGGGCTGGTCGTGTAAGCTTTGATCAGTAGTAAAGGAGTGGATTGTTGTAATATAAGCCTGCTCGATACCGCAAAGTTCCTCGATTATTTTTATCATCGGGGCGGCATTATTGGTGGTGCAGCTTGCGTTAGATATAATTGTCTCGGTTCCGTCAAGAATAGATTCATTAACGCCCAATACCACAGTTTTTATAGCATCAGTTTCGGATGGTGCAGATAGGATTACCTTTTTTGCTCCAGCCAGAATGTGTGCGTTTATTTCGTCAAAAGTTTTATATTTCCCTGTAGATTCTATTGCAAAATCAATGTTGAGGCTTTTCCAATCCAGATTTGCAATATTTTTTTCGTGGAAAAATAAATAATGTTTTCCGTCAACTATGATGCCTTTTTCATCATCGCTTACCGCAAAAGGCAAAACTCCATGAATACTGTCATATTTCACCAAATGTGCCATGGTTTTTTTATCGGCAATATCATTTATGGCGACTACTTCAATAGTAGGATGGTTTAAGAGTAATCGAAATAAATTCCTTCCAATTCGGCCAAAACCATTAATAGCTATTTTTGTTTTCAAAGTTTTGATTTAAACGTTTAAACGTTTAAACGTTTAACAAATAAACGATTAAACGATTACACTTTTTTATAAAATATGTTTTTGTGCTTTGTATGAAGACCGGACTAATGCACCGCTTTCGACATGTCGGAAACCCAATTCCAATCCAAATTTTTCATAGACTTTGAATTGATCCGGCGTGATGAATTCTTTTACTGGAAGATGTTTTTTGCTAGGCTGCAGATATTGCCCGATAGTAACAATGTCAACATTGGCGGCTTTTAAATCTCTCATGGTTTGAAAAACTTCTTCTTCTTGTTCGCCAAGCCCCAGCATAATTCCAGACTTTGTTCTATTAATACCTTTTTCTTTAAGATATCTTAAAACTTCAAGGCTTCGGTCGTATTTTGCCTGTATGCGCACTTCGCGGGTTAATCTGCGAACGGTTTCAACATTATGAGATACTACTTCTGGATTTGCTTCAACAATTCGATCGATATTTCTTTCGATACCTTGAAAATCTGGTATCAATGTTTCCAAAGTTGTATTTGGATTCATCCTGCGAATAGCTTTTACCGTTTCAATCCAGATAATTGATCCGCCATCTTTCAAATCATCTCTGTCAACACTAGTAATAACTGCGTGTTTTATATTCATTATTTTGATAGAACGGGCTACTTTTTCCGGCTCATCCCAATCAACGGTTTCTGGTCTTCCAGTTTTTACACCGCAAAAACCGCATGAACGTGTACATACATTTCCAAGGATCATAAAAGTAGCAGTTCCTTCGCCCCAGCATTCGCCCATATTTGGGCAGCTTCCAGAAGTGCATATAGTATTTAAGCTGTATTTGTCAACTAAACCGCGAAGTTCAGTGTATTTTTGTCCAATAGGGAGTTTTACCTTTAGCCACTTTGGTTTTGCAACGTTCAATTCGGCTCCGCCTCGGCTTTCGGGTGTCAATGTATTATCTAAAACAGTTTCCATATTTCATTTTTCAGACTGCAAAGATAAGCAATGTAGTTTTAGAATTGGAGTTCCTTATTTATGAATTTTGATAAAACGTGTTCGGCTTTCAGGAGGATTTTTTGGTTTTAGCATTAAAAAAAAATATTTATTGTCAAACTTGATTATTGTTTTCAAACTGGAAATGCTGAATATTTTGCTGCAGCCAATTTCAGTGTTTTTAAACTTGTATTATATTTGTACTAAAATAAATAAATAAATAAATAAATAAATAATAAGATGAATACTAAATCAATACTATTCGGTGCTGCAGTGTTTTTGTTCGGAATTTCTGCGGTACAAGCGCAAATTAATTTTGGTGAGAAAGCACTGAGTGCTGTTCAAAAAGGAGTAACAGGGTTTACATTCAGCGATGCAGATGCTGCTGCTTTGTCTAAGCCGGCTGTTGATAAAATGGATGCTGAAAATAAAGTGGCACCTGCTACAGATCCATATGCAATTCGTTTGGCTAGAGTTTTTGGAAAACACACCAAAGGGGAGTTTTATACCTTAAATTACAAAGTTTATCTGACTAAAGAGGTAAATGCATTTGCTACCGCCGATGGAAGCGTGCGTGTTTACTCAGGATTAATGGATGTGATGGATGATAATGAGCTGATAGCGGTCATAGGTCACGAAATTGGTCATGTTCATAATCATGATTCTAGAGATGCAATGAAAGCTGTGTATCAAAAAGAAGCTTTAATTGATGCGGCATCTTCTCAATCAGTTAAAGTTGCTGCTGTAACCGATAGCCAATTGGCCAAAATTGGCAGTGCAATGATTGATAGCAAATACAGCCGTAAACAGGAATCGGAGGCCGATTTGTTTGCCTATGATTTTATGAAAAAAAATGGATATAATGTCAATGCCGAAGAATCTGCGTTTAGAATATTAGCAAAAATGAGCGAAGGAACTCAAAAGTCTTTTATTGATCAAATGATGAGTTCTCATCCAGATTCACAAAAAAGAGCAGATGATGCCAAAGCCAGAGCAGAGAAAGATGGTTTGTATAAGCCTTATGTACAGCAGAAAATTGTAAATACTCTTCCTGCAAAGAAAACAGCTGTCAAGAAAACAGCTAAAAAAACGGCTGTTAAAAAGAAATAATGAGTTTCTATCTGTATTTGATAAAAAAAGAAAGCTGCAATTCCATGCAGCTTTCTTTTTTGAGTTATATAATCTAGTTTGTCTGGATTGTTATCGGCAAATTATATGAAGTTCTGACTGCTTTGCCATCAAGTATTCCTGGGCTCCATTTTGTTTTTAATGATTTTAAAACACGAATGGCTTCTGCTCCTAATCCGTAACCAGGATCTTTAAGAACTCTGATATCTGTCATGCTTCCGTCTTTTTCAATAACAAATGATACGCTCACACGAATAGTCATTTCACTATCCAGTTCTGGTTTGTCAAAATTATTGCCTACATAAGTGTAGAATTTATTGATTCCTCCTGGGAATTCTGGTTTTTTGTCTAGTACAGCACTGTTCAAAATAGCATTAACAGGGATGCTTGGCGTATCTGCTGCTGCAGTTCCTGTTCCTGTTGAGGTACTTGTACCTACACCGGTTCCTCCTGTGCTTCCCGTGCTGTTGTCTGCAATGTTTTTGAGTTCATCATTAGTTGCAATTTTTTCCGTGGTAGCCTGTGATGCTTGAACTATTTCGGGATTTATAAGCTGCGTATTAGTGTTAATATTCTCGGTAACGGGTTGAGTAACTTTTGGCATTGGAGCTTCTTCTTCAGTTTTTGGCGGTACATAAGCGTCGAACTCACTGACCACTATTGTTTCTGGCTCGGGTATTAAACGGTCAATTATAGTTTCGTGTCCTGGATTTAAATAATTGTAAATCGTTGGAATGCTTATTGCAGCTGTCAGCAGCGAAATGCCCATTAAGAGTGCAAAAAAAGTTGTTCTGGTGTTTTCCTGGCGTAAATGATACGCTCCGTATTCTTTGTTTCTGTTTTCGAATACGATGTCAGTCCAGCTTGTTTCGAAGAGGTTTAGTTTTGACATAATTAATAGTTTTAAGGGTTAAAGTAAAAATTAAATCATAAGCCATAGAAGTTTTAACTTCTAACGCAAAGCATAAGAGTATTATTATGGAAGGTAGTAAATATTACTTAATTATTTTGTTAAATAATTAAATTTTTTAAAAAGAAGTTATTGTTTGTTTTGGAGACTATTTAATAAATTAAGAATATTATCTTCTATTCTGGATAATTTCTGAAAGCAGTTTTTTGGCACGAAGCAATTTAATTTTAACATTGCTCAAAGGTTCATCGATTTTATTGGCGATTTCCTGATAACTCATTTCCTGAAAATAACGCAATTGAATTACTTCCTGATAATGTGGTTTTAGCTCTTTGATGAATTGCAATAATTGAGAGAGATTTTGTTCAGTAATTAAAACATCTTCAGCTGATGGAGCAGTATCGGCAACATTGTAGGCAGTTTGATCCTCTTCATCAGTAATTTCAATAAAAAGACTCGATTTTTTTTTACGGATCAAATCGATATGTACATTCTTGGCAATAGAAATCAGCCATGTATTAAATTGAAATTCAGGATTGTAAGTCGCTATTTTGTCAAATGCTTTGGAGAATGTCTCGATGGTAATGTCTTCGGCAGTGGTTTCGTTTTCGGTTCGTTTCAGCATAAAACCATACACTTCATTCCAATAGTAATCCAATAGAAAAGTAAAGGCAACTTGGTTTCCTTTCTTAGCTTTTTCTATTTGTTTGCTTATTTCCAATGTGCAGGTTTTGAAAAAATGTTGGTTATAAAGACATTAATCTGAGTGAATATAAGTATAATTTCGATAATAGGATACCAATACATTACATCTTTTTCTTTTAATTTTCCTGCGGCAAAGCCAATGACAATCCAGGTCATTAAATATCTAAAACCAATAAGGCTTAAAACCAATATCCATTGAAATTGAAAAGTGAGCAGCACGATAGGCAATAATAAAAACAGTAACTGAGAACTGAAAAATAGCCCTAACTGTATTATATCAAATGTTTTGTAATACTTAGCAGTGGCAACATGTCTTCTTTTTTGAATAAACCAATCTTTGTAAGACGTTTTTGGTTTAGAATAAGTAAAACTTTCAGGAGAAAAGCTTATCGTAGTATTATCGGAATTGGCTGCCTGATTAATAAATAAATCATCATCCCCAGATCGTATCTGAATATGATCGATAAAACCATTTACATTGAAAAATTCTTCCTTTTTGTAAGCTAAGTTACGGCCGACACCCATATAAGGCTTTCCTGTTTTTGCCCAGGAAAAATATTGTAAAGCCGTTAATAAAGTCTCAAATCGTATTATTTTATTCAGGAAAGAATTAGCTGTTTTTTCATAAGCGCCATAACCCAAAACAATTGTTTTTTCTTTGGTAAACTGAGCACTCATCGCAGTTATCCAGTCTGCGGAGGTTGGGTAGCAATCGGCATCTGTAAATAAAAGATATTCTTTTTTGGCTGCTTTGATTCCTAATGTCAATGCATATTTTTTATTCCCCCAGAAAGCCTCGTTGTTTTTTACTTTGACCAAACGGATATTAGAGTATTTTTTTTCAAATTCTTCAAAAACTTCTAAGGTATTATCGCTGGAAGCATCGTCAATAAGGACAATTTCAAAGTCGGGGTAATTCTGCTCTGCTAATAACGGAATATATTTTATTACATTTTCTTCTTCGTTTTTGGCACAGACAATAACAGAAACAGGAAGATTCTGTGCTTGAATTTCCTGCGCTCTAGCAAAAGAAAATTTTGCAAAAACAATTAGATAATAAAAAAGTTGAATAACAACAATAGCAATAAAAAAGTATAAAGTAATGTTTAGCATCTTTTATTTTTTGGCTTTTAAAATCGATTGCAAAGGTAATTAGCAATTGTTAAATATCTATCTAAAATAAGTAATTACTTTCTATGTTTTATTCATTTGTTTTGTTACAGCACATATCGAAGGGGTCAATTTATTCTTGTACTGGCAGTTGTTTTAAATCACATTGACTTCCGCTTCAATATGGATTCCAAATTTTTCAAAAACAGTATCCTGAACCGTTTTTGAAACATCCAGAATTTCCTGTCCAGTCGCACCTCCATAATTGACAAGAACCAGTGCCTGGTTTTTGTGGATTCCGGCATCGCCAAAACGCTTTCCTTTCAATCCGGCTTGTTCAATGAGCCAGCCTGCAGGAACTTTAACTTCGGTTTCTGAAATATCAAAAAATCTCATTTCGGGAAATTTTTGATGGATTTTCTCGAAATCCGTTTTCAGGAGTATTGGATTTTTAAAAAAACTGCCGCTGTTTCCTAATTCAGCAGGATCTGGTAATTTGCTTTTGCGAATAGCAATTACGGCATTACTCACGTCTTTTAAGCCAGGTGCAGTAATGTTGTTTTTGGCTAATTCGGCCTGAATATCTCCGTATGAAGTATTGATTTTATGATTGCGTTTGGTGAGTTTGTAAACTACCGATGTGATAATATATTGATCTTTTACCTCGTTTTTGAAAACGCTTTCCCTGTAGCCAAAATTACATTCGGCATTGGTAAATGTTTTTATTTCCTGGGAAGCAATGCTGATTGCTTCGCAGGAAACAAAAGTATCTTTGATTTCGGTGCCATAAGCACCAATATTCTGAACAGGAGTAGTGCCGACATTTCCTGGAATAAGCGACATATTCTCGAGTCCGCCAAAGTTTTGATTGATGGTCCAAAGTACAAACTGATGCCAGTTTTCGCCTGCCTGGCTTTCGATCCAAACGGAATCATCATCTTCTTTTATTATTTTTTTTCCTTTTAAATCAATATGGATTACTAAAGCATCAATGTCTTTTGTTAAAAGCATATTGCTGCCGCCACCAAGAATGAATTTTTTTTCGTTTTGGTTTTGTTTCAAAATGGCTTTCAGTTCAGCTATTGACTGAACGGCAGCAAATTGTCTGGCTTTGGCTTCAATACCAAAAGTATTGTAGTTTTTTAAAGAAAAATTATTTAAGATTTCCATGTGGAATTGTAATTTAGGGAGTTTTGCTTTTAAAGTTATTCAGTATATAAAGCTCGGTCTATGAAATTATTGAAAGGTTTCAAGGCGATCATTTTCTCAACAATCATTGGCACAAAACCTTTTTGGGTAACCAGTTTTGCATCGAATTTTTGAGTCGCAGTAAAGCTTTTTAATTTAAGAAATTCAATAGCGGGATCTTCTTTATCGTATCCTTTTGGAGGATTTTTTAATGTCGAATTCTCGTCCCTGTTTAAAGTTTGATAAACTGATTTAAAAGTTTCATCGTTCAGGATTTCTTGTAAATCATCATAGAAAAAGTGAATTTCTTTTCTGATTTTTTGCAGCTGATCCGGCTGTGGGCAATACAATCCACCGCCTACAAAACAGGTTTCATTTTCTATATGAAGATAATAGCCCGAAGCTTCAGTATGTTTCGCTCCCGAAGATATCCAAATACCCAGATTGGTCTTGTAAGGTGATTTGTCTTTGGAAAAACGGACATCACGGTTAATTCTAAAAGTACAATCTTTTACTTCCAGCATTTCTAATGATGAGTCAAGTGGTTTCATCGCCTCGAGCAAAGAAGCGATTAGTTGATGATAATCTTTCTTTACGGTTTCGTAACGTTTTTTATTTTCCAGAAACCAGTCACGATTGTTATTCGCTTTTAAGTCTGCAAGGAATTGTAAGGTGTCTTTTGAGAGCATACGTTTTTTTTTTAGATGCTAAGATTTAAAGCTGCTAAGATTTGAGGTTTTTAGTCTGTTTTAAATAAAACATCTATATATTATCTTAGAAACTTAGTGACTTAAAACTTAGTAACTATTATTGTAATTGAGTTTTTAAATCTTCTTCAGTGACAAATCCAGATTTTTGCCATTTTACAGCTTTGTTTTCATATAGCACTAAAGTAGGCAATTCACTGATTTTTAAGTCCTGCATAATGGTTTTGTTTTCGTCAGCATTCAGGCGGATGACGGTAACCTTATCGGTCATTTCTTTCTGTATTTTGAGAATATAAGGTTCCATTTTTTTGCAGGGAGCACACCAAGGCGCATAAAAGCTGACCAGCACTTTCTTGTCGGATTTTAACAATTCGGCGTATTCCTGAGGACAAATGCCAATAATCCTGGTGTCTGGTTTGGCTAATCCGGCACTTTCCCATTTCAGCATGCCACCGTCAAGATTGTATACGGTTGTAAAACCTAGTTCCGCTAATTTTTCGGATGCTTTGGCACTCCTTCCACCGCTTTTGCAGTACACAAAAACAGGTTTTGTTTTGTCGTACTTGTCTGTTTTTAAAACAAAACTGTTGGCTAGAAAGTCAACATTGTCGGAGTTTTCGATGTGTCCAGTGGCATATTCATCGGGTGTGCGGACGTCAAGAATCTGAGCATCTGGAGTCGCTTTTATTTTTTCGGAATATGAAGTGACATCAATAGTTTGGACTGCTGTTTGTGATTGGCATGAAAATGCTATAAAGGAAATAATGGATAAATAAAGATGCTTTAATGTCATTGAGTGGTCTGTTTTAATTAATGTAAAATTAAACAATTTGAAATTATTCAAACTATAGCGATACGTTAAAAGTAATCAGTTGTGACGATTGCCAGAAAAGTCATTGCATGTTCATTTTCTGCAAGTTTTTTTAACCTTGCAGGATTATTGGCAGTTATTACTAATAAAAGCTACAAATTAAAAATAGTATAACTCTGAAGTGTTGCTTTTACAATTGTTTCGGTGCGTTCGGGATGTGTATCTGAAATAAAGAGCTGTCCAAAGGCATCATTGTTAACCATTTCTATGATCTTTGATACACGGGTTTCATCTAATTTGTCAAAAATATCATCAAAAAGCAGAATGGGTTTTACACCGCTTTGTTTTTTCAGGAATTCGAACTGTGCGAGTTTTAAGGCTATCAAAAATGATTTCTGCTGTCCTTGCGAACCAAATTTTTTGATAGGGTAATTGTCAATTTCGAAGGATAGATCGTCTTTATGGATTCCTGTGCTGGTATATTGCAGCATCCGGTCTTTGCTGATGTGCTGCTGCAATAGGGTGAGTAAATCATTTTCGAATAAATGGCTATCATAAATGATTTGAACCGATTCCTCTGAACCTGTTATATTATGATGGTGGAAGTTGAAAATAGGTACAAACTCAGCTATGAATGCTTTTCTTTTTTCAAAAATGAACTGGCCATATTCGGTTAGCTGTTCATTATATATAGACAAGGTATCGTTGTCATAGGTGTGATTCAGGGCAAAATATTTTAATAAAGCATTGCGCTGGTTCATTACTTTCTGATAATGAATCAGGTGCTGCAGATAGCTGGAATCAAGCTGCGAAATCACGCTGTCCATAAATTTTCTGCGGGTTTCGCTTCCCTCTACAATCAAATCCCTGTCGGCGGGGGAGATGATAACCAGCGGAATAAATCCAATATGATCCGAGAATTTATCGTAGGCTTTTCCGTTGCGTTTCAGGACTTTTTTCTGGCCTTTTTTAAGGCTGCAGACAATAAGTTCCGTTCTTTCGTTTTTTTCGAATTCAGCGTCAATCACGAAAAATTCTTCACCGTGTTTAATGTTTTGAATGGCGAGCGGATTAAAATAGCTTTTTCCATACGACAAATGATAGATGGCATCCAGTACATTGGTTTTCCCGATGCCATTTTTGCCTACAAAACAATTGATCCTGCTGTCAAATTCAAAATTGGCTTCGGAGAAATTTTTGTAATTGAATAACGATATTTTTTTTAAATACATCTGAAGTTTTTGCTGGAATTGTTGGCTTTATTGCTTTTTTGAAGCATGTTGTAAAGAGGGTGCAAATTATTGAAAAATATCGATATAAAGCCAGACATTTTTATAGTACTCCTAATTGAAAACTATTAATTTTTTTTATTGGAAATGGATAGTATGTTTTTTTGTCAGTTGAAGCAGTTTTTAAAATACTGCCTCAAAAATTTTCATTTTTATAACTAAGTATAGCATTGGCAATGGCAGTCGCTATAGTATTCTGGCCTTCATCCGATTCGAGTATGCTCGCATCATTTCGGTTGGAAATAAAACCTATTTCGATTAAAACTCCAGGCATTGTAGTAGCATCTAAAACCCATAGCGGTTCCTGCTTAATACCTCTGGACTTTATTGTCATAGAATTTGAAAAATTACTCTGTATTTTATTAGCCAGATCAATACTGCTTGTTAAATTGCTTTCCTGTACAATTTGCAGTCCTATCAAAGTTCCCGGGTTGTTCGGGTCAAAGCCCTTGTATGTTTTCTCGTAATTGTCCTCTAAAAAGATTACCGAGTTTTCTGCTTTTGAAACTTCTAAATTCATATCTGCGCGTGACATACCCATTACATAGGTTTCGCTTCCGTTTCCAGTTGTGTTTTTATTTGCATTACAATGTATCGAAACAAATAAATTGGCATTGGCACGGTTAGAAATTTTTGCTCTTTCTCTAAGCTCAATAAATTCATCGGTTTTTCGGGTGTATATCAGGGAAATATTCTGGTTTTGTTCCAGCAGTTTGCCTACTTTCAATGTCACTGCCAGAGTTATGTCTTTTTCTTTATTGCCAAAATAGGTCGCTCCATTATCCTTGCCACCGTGACCCGCATCCAGGGTTACTTTAAAATTGTTTGACTGTCCGTAAGAATTAAACATGAATAGCATTGTTATAAACGCGAATGCCATTTTTGTTTTTGTTAATAAACCCATCTAATAGTTAATTTACAAGATTATGAATCTCTATTGTTGTGTGCAAATTATTGAAAAATATTGAAATATGGGAATTTTATGTTTTTGATTTTTATTACAGCTTTTTAATGAACCTTCATTTTAACAGCTGTTTAATTCCTAGAATGTAATGATGCATAAATTATCTTCAAAACGAGAATTTTCCAAGATTATTTTAATGCTCTGCATGGGTGTGTCATGTAAAATGTACTTTTAGAAAGAACGTGTCCTTTTTGAATTGTATTGAGACAGTTTGCCTGGAATGGAATGATTTAGCTCGGTTTTAATAGGAAGTACAGCATCAGTACGCTGGAAATAAGTACACGGGCTTGTGGCAAGCCCGTTATATATTTATCTCCTTTTTTCAATGACGGCAAGCCTTGATTATTGGCATAGTAAGACCTGATTTTGCAGTAAAACTATAGGGTTGAAAATATTTTTTAAAAATTTCATATAAAATACATTTTTTTTACGTGCATTAGAATAAAAATTTTATTTTTGCCGTTCACTAAATTAAATTTTTAAATGGCTACTTACAATAAAAGAGGATATAAAGCACCAAAAGAAAAGGAAGTTAAAGACGATGCAGTTGAAAATGTAACGATTGATGAAAAAGACAGTGCTACGGCTGAGGTTTTTTCGAAATTAGATGAAACAGCTTCAAGAACAGAGGACTGGGTTGCTAAGAATCAAAAAATTATAATAGGTGTTGTTGGTGCTATCACATTGGTAACTGTTGGTTATTTTGCTTATCAAAAATTTATTGCTAATCCAAAAGAAGACGATGCAGCTAACGAAATGTTTGTAGCTCAATCTAATTTTGAAAAAGCAACTAACGGAGTGGCTAGCGATTCATTATACAAATTGTCATTGAATGGTTCTGAAGGAAAATTTGGATTTGTAAAAATTGCTGATCAATATTCTGGTACAGCTGCTGGTAATTTAGCTAACTATTATGCTGGTATCGCTTATTTAAATACTGGTAAATATGATGAGGCGATTACCTATTTAGGGAAATTCAGTTCCAAAGATATTATTTTGAGCGCTTTGGCAAAAGGAGCAATTGGTGATGCTTATTCTCAAAAGAAACAGCCAAAAGAAGCTTTGGAAAATTATATCAAAGCATTTGAGTCCAGTAAAAATGATTTTACAACACCACGTTTCCTGATGAAAGCAGGTAAAGTTGCTCTTGCTCTTGGAAACAAAGAAGATGCTTTGAAATATTTTACAGATATTAAAGATAACTATGAAAACTCTCCTGAAGCTGCTGTAGTGGATGGCTTGATTGGTTTGGCACAATAAAAAGATTTAAGATTGTTGATTTGAGATTGTTGATTTTTGATTTCAAAAATTATAACTTTATATCTGGAATCTAAGTTCTAAATTCTAAAATCTAAAATTAAATGGCTACCGAAAATAAAAATTTATCTGATTACGATAAAAATTCAATCCCAAACGCGAAAGATTTTCGCTTTGGGATTGTTGTTTCAGAATGGAATGATACCATTACCGAAGGGCTTTACAATGGGGCAATTACTGCTTTGCTGGAGAATGAAGTTCCGCCTCATCACATTATCCGCTGGAATGTTCCAGGGAGTTTTGAGCTGATATATGGTTCCAAAAAAATGCTGCAGACCCAGAATGTTGATGCTGTAATCGCTATCGGATGTGTGATTCAAGGGCAGACTAAACATTTTGATTTTGTGTGCGAAGGAGTAACACAGGGAATTAAAGATTTGAATGTCCAGACGGATATTCCTGTTATCTTTTGTGTTTTGACCGATAATACCATGCAGCAGTCTATTGACCGAAGCGGAGGCGTTCACGGAAATAAAGGCACCGAAGCTGCTATCGCAGCTATCAAGATGGCTTACATACGCCAGCAGGCTTCTTTGTCACATCCAATAGATAATCAGCATTTATTATCTGCTGGTGCTTTGCGGATTGGTAATGAACCTTTGCAGATAGAAGAATAAAAAATCAATTACGAATGATCAATGGATTACTATTGGTTGTTGTCAATAAAAAAAACCTATACTTTTTATCGGATAGTATAGGTTTTTTTATGTTTATAAGCCCCAGAGAAGATTGGATATAGTTGTCTATAAATGGTGCTGATACATGGTATGAAAAACAGATTTTTTTATCAGATTTGTATTTTATCTGGAATAATCTGCTGAATCCGTGTGATCTGTACAGTCATTTTTTATGGTTTTTTTATGGATTATAAACTGTCAAAACACAATAGAAATTCCTTAAATTTGTCCTTCTTTGGTTTGATTTTAAATCAGAAACCTAAAATCTTTAATCTACAATCTAAAACCTTTCAATGTCGAGTATAATTCAATTGCTTCCTGATCATGTTGCTAACCAGATTGCTGCTGGTGAAGTAGTGCAAAGACCTGCTTCGGTAGTAAAAGAGCTATTGGAAAACGCAGTTGATGCCAAAGCAACCGATATTAAATTAATCATAAAAGATGCTGGAAAATCATTGGTTCAGGTGATTGATAATGGATCTGGAATGAATGTGACTGATGCCCGCCTGTGTTTTGAACGTCATGCCACTTCCAAAATCCGACAGGCTGAAGATTTATTTTCATTGCACACCAAAGGATTTCGTGGCGAAGCATTGGCCTCTATTGCTGCAATTGCCCACATGGAAATGAAAACTAAATTAGAGCAGGAAGAACTGGGGACTCACATCATTATCGAAGGAAGTAAGTTTGTGTCCCAGGATGTGGCGGTTTTACCAAAAGGGACTTCATTTGCCGTAAAGAATTTATTTTTTAATATTCCAGCCCGCCGCAATTTCTTAAAATCGGATACGGTTGAATACCGTCATATCATTGATGAATTTCAGCGTGTAGCTCTGGCCCATCCAAAAATTCATTTTACATTTTATCATAATGGCAATGATATGTATAATCTCCCGCCATCGAGCCTGAGACAGCGTATTGTGAATTTTTTTGGTGGCAAAACCAATGAAAAATTAGTTCCGGTAGTCGAAGAAACGGAGATGATGAATATTGAGGGATTTGTTTGCAAGCCTGAATTTGCCAAAAAAAACAGGGGAGAACAATTTTTCTTTGTTAATGACCGGTTCATAAAAAGCCCGTACTTGCATCATGCAGTTATGGCTGCCTATGAAGGGATCTTGAAAGATGGTTCGCAGCCTAGTTATTATTTGTATTTAACCGTTCCGCCGAATACTATCGATATTAATATACATCCCACAAAGACTGAAATAAAGTTTGATAATGAAAGTGCGATGTATGCTATTTTAAGAGCTTCTATTAAGCACAGTTTGGGACAATTTAACGTGGCTCCGGTGCTGGATTTCGACAGAGATGCAAATCTGGATACGCCTTATCATTATAAAAATCTGGAAGCAGAAGTACCAACAATCCAGATTGATACAAATTTCAATCCTTTTGCTGAGGAGAAACCGAATAAGAGTTATTCCTCATCTTATAAAAGAGTTGAGCCAACTGCAACTTGGGAAAGTCTGTATGTCGATGTAAAACAGGATGTTAATGCAGTTTTTGGAGGTAATGAATTTGCTTCGGGCAACAACGATTATTCATTTGAAAATAATGAATTTGCTTTTGAAAATGAAGAAGTAACATCTTCATTGTTTAATGATGAGGATGTGGAGCAGACGGTTCAGAAAACATATCAGATTCATAAAAAGTATATTGTTTCGCCTATTAAGTCAGGAATGGTAATTGTTGATCAGAATAGAGCACATCAGCGTATTTTGTACGAGCAGTTTTTGGTAAATATGACGGTGCAACATGCTTCGAGCCAGCAGTTATTGTTTCCTATCAACTTGTTTTATTCGACAGCCGAAATGGAGCTTATTACCGAATTACAACAGTCATTAACCAATACTGGTTTTGTTTTTGAAGAGTCAAATGCAGACCATGTTGTAATTTCGGGTATACCTGTCAATATTACTGAAAGCGAAGTAGCAGCAGTTTTGGATCAGCTGCTAAGCGATCTGCATAATGGAATTCCTGAGAATAGTTTCAGTCAGAATGATACGATTGCCAAATCGATGGCAAAAAGCCTAGCCGTCAAAACTGGGGCTTATTTAACCGAAAAAGAACAGGAAAATTTAGTAAATGGTCTTTTTGCCTGCAAAGACCCTAATGTATCCCCATTTCAAAAACCTACTTTCATCACCATGCGTGTGGAAGATTTAGATAAAAAATTTGCATTATGATGAATATTACCCCGGTTGTAAAACAACTACTGATTATTAATATTATCTTTTTTATTGGTTCGCAATTAGTGCCGGTAACATATGATCTTTTTGCGCTTTATTATCCGGAGAGCGATAATTTTAAAGGCTGGCAGCTTATTACGCATATGTTTATGCATGCGCCATTTCCTAATGTAGCCCATATTTTGTTTAATATGTTTGCGCTTTATTCTTTTGGTAGTGCGTTAGAGCATTTTTGGGGAGGCAGGAAATTTTTATTTTTCTATATTTCATGTGGTTTGGGAGCGGCATTATTGCATACAGGGGTAAATTATTTTGAAATTCATTCTTTATTGTCAGAGGTTTCGAGCTTGAATTTGACCAGTTCAGAGATACATCAGCTATTAAATGCAGATTATAGTGCGTTATATGAAGGAGGTAAAATGCTACCAGGCGAGATAAATACAATATTAGAGAGAGTACATTGTACTCAGGAGCAATTTAATACAATTGTAAATGCCTCAATGTTATCAAAAGGGGTTGTTGTTGGTGCTTCTGGTGCAATTTATGGATTATTGGTGGCGTTTGCATTTATGTTTCCAAATGCCGAATTAGCATTGATGTTTATCCCAATTCCAATAAAAGCTAAATATTTTGTACCAGGAATATTGGCTATTGATTTATTCTTAGGTTTTAAAGGGCAATCCATTTTTGGTGCTGGAAGTACAGGCATAGCACATTTTGCACATGTTGGAGGAGCTCTGACTGGCTATTTAATGATGTGGTACTGGAAGAAAACCCAGTTTAATAAAAACCGCTGGAATTAAAATTTATAAATTCCTATGAAAAAATTAGAAAGATAACTAATAACTAATAATTTAAAGCATGAACATTTTAGACGATTTGAAAATGCAATATAGATTGGGTGGCATTGCCATGAAAATGATCTTTTGGAATATTGGCTGTTTTTTAGTTTCGCTGGTTTTTTTCTATCAATTCAGTACTGGGACTTTTGATTTTCCCAATTGGATTGCTTTGTCATCTGAGGCATCTGTTTTTGTGTTGAAACCTTGGACTTTTTTAACGTATGCTTTTTTTCATGACAGTTTTCTGCATTTGTTTTTTAATATGATAGTACTCAATTTTTCGAGCTATTTATTTTTGACTTTTTTTTCAGCTAAGCAATATCTGGGAGTTTATATTTTAAGTGCCATTTTTGCAGGACTGATTTTTGTATTAGGATTTAACTTAATGAATTATAAGGGCGCAATAGTTGGCGCATCAGCTGCAATAATGGCTGTTTTGGCAGCAGCAACAACATATAATCCTCTGATGAATGTAAGATTGTTATTGGTTGGAAATGTCAAATTATGGCACGTTACGGCAGTAATTATTATTTTGGATTTAATGCAGTTTCGTTTAGGGAATTCAGGAGGGCATATATCGCATTTGGCGGGTGCTTTTTTTGGATTTGTATATGTGAAATTATTGCAAAACGGCACTGATTTGAGTAAGATAGTAAGCAGTGTTCTGGATTTCTTTGCTAATCTTTTTAGAAAGCCTTCGACACCCTTCAAAAAAGTGCATAAAAACTATAAAAAACCAATCGAAAAGCCAGTTTCTAAAATAGTTGTGAAAGATAAAAAACAGCAGCAGATAGATGAGATTTTGGATAAAATCAGCCAGTCTGGTTATGATAGCCTGAACCAGGAAGAAAAAGAATTTTTGTTTCAAGCTGGAAAATAACTTATTTTTATATCGATAATAAAGTGTAAATCGAGAACTTTTGACTTTAAAAAGTTCAAAATACATTAAAAAATGAAGAACCTTTCATGGTTTAATAAAGGAATGTATCTTTTGAATTTAGTGCTTATTGTACTGACGTTCATCGCTTATCTGCTTCCTTTTTTGGCCCCCAAAATCTTTCCGTTCGCATCGGTGCTGACTTTGTTTATGCCTTTGTTTTTTTTGGCTAATGGATTGTTTTTTCTGTATTGGGGAATTCAGTTAAAAAAACGCATGATTTTGTCAGGTTTAGTTCTTTTGATTGGAATTACTTTTTTTAATAAGTTTTATAAGTTCTCTGCAAAAGAATTTCAGGAAAGTGATAAAGATTTTACGGTCATGAGTTATAATGTCAGGCTTTTTAATGTGTTTAAATGGCTGGATCGAGATGATATTCCTGATACTATTCTGGAATTTATAAACAGCCAGAATCCTGATATATTGTGTGTTCAGGAATTTTCTAATTCTGCGGATATTGATTTAAAAGTGTATCCTTACAAATATGTTTTAATGGAAGGCAAGCAGATTAAAACAGGTCAGGCAATTTTTTCTAAATTTCCTATTATTGATCAAGGTCATATAGTATTTCCTCATTCAAACAATAATGTGGTTTATGCTGATATAAAAAAAGGAAAAGATATTATCAGGGTGTATAATATGCATTTGCAGTCTATAAAGATTTCGCCGGAGGTGGGTGAGATTTCTGAAAATATTGACGTAATCAATCAGCAAAAATCCAAATACCTTTTTAATCGGATTAGTAAAGCTTTTAAACAGCAGCAAGAACAGGCTGCTATTTTTAAAGAACACGAGAAAGATTGTAAATATCCTATTATTATTTGTGGCGATATGAATAATAGTGCCTTTTCGTATGTGTACCGCAATATAAAAGGGAAATTGAAAGATAGTTTTGAAGAGGCCGGCAAAGGCTTTGGAGCTACTTATAAATTTAAATACTATCCAGCAAGAATCGATTATATTTTTGCCGACGAAACAATGGAAGTAAAGCAATTCGAGAGTTTTTCGGATTTCCAGAACTCAGACCATTTTCCTATTATGGCCAAACTCTCAATGGAATAGCTGTTGATCAAATTTTAAAGTTACCGCAAATTCCTCATTTATATTTAATTGGCGAATTTGCGGTTATTTTTTTAGTCTTATTGAATGTTGGGTTCCCCGTTTAAATGAGTATTTGATTTTTTAAATAATCCATTGCAAATTTCCCTTCATTAAATAGTAAATCCAGCACGCTTAAATTATTTAAAAATCCATGTTTATCATCAAAAACCTGCTTGTAGGGTTCGAAAACAGAGTGGTCTTTTTTGCCGTTTACTAAATAACGAAAATCAGCAGTTTGTAAATTGCCGATTTCATGAAAATACTCACTTGTAATACCAAATTGCAATTTCATGCGCAGGCATTTACATACAATGTCAAAAGCTTCCATATTAAGGTCCATCAGGAAAGTATGTTTTTTCTGAAAAACAGGAAGTAAATCATCTTCAAAATACTCAAAGAAAGGTGAACTTCTATAGGCTGCCTCTAGTGATTTGAAGTGCTGTTTTTGCCAGTCAAATTCTTGTTCAATTTTGATTTCTTTTGTTTTCTGATGGGCTTTATTAGAATGTTTAATTGGGATATTCAGTAATTGGATACCATTAGGACTATAAATATAAGTCCGATTGCGATTGGTCTGTTTTTGAAAATTATCCTCCATTTCAAATGTAAGGCTGTCAGATTGTGCTATGGCAACAAAATGGCTTATAGATGGAAAATAGGAGGGGTGCAGTAGGATATCCATTGTTTTGATATTTGAAGTTTAGAAAGTTTAGTGGCTATGCTAAACTTTCTAAACAATATATGCTTCTAAACTTTTTTTGCTTTATTTTTTTTCCAGAAATATTCGCCTACAAAAAAGGCAGCAAGTGCAATCAAGAAAAATTTAAAATAAGATTGTGGCTGTCCTTCACCGCTTACAGTTGTAAAGACTCTGTTCCAGCGGATCTTGTTCAAGCCCTTGCCATTAGTGTCCCAGCTCAGCCAGATAAAAATTGGCTTTCCTACTATGTGATTTTCTGGTACATACCCCCAATAACGGCTGTCTTCGGAGTTATGGCGATTATCACCCATCATCCAGTAATAATTTTGACCAAAAGTGTAAGTCGTGGCTGGTTTTCCATTAATGAGAATTTCATTGCCATTTACTTTCAGTTCATTTTTCTCGTAATCAGTGATAATAGTTTTGTAAAAAGGCAATGTTTGTAGATTTAAGGCAACAGTTTTTCCTTTTTGAGGAATGTAAATTGGACCGAAATTATCTTGGCTCCATGGCTTGGTATGAGGAAAGATACCGCTGTCTGGATTTTTATTAATAATTCTGGTAACAGATGTAATACCTGGAACATTCTTTAATCTTTCTGCTCCTGCTGCGGTCAATGCACTTAAGACTAAAGTGTCTCTAGTCTGCTGGTTTAAGAAATAGCCACCATCAATAATGTCCATATCCTTGAAAAGATATTCAAGATCAACAGGTGTTTTGCCATCCATAGCAATGGTGTATGAAAACTGTGGTTTTGCTCTCTCTGGTAAAATCAATTCTTTTCCATTAATATAGACTAATCCGTCTTTTATGGACAAGCTGTCTCCGGGGATACCAACACAGCGTTTTACGTAATTCGATTTTTTATCTATAGGTTTGTCAACTCTCAGTCCAGATCGATCTCTAAATTTGAATACCGTATCGGCTGGCCAGTTGAAAACAACAATATCAGTGCGTTCAATGGTTTGAAAGCCTGGAAGCCTTAGATAAGGCAACTGTGGCCAATTTAAATATGATTTTTGCTTGGTCAATGGTATGGTGTCATGTACCATTGGCATTGCTACGGTAGTCATTGGTACTCTGGCTCCGTAATTCATTTTGCTTACAAACAAAAAGTCTCCCACTAGTAATGATTTCTCTAATGATGAAGTGGGGATTGTGTATGGCTGAATGAAATAAGTATGAACAATTGTAGCAACAATGATAGCAAAAAGCAATGAACTGATAGTGTCCGCGGCTTTATGCTGTGGATCTGCATTTCGATCAGCTATGTAATTTAACTGTTGTGTGTAATTTAGGTAAAAGATATAAAAACCCAGAGTTGCAATAACAAGCAAAGTGTCTGAGGTGTTTTTTTTGCCAAAACTGCGAATGGTTTCTACCCAGATAACAGGAAACATTATCAAATTAATAATTGGTATGAAAAGTAAAATTGTCCACCAGGTTGGGCGGCCTATTATTTTCATCAAAACAATAGCATTGTAAACAGGAATTGCTGCTTCCCAGCGTTTTCTTCCTGCAGTTTCATATAATTTCCATGTTCCTAAGAAATGAATAATCTGCACTGCCAAGAAAAATACAAACCAAAGATATAGTGTCATAATTTGAAAATTTGAGATTACAAATAGAATTTAGATTTTGTGATCGAACTCTATTTAAATTTGTATTTGGGATTGTTATTTAGAATTTAAATTCAATACATCTTTCATCGTATAAACACCTTGTTTGCCAGCGAGCCATTCCGCAGCGATTACCGCTCCTAATGCAAATCCTTCTCGGTTATGAGCCGTGTGCTTTATTTCGATAGAATCCACTTCGGAGTTGTAGGCCACGGTATGGGTTCCTGGAACAGTTCCAGTTCTTACTGCTTCTATATGGATTTGCTTCGCCTGCTCGCTGTCGCTCGGGTCATTTTCTTCTGGTTTGTTCAATGTCCATCCCGTATAATTGCTGTTTTCAATAATGCCCTTTGCAAGTGAAATAGCTGTTCCGCTTGGTGCATCCAGTTTTTGATCATGATGAATTTCTTCCATTTCTACTTTATAATGAGGGAAAGGAGCCATTATTTTGGCTAGATATTCATTGAATTCAAAGAATAAATTCACGCCAAGGCTAAAGTTAGAGCTGGAAATGAACCCTCCATTTTTTTCTTTACAAAGTGCAATCATTTCATCATAATGCTCGAGCCATCCAGTTGTTCCGGAAACTACAGGAACATTAGCATGAAAACAGCTGGAAATATTATCAACTGCAGCTGTTGGTACGCTGAAATCTATAGCAACATCGGCAGATGAAAGCCCGTCATAAGTATTGAATTCGTCTTTTTTCAAAACAATTTCGTGTCCTCTTTCTACGGCAATTCGTTCAATTACCTGTCCCATTTTTCCGTATCCTAAAAGTGCAATTTTCATTATATGATTTTTTTGATTTTTTTAATAGACAAGGACGATTTCCAAATCTAAAAACGATAATTAAGTGTTAGTCCAAGATTTGCTTTTAATGTTACAGCATCTGGAGTTATTTCCGGTCTTACCGATAAACTTTGATTTACGTTGAATTGTCTTAATGCGGCATGGACATTAGCATCAATTATGTTAAGTACATAAAAGCCAAGTACAAAAAAGCCTGAAAGCGAAGCATTTCTTTGGTAAAACTCTTGTGCAGAAATTAATTGAGTATCTGAAAGATAATTGTAATTAGGATCGGGATTACCAGATAAACGGCTTTTGTAGGCATCTCTGTATTCGTTGTATCTTTTTTTGCTGTCGGCATAAAAATATAAACTGGTTCCAATTGCTCCATAAACTATTGGAATTTTCCAGTATGCTTTATTATATGCTTGACCAAGCCCGGGTAATATTGCTGAATAAAAGGCAGCTTTTGCTGGTGTCAAAGGGTCTATTTCTACTAGTTTTAAAGTATCTTTTGGCTGTATAACAGGTTCTTTTTTTGCTTGTGCAAAAACAGCTGCATTTCCAGCAAGAAAAAGCAATAGACCTATGAATATGATTTTATTCACTACCCTTCTATTAATTTTATAATTCTATTGAAATCTTCTTCAGAATGGAAAGGGATGGTGATTTTTCCTTTGCCATTTCCAGCCACTTTTACATCTATTTTCGTGCCAAAATATTTGTTGAAAGTACTAACATCTTCATCATTAATCTCAAAAGAAGCAGTTTTTGCAGGTATAGCAGGCTTTGGTTTTAAGCTTTCATGATAGTTTTTTACCAAAGTCTCCGTTTCTCTGACCGAAAGATTCTGGCTGACTATTTTTTGATAAATATCCGTCTGTACGTCATGATCATCTATGTTGATGATAGCACGGCCATGCCCCATACTGATAAAACCGTCACGTATTCCAGTCTGAATGATTGGGTCTAGTTTTAATAGTCTTAAATAATTGGCAATTGTAGAGCGTTTTTTACCAACTCTTTCGCTCATTTGTTCCTGCGTTAATTGAATTTCGTCAATTAATCGCTGGTATGAAAGTGCAATCTCTATTGGATCTAAGTCATGACGCTGGATGTTTTCAACCAGGGCCATTACTAGCGATTCGTTATCGTTTGCTATCCGGATATAGGCAGGAACAGTTGTAAGTCCAATAAGTTTTGAAGCGCGCAGACGGCGCTCTCCCGAAATTAGCTGGTATTTATTAAAATCTAATTTGCGAACAGTAATAGGCTGAATTACACCTAATTCCTTGATAGAAGTGGCTAATTCGCGTAATGATTCTTCGTTAAAATTGCTTCGGGGCTGAAATGGATTTATTTCTATAGCATCAATTTCAAGCTCTATAATATTCCCTACAACTTTATCTGCATTTTTATCTTCTACCGATTGAATATCGTTTTCAGGATCTTTTAATAATGCAGATAAACCTCTACCTAAGGCTTGTTTTTTTATTGCTTTTGACATACTGCTATTTGCTGTTTTTCTTTATAATTTCTTGGGCTAAATGAATGTAATTAACAGCTCCCTTGCTGGTTGCGTCATAATTAATGATGCTTTCTCCAAAACTTGGGGCTTCGCTCAGTTTTACATTTCGTTGAATTACGGTCTCGAAAACCATGTCGTTGAAATGTTTCTGAACTTCTTCTACAACTTGATTAGATAAACGCAATCTGGAATCAAACATGGTCAATAATAAACCTTCAATATCCAAATCAGGATTGTGTATTTTCTGGATACTCTTTATGGTATTCAATAATTTGCCTAAACCTTCTAATGCAAAATACTCACATTGAATTGGTATAACCACTGAATCCGCAGCTGTTAAAGCATTTAAGGTTAATAATCCAAGAGATGGCGCACAGTCAATCAGGATATAATCGTATTGATCTTTTACACTTTCCAAGGCAGTCTTGAGCATATATTCTCTGTTTTCTTTATCCACCAGTTCGATTTCAATCGCGACAAGGTCAATATGTGCAGGAATTAAATCAACATTTGGAGAGGAACATTTGATGACAGCCTCCAGCGGTGTGTGGCTGTGTTCGAGAATTTGATAGGTCCCAGTTTCAACTGTTTCGACATCAATTCCTAATCCAGATGTGGCATTTGCCTGAGGATCAGCATCTATTAGTAATACTTTTTTTTCTAATACACCAAGTGAAGCAGCTAGGTTAATTGAAGTTGTTGTTTTTCCAACTCCGCCTTTCTGATTTGCAATCGCTATGATTTTGCCCATTTATTTTCTAAATTTTGAACGGTAAAAATACAATTATTTATGGGTTTTGAAAATCTATTTTGTTAACAAAAACAAATAGTTTTTAGACTTCTGTATATAAGTTAATGAATATTGGCAGTTATTGTGTTTTAATTAAAATGCAAAAGAGAACTTTATAGCTCTCTCTTGCAGTTGTGTTATGTTAATATGCTCAAAAATAAAATGAATTTTAGCATTTTGTTTGGCTAGCGGTTCTTTTTAGCTTTAATCATCATTTCTAACTGATCCCAAAGTTCTTCGGGAATGGCTTCCAATAAATTAAATTGTCCAGCACCTTTGAGCCATTCGCCTCCATCAATTACGATTACTTCGCCATTTACGTAAGCAGAAAAATCAGAAACTAAATATGCTGCTAAATTGGCTAATTCCTGATGATCGCCTACTCTTTTCAGAGGAACTTTTTTTGCCATATCAAATTTCTCAGCCAGATCTCCTGGCAATAATCTATCCCAGGCTCCTTTGGTAGGAAATGGTCCGGGAGCTATTGCATTGGTTCGGATTCCGTATTTTGCCCATTCTACTGCCAAGCTTCTTGTCATTGCCAAAACGCCGGCTTTTGCTGTGGCACTTGGAACCACGTAGGCCGAACCTGTCCAGGCATAGGTGGTAACAATATTCAAAACAGTCGCCGAACTCTGTTTAGCATCGATCCAGTGTTTTCCAAAGGCAAGTGTACAGTTTTTGGTTCCTTTTAAAACTATATCAATAACAGTATCAAAAGCATTTGCTGATAAACGTTCAGTTGGTGAAATAAAGTTGCCCGCAGCATTGTTCAATAATACATCTACTTTCCCAAACGCTTTTAAGACTTCCTGCAGCATATTTTCGACTTCTTCATAATGACGGACATCACATTGAACTGGTAAACACGTGCCGCCCGTTTCAGTTTCTAATTCTTGTGCTGTATTTTTCAGTTTGTCTGAATCTCTGGAAGTAATGGCAACTTTTGCGCCCAACTCCAGGAAATATTTAGTCATCGCTTTTCCTAAGCCACTTCCGCCTCCTGTAACCACTATTACTTTGCCTTGTAATGCATCGTCTCTTAACATTTTATCGGTATAACTCATAATGTTTTATATTTTGAATTGTAAATATAACAAAATAAAATAGTATGCATGCATAATTTTTAAGTTGCCTAGTTTGTAAGTTTTTAAGTTTCTGAGATATGGAGAAACTGAAGGCTTTTGAAAAATCTTAGAAACTTAACACCTCAGTAATTTAGTAACTATACTTGACTCAATCTTCTTGCGGCTTCTTCTAATGTGAGATTGTCTTTGGCAAAACAGAAGCGTATCAGTTTTAAATCTTTTCCATTTTCATAAAAAGAGGATATCGGAATGGCAGCAACACCATAATCTTTGATTAATCGTTTGCAAAAATCTACGTCATTTTCATTCGAAATATTGGCATACGATGCTGTCTGGAAATAAGTTCCTTCGCATGGCATCAATTCGAATCGGCTTTTTTTTAATAATGTTCTGAAATAATCTCTTTTCTGTTGATAAAACGGGCTGATTTCATTTATATTAACCAAATCCAAATACTCAGAAACGGCTATCTGGCAGATACTATTGACGCTGAAAACCAGAAATTGATGGACTTTTTTGATTTCTTTCATCAAATAACCAGGAGCGACAAGATAACCTATTTTCCAGCCTGTTACATGGAATGATTTGCCAAATGAAGAAACTGTAATGCAGCGGTCGAGCAGTTTTTTTCGGGTATGGGTTGAAATATGTTTTTGTTCGAAGGTAATGTGTTCGTAAACTTCATCTGAAAGCAATAAAACATTGGGGTGTTTTTCCAGAAGTGTTTCAAGGTTTTCCAGATCGGAAGTATTTAGAATTTTGCCAGTTGGATTATGCGGATTATTGATGATAATCATTTTGGTTTTTTCTGAAAAAGCATTTGAAATGGTATTCCAGTTAGGTGTGTAATCGTCATTCAGTGCTACACGAACGGGTTTGGCTTTGCTTAATAAAATTGGAGCTTCATAACAATCATAGCTTGGCTCAAGAATAATTACTTCGTCATTTTCTTTTAATAAAGCCAGCAGTGCAGTGAAAATCGCTTGAGTGGCACCTGCTGTAACCAATATTTCAGTTTCAAGGATGTCACGCTGGTAAAAGGATTGTACTAAACGTGCAATATTGGCCAATAATGGAGGATAGCCAGACATGGGTGTGTATTGGTGTACATCTTCAGTCGCCAGCCGTGAAATGATTTGGGTTAATCTTTTATCTGCGGGAAAATTAGGGAATCCTTGCGAAAGATTAATTGCATTGTACTCAAAAGCCATTTTGGACATTACTGTAAAAATGCTTGTGCTTATATGTGGCAGTTTACTCATAAAAATATGGTATTAGAAACTTATAAGCCTAAATATAAAAACATTTTTATTGATTTATAGGTATTGCCATAGAATAAAGAACTCTTACTGCCTTGCCATTTTGTTTGCCTGGAATCCAATGTGGTACTATTTTTAATACTCTTATAGCTTCTTCACCTGTGCCATGTTTAAGATCTCTAATCACTTTTATGTCACTTAATGATCCATCTTTTTCGATTATGAAAGTAATATAAATTTTTCCTTTTAATCCAGCTGTTTCTGGGATTTTGTAGTTTTCTTTTATGAAACGATATAGCTCTTCCGATCCTCCAGGAAATACAGGTTTTACTTCTACACCGGTTAAGGCATGGATACTGTTATCTTCATTAATGACAGCTTGAGGAGAGTTGTTGCTTGAGTTGTTTTCCGATTGAGAAAATACATATTGAGACAAACTGATTAAAACTAATATTAAAATTTTTTTCATTTTATATTTTTTAAAAGTTTACATTTTATGAATGATAAAAATTGTAGGGCGTTTGTGTAAGTCAATAGATTCTTTTTTCCATGCCGAAATTTTTTTTGTTTTGATGTATTCCGTTGGCAGAGTGATATCTGTTGCAATGCATAAATGGGTTTCAGGATGCAAGGTTTGGATTAAATCTTCCAGTAATTTATTGTTGCGGTACGGAGTTTCTATAAAAATCTGAGATTGATTTTTTTCGAATGAAGTTCTTTCTAAACTTTTAAAACTCGCTCTTTTTTCGTCTTTTTCGATGGGTAAATAACCGTGAAAAGTAAAGCTCTGCCCGTTCATTCCAGAGGCCATTATAGCCAATAGAATAGAGGAAGGACCAACCAGCGGAACGACTTGAATTCCTTTTTCGTGGGCTAGTTTTACGATTACTGCACCGGGATCGGCTACTCCCGGACAGCCGGCTTCGCTCATGAGTCCCATGTTTTTTCCTTCCAAAAGAGGTTTGATGAACTCTTGATGTTCCTTTGTTTCGGTATGTTTATTGAGAACAAAAAGCTTTAATTCGGATTGCTTTTTCTCGGGATTAGTAAGTTTTATAGATTTACGGGCAGTTTTATCATTTTCAACTACATAGTAATCAATGAGATCTACGCATCTTTTTATGGTTTGCGGTAAAACATCCAATGGGTCGCAATCGCCCATTGTAGTTGGAATTAAGTACAATTTTCCAAAAAGAGGTGTCGGTTTCATAATCAGATGTTATTGTGTTTTGCTTCTAAAACGATTTTTGTTATGAAAGCAAAGATAAAAACGTATTTTTTACGAATGTTTAGCGATCAGCATCTTTGCTATTACTTCACAAGCATCATCGAGCATTTGATACACTTGGTCAAAACCATTTGCCATTCCATAATAAGGATCTGGAACATCTACATTTTCATCAGGAAATATAGCGTTTAAAATCAGCTGAACTTTGTTTTTATGAGCCTCGTTTTGTGCCAGATGAATCACGTCATTGTAATTGCTGTTATCCATCACAAAAATATAATCAAAAGTATCGAAATCAGCTCTCGAAAACTGTCTTCCTTTTTGATTGCAGATATCTAAGCCATTTTTTTTGGCGGTCGAAATGGATCGTTTGTCTGGTGAATGGCCAACATGCCAAGAACCTGTTCCTGCAGAATCTACCTGGAATAGTTCACTAGGAAGTTTAGATGCTAATATGCCTTCTGCCAGAGGAGACCGGCAGATGTTGCCCAGACAAACCATTAAAACTTTAACAGGCATTGCTTTATAGCGTTAATTTTGAATTGATATCTTCGACATACTTTTTGAATTGCTTGTCGGTAGCGACTAAATTGTCTACTGTTTTACAAGCGTGCAGTACGGTAGCGTGATCGCGGTCTCCTATTTGAGATCCAATATTGGCTAAGGATGCCTTAGTGAATTTTTTAGCAAAAAACATCGCTAATTGTCTCGCTTGCACAACATGTCTTTTTCTCGTCTTAGATTGTAAGGTTTCTATGTCCAATTGGAAATAATCGGAAACAATTTTCTGGATGTAATCGATAGAGATTTCTCTCTTTACATTTTTTACAAATTTTTCTACGACACTTTTGGCTAATTCAATGGTCACTTCTTTTTTGTTGAACGAAGATTGGGCGATCAATGATATGATGGCACCTTCCAGTTCGCGAACATTTGTTTTGATGTTTCTGGCAACATATTCTATAATTTCGTCTGGCATTTCGACACCATCTCGATATAGGATATTTTTTAGGATAGAAATTCTGGTTTCGTAATCCGGTTGGTGCAATTCTGCAGACAATCCCCATTTGAAACGGGATAACAAACGCTGTTCAATATCCTGCATGTCTACAGGAGCCTTGTCTGAAGTAAGGATTACCTGTTTTCCGTTTTGATGCAAATAATTGAAAATATGAAAGAATACGTCCTGTGTTCCGGATTTTCCAGAAAGGAATTGAACATCATCAATGATTAAAACGTCGATTAATTGGTAAAAATGAATGAAATCATTTCTATTGTTTTTCTTTACCGAGTCAATATATTGTTGCGTGAAAATTTCGGCAGAAATATATAGAACGGTTTTTTCAGGAAATTTGTCTTTAATCTCAACTCCAATGGCATGCGCCAAATGCGTTTTTCCCAGTCCAACCCCTCCAAAAATCAACAACGGATTAAAGGATGTTCCTCCAGGTTTGTTGGCGACAGCCATACCTGCAGAGCGGGCTAATCTATTGGAATCTCCTTCAAGGAAATTATCAAAACTGTAATTGGCATTTAGTTGCGATTCAATTTTTAAATTTCGGATTCCAGGAATTACAAAAGGATTTTTTAATTCAGGGTTAAGATTTTTAAAAGGCGCATCTACTTCCTGCGCTTTTACAGGTCCTCTATTGGCACTTGGCAGCTGTTCCGTAAACGGCTGTTTGTTACCATAAGTGTTTTCCATTTTAATTTTATAGAGTAACTTTGCATTTTTTCCAAGTTCTTTGGTCAAGGCCACTTTTAATAATTTTACATAGTGTTCTTCCAGCCATTCGTAGAAAAATTTACTTGGTACTTGAATATATAATGCATTATCGGTAAGCTCAACTGATTTAATTGGTTCAAACCAAGTTTTGTAGGCTTGATCTTGAATGTTGTCCTTTATAAAGGACAGACAGTTTTCCCATACTGATTGTGCAGTCTTGTTCATATATCTAGTTAAAATTATTTATTCTGGGTGCTTATTATCTTACAAAAAGAATGAGAAAATTATTCTTTTTTCGGGATAACAAATATGTGAACAATTATCTGTAAAAAAAAATATTTTAAGATATAATTTTTGAAAAAATTATTGTAAGAAGCTTTTTTGAGTTTAAATTTTTAATGCAAAATTAATGAAAGATCATCAAATTCAAATCCGTGTGCGTTACTCCGAAACGGATCAAATGGGCGTTGTTTATCACGGAAATTATATTCCCTATTTTGAGATAGGAAG
The DNA here is from genome assembly GCF_040049115.1 of Flavobacterium aestuarii. NCBI lineage: Bacteria > Pseudomonadati > Bacteroidota > Flavobacteriia > Flavobacteriales > Flavobacteriaceae > Flavobacterium > Flavobacterium aestuarii. The sequence continues at coordinate 63,846 of NZ_JBDLZZ010000017.1, forward strand.
AGTCGAATGGCTTAGAAACAAAGGGATTTCATATAAAAGCATGGAGGAAAGCGGTATTGGTCTCCCAATCGTGAACATGAATATCAGCTATAAAAAATCAGCTAGATATGATGAGCTGTTAACGGTGCATACGGTTTTCAAAAGTCAGACGTCTGTCAAGATTGAATTTGATTGTGCTATTTATAATGAAGCGAAAGAGTTATTAACAACTGCCCAATTTTTGCTGGTTTTTGTGTCTTTAAAAACGGGCAGGCCAACCGCTCCTCCGTCTTACATTTTGGAACTATTAAAATCCTTTGAATAATAATCAGAATGTGTTCTTTTTTATGAGAATTTACAGTTTTTTTATGTCAATTTCAAACAATGAATTAAAAGTGTCGAATATCATTTCGGCATTTTTTTTTCTGGTTTTTATCACAAATTTTCCAATTGGCAAATTCGTTTCTTCATTTATTTCCATTTCCTGATTTACAATATCCAGCTTTTTTTCTTTGATTACACGCATCACTTTATTCATGTTTTTATAATCGAATGAAATCTGAAAAGAAATATCAATGGTTTTTTCAATTATCTCACAAGTTTCCAGTGTCATTTGTGCCGAAGTCCTGTAAGCAGTTATCAAACCGCCAACGCCTAATTTTATTCCTCCATAAATCCGGACTACAACTACAAGAACGTTAGTTAGTCCAAAAGATTGTATCTGGCCATAAATTGGTGTTCCCGCCGTATTGCTGGGTTCTCCATCATCGTTGGCTCTGTATTGAATGGTTTCGGTTCCAATTTGATAGGCGTAGCAGTAATGAACAGCGTGGGGGTGCTTCTTTTTTAAGACTTCGATAATAGGTTTTACTTCTTCTTCGGATTCGATTGGGAAAGCATAGCCAAAGAATTTGCTGCTTTTTTCTTTAAATAGAGTTTCTTCAGAAGAAAATGCAATAGTGTTATAGGTATCTTTCATTTGTCAATGACAATATCAATATCAAAAAGTCAATATCAATTTAAAATTTAGGAATATGCGGCTATTATATTAGTTTTTCGTTTTTTTTCATTGTTATTGCCATTGCAATTGATTTTTGCCATTTCTATTGAATGATTTTTTTATCAAATAAATGAACAACGTCTTCTTCTCCTACTTGTAAATTCCAAATTTGAAGACCAAGTGCCGCCGCGGCATCTGTATTTTCTTTTTTGTCATCTATAAATAAGGTTTGTTTGGCCTGCAGTCCATGCTGTTCGAGTACAAAGCTGTATACATCAGGATTGGGTTTCCGCATTCCAATTTCAAAAGAGAAATATACTTTTTCAAAACATTGGTAAAAATCGCTGTAAAACGAAGCTCCCGTTTTTTGTTCGAAAGTTTCTATGTGAATCGCATCGGTATTGCTCAATAGAAACAAGCGGTACTTTTGCGAAAGCATTTGAAGAAATTCCAATCTGTATAATGGGAAGTCGGCTAATATGGAATTCCACGCTGCACGGATATCTTCAATCGAAGCATCGTTAGTGTGTTTTTGAATTCCAGATAAAAAATCATCACCCGAAATTGCGCCTACTTCATATTGTAAATTCAATTGGTTTAAATCTTCGTTCCAATGGGGTATGCCAAGATTTTTTAAACCGTCTAAAGTTGCCTGTTTGTCCAGATTGATAAATACATCTCCAAAATCAAAAATAATAGCATTAATCATGGTTTCTAATTATTGTAAGTTCGTCTTTTTCAATTAAATGTTTTTCGGAACCTGTTTTTGGCAGTAAAGGAGCTTTGATTCCTTTGTCTAATGTAGTTTTTCCTGTAAAAATTCGAGCTTCGTTCCAAAGATCAGCATCGATAAAGGTCTGTAAGGTCTGTAGTCCGCCTTCTATAATAACCGATTGAATGTTTTGTCGGTATAATGAATCAACGATTTGTTCGGCTATATTCTGTTTAAAATCAATTACTTCAAAGGTAGTGTTTTCTTCCGAGATGGCGTTTTCAGAATTCGTAAAGACAATCGTTTTTAACTGATTATCAAAAACAGCATTCTCTTTCGGAATGCGATTATTTTGATCCAATACAATTCGGACTGGATTGTTTCCCTGCCAGTCTCGGGCATTCAGTTTTGGATTATCATCGATTACGGTTTGCGTTCCTGCCAAAACAGCCTGTTCTTCAGTACGCCATTTGTGTGTCAGTTGTCGCGAATATTGATTGCTGATCCAAACTGGTTTTTTCTCGCTTTTTTCTAAAGGAGCAATAAAGCCATCCTGACTTTGCGCCCACTTTAATATAATGTATGGTTTTTTCTTTTGATGAAAAGTAAAAAAACGCTTGTTTAACTCATTGCATTCCTCTTCCAGAACTCCAGCAGTAACATGAATTCCCGCTTCAATTAATTTTTTTATACCCTTTCCTGAAACTTCGCTGAAAGGATCTACGGTACCAATGACCACATTTGGGATTTTGTTTTTTATGATTAAATCAGAGCATGGAGGAGTTTTTCCAAAGTGGCTGCAAGGTTCCAAGCTGACGTAGATAGTCGCTTTTGATAATAATGATTTGTCTTGGACAGAGTTTACGGCATTTACCTCGGCATGAGGCTCGCCAGCTTTTTTGTGCCAGCCTTCGCCTATGATTTTGTCTTCATAAACAATGACGCTTCCAACCATAGGATTTGGGTAAGTGGTTCCAAGACCGTTTTTGGCCAGAGCGATGCAGCGGCTCATGTATTTTTCATGTATCTTCACCTTGCAAAAATAGTGATTTTGAAATTAGGATTTAGTTTGAAAGTTTGGATGTTTTACCAATGACAATGGTTATTTTTGTGGTTTAAAATTAAAAATGCAGCTATAATGAACAATTGGATTATCAGAAAAATACAAAAAGAAGACAATCAGCAGGTTGCTCAATTAATAAGAGATGTTTTTGATGAATTGAATATTCCAAAGACAGGAACTGCTTACGAAGATCCTTATCTCGATTTCATGTTTGAAGAGTATAGCAAGCCAAGATCTGTTTATTATGTGGTGGAAAGTGAAGGGAAAATCTTTGGTTGTGCTGGAATTGCTCAACTTGCAAATGAAGCCGAAACTTTTTGCGAATTACAAAAAATGTATTTTCTTCCAGAAATCCGAGGAAAGGGAATAGGCAGTAAAATGATGGAGCAATGTTTGCAAAGTGCCCGTGATTTTGGTTTCGAAAAGTGTTATCTGGAAACAATGCCTTTTATGAATGATGCTCAAAAACTGTATAAAAAATCGGGTTTCGAAAATATCTGCTCGTCAATGGGGAGCACTGGGCATACAAGCTGTCCAGTCTGGATGCTTAAAGATTTAAGATTGTAGATTTTTGATTAACGATATTTGATTTCAGATTTAAGACTGAAATCTAAAAAATAAGATTTGCGAATTTGCGGTAGATTATGAAAATAAAAGAATATAGAGCTCAATTTATTGAAACTCTTACTCCGATTTATGATGAAGGTGAAGCGGAGAGTTTTTTCTATTTGATTTTAGAAAAAAAACAGCAGCTGAAAAGGATTGATTTGGCTCTGCATCCCAATTTGATATTTTCTGAAGAAGAAATTGCTGTCTGGAATTTAATTTTAGAACAATTGAAATTGGAAATCCCTATTCAGTATTTGCTTGGGAAAACCAGTTTTTATGGATTGGATTTCGAAGTCAATGAAAATGTCTTGATTCCAAGACCTGAGACAGAAGAATTGGTAGATTGGATTTTAGAAAGTCAAAAGCCGAAAGCCGAAAGTCAAAATCTGAAAATTCTGGATATTGGAACGGGAAGTGGCTGTATTGCTATTTCGTTGGCAAAAAACATTCCAAATGCTCAGGTTTTTGCTCTTGATGTTTCTGAAAAAGCTTTGGCAACAGCCAAAAAAAATGCAGTCCGCAACGAAGTAAATATTACGTTTCTTCATCAAAGTATTCTGGAAACAGCAGATTTAGGTCGAGAGTTTGATATTATTGTTTCAAATCCGCCCTACGTGCGACATCTTGAAAAAGAGGAAATCAGGAAAAATGTTTTGGACAATGAACCGCATCTGGCACTTTTTGTTGAAGACGATGATGCTTTGATTTTTTATAGAAAAATATCCGAATTGGCTCAGAAGAACTTATCAGATTCTGGAGAATTGTATTTTGAAATCAATCAGTATTTAGGAAAAGAAATGGTTGATTTATTGGAAGCAATGAATTTTAAGAATATTGAATTGAGGAAAGATATTTATGGAAATGACAGGATGATGAAGGCAGATTTCAGATAACAGGTTGCAGATAGCAGAAAACAGTTCTCAGAATTTAATTGAACTTGTCAGGATTGGACATCATGTAATTTAATAATTTTCCAATTTCTATACTTTTTGAAGTTAAGCCATCAAAATTTTCTTGATTGATATATCCACAAGCCAAAGAATATTCTAACCAAGATTGAGTTTCTGAGTTTTCGGCGTCACTATCCGTTAGCTTGGAAATGAAATGATTTACATATCTTCTCTTTCTGGTCGCTTCAGCAATATTTACAGAAACACTTCTTGAAGAACGCCTAATTTGATCTGTTAAAGAATATTTTTCTTCTGGTGGAAAGTTTTTCGTTAAATGATAGATAGACATTGCTAATTCAAATGATTTCTTGTAGGCTAATAAATCTTGAAATCTCATAGTGTCTTGAAAGTTATTAGTTTTTTTATTATATCAGTAATCTACTTAATCTGCCTTCTGAATACTGTTTTTGCCTGCCTTCTGCTATCTAAAATCTGCTATCTGAAACCTACTCATAACGCAACGCCTCAATGGGATCCAGATTTGCCGATTTCACCGAAGGATATAATCCAGAAACCACAGCTACTATAAAACTGGTAATTACAGCTGCCATAATTGCTCCCCACGGAATAACAAAAGCAAAGTCCATAGCACTCGAAATCGCAAAACCTATCAGAATTCCAAAAATAATCCCTACAAAGCCCCCTATTTGGCCAATCAGTAATGTTTCAATAAAAAACTGAAAGGCAATAGTAGTTTTTTTGGCACCCAAAGCTTTTCTGACTCCAATTTCTCTCGTACGTTCCGTTACCGAAACAATCATGATATTCATCAAGGCAATTGATGATCCTAAGATTGTAATAATTCCGATAAGCCAAGAGGCGATACCCAAATATTGTGTGATGCTCAATATTCTATTTATTAAATCGTCACTTCGTACAATTCCAAAATTATTGTCTTTTACTGGACTCAGTTTCCGGATTCTGCGCATGGTGCTTATAGCATAGTCAGTCGCTTGGCTTAATAATTCTTTTTTGCCTACCATAACACTGACAGAATAATTAATGTTTGGAGCAGTAAATAACGAACGGGCAACTTGTATAGGAATTAAAACTCTTAAATCCTGACTGTTTCCAAAGGTCGATCCTTTCTCCTTCAGCATGCCAATCACCTTGAATTTTGCACCTCGTATGGAAATCGTTTTGCCAATAGGGTTTACATCCTTAAGGATTCCTTTTGCAAAATCAGATCCCAATACACAAACATAAGCGTTGTTCGAAATGTCAAAATTGGTAAAATTTCTTCCCGAACTGGTTTCTAGGCCGGAGTTGCCTAAAAAATGATCATCAACACCCAAAACATTTATTTCAGGGTCTGTTTTTAAACTCTCATATCTCACTTCGGCAGTCGATGTGGCGGTAAAAGATAATGACGTTTCGGTCATTGGGTAGTTGTATTTGTTCTTGAAAGCCACCGCTTCGGGATAGGAAATAATAGGGTTTATAATTTCGCGTTCATCGCCACCACGGCGTCGGGAGGTGTTTTCATATTGATTAATGTTAAAAGTATTGGCTCCCATCGAAGCAAAATCCGATGATAATGTGTTCTCGAGTGCTGACACCACGGTCAGGATTCCAACCAAAGCCGTTATACCAATAGCAATAATCATCACCGTCAAAATGGTTCGCAATAATTGGGTTCGGATAGAGCCAAATGCAATTCTGATATTTTCCTTAAATAATTTTAGCATCATGAGTGTTTGACACCAAAATACAATTTTTGTTACAAATATAATTTGCGAAATAATACTATTTTTTAAGGAGCTATTTATTTCGTCAATTCGCTTCGCTAGCATTTCGTTATTGAAGAAGTTTAAATTAAAAGTTGAAATTTTCAAACGGAATTATTTTAAAAGTAGGATATTTGCAGAATTATTTAAAAAGGATGTTTTTGGATTTAGTTAATTTTTATCTGAATCCAAGAATCTAATAAATCTGAAAATCTAACAATATAAATAAATGGCTTCAAAACCAAGCATTCCAAAAGGAACCAGAGATTTTTCACCTGCCGAGGTGGCAAAAAGACAATACATTATCCAGATCATCAAAAATAATTTTGAAAAATTTGGATTTCAGCCTATAGAAACTCCTTCATTCGAAAATTCCGATACCTTGATGGGAAAATATGGAGAAGAAGGCGATCGATTGATTTTTAAGATATTAAATTCTGGGGATTATTTGGCTAAAGCCAATGAAACTCACTTGGAAGCCAAAGACAGTACACGATTAACATCAAGTATTTCCGAAAAAGCGTTGCGTTACGATTTAACTGTTCCATTTGCCCGCTACGTAGTACAGCATCAAAACGACATCGAATTTCCATTCAAAAGATACCAGATTCAGCCTGTTTGGCGTGCCGACCGTCCGCAGAAAGGCCGTTTCAGGGAATTTTTCCAATGTGATGCCGATGTGGTAGGTTCAAAATCGCTGTGGCAAGAAGTAGAGTTAGTACAATTGTATGATTCTGTTTTTACCGCTTTGGGATTGCAGGGAGTTACAGTTAAAATCAATAACCGAAAAATACTTTCCGGAATTGCCGAAGTCATTGGTGCATCTGATAAATTGATTGATTTTACGGTAGCTCTTGATAAACTTGATAAAATAGGCGAGGATGGCGTAAAGAAAGAAATGATCGAAAAAGGAATTTCCGAAGAAGCGATTGTTAAGGTTCAACCTTTATTTAACTTCACGGGAACCATTTCGGAGAAAATTGAAAAACTTTCCGTTTTATTGTCTTCTTCAGCCGAAGGATTAAAAGGGGTAGAAGAACTGCGTTTCATTTGTGATAACGTATTGAATTTAGGATTGTCTACTGCCAATTTGGATTTGGATGTAACATTGGCAAGAGGATTAAATTATTATACAGGAGCCATTTTTGAAGTTGCAGCTCCAAAAACCGTTTCAATGGGATCCATTGGTGGTGGTGGTCGCTATGATGACCTTACAGGTATTTTTGGATTAAAAAATATGAGCGGAGTAGGAATCTCTTTTGGGCTTGACCGCATTTATCTGGTTATCGAAGAGTTAGGATTGTTTCCAGAAGCGGTTACTTCTGCTTCGAAAGCTTTGTTCATTAACTATGGCGAAAAAGAAGCTTTCTATTCGATGAAAGCCATAAAGGAACTGCGCGCCGATGGAATAAAAGTAGAATTATATCCAGACAATGCTAAAGTTGCCAAACAGTTCCAGCATGCTGACAAACGACTTATACCTTACGCAGTAATTGTAGGAGGCGAAGAAATGAATGAAAATCAATTCAGCTTGAAAAACCTGGTTTCTGGTGAACAGAAAAAAGTGAATTTGGAAGAACTTAAGGCTGCCTTGAAATAAAACAAAATATAAAACACGAATTCCGCTGATTGTCACAATTATTGGTGATAATCAGCGGAATCCGTATTTTTAAAACTGAATTTTTTATGGGAGGAATTTTGTTTTTTCGAGCATCCACTTATAAATTTTATCTTCTCTGAAATAATGTTCAACACTGCCATGGTTGCCTCCTTTGACTATCGTAAAAGTAAGGTTCGCTTCAGGATTGCAGGTCTGGATGGCTTTGACCATTTTTTTAGACTCCGAAAGCGGAACAATATAATCTCTATTACCGTGTATAACCCACATTGGAATCTTTGCCAGATTGCAGGCATCTTTTACATTACCGCCTCCGCAAATAGCTACTGCTGCTGTAATTTTATCAGGATATTTGCCTGCAAAATCGAATGTTCCGTAACCGCCCAGGCTCATGCCGCATACATACACTTTAGTCAAATCAGTATTGTAATTATTTTGCACATACTCCAAAAGTTTTAAAAGTTTGTCTGGATTCCAGGCTCCGTGTGCAGTTTGTGGTGCAATGACAATAGCGGGAATTTCTTTTCCGGTTTCAATAGCACGGAGTATTCCATATCGTTTTACCCGATTCAAGTTTGTTCCTGAAAGGCTTTTGCCATGTAAAAACAAGATTACAGGGGCTTTGTTATCTAAGACTTCCTGTTTAGGCAAATTAATCCAGAAAGGATAGTCAGTTTGATCGGTTATGGCTTTTAATTGGGCTTGTGCTGTAGTAATAGTGCAGATAATAAGCAGGTAAAATAAATGTGAAAGGCGCATTATTGTTTTATTGTAGGTTTGAAATTGGATGGCAAATTAAGTTTTTTAATCAAGAGGGTCAATTTTTTTCGGCTTTTGATAGCTGAAAAAATGATTGGTGTTTTTTAAGTCGTTATGAATCATGTGAATATGTTTTATAAAAATTACCGCAGTAATCTTTTTAATAGCCGGATCTTATAGCCTAGATGCGTGAATTAATTGTTAAAAACCAGCCTGTAGAAACTTTATTTATTATTTTTATTAAAAAAAGATGGTCAAAATCACACTCTTGATTTGCGCTTTTATAAGTTTAAGCTGTCAGGGACAACAGGTAAATCCAAATGATATTCCTCTTCAGGAAGAAGTGAAAAACTATATTCTTGAAACCGTTATTGATGGTATCAGTAATCCTTGGGGAATGGCATTTCTTCCAGATGGATCAATACTGGTAACCGAAAAAAGCGGCATATTATATCATGTAAGGAACAATGTAAAAACCGAAGTCAAAAATGTTCCAGCTGTTTACAGCCGTGGACAGGGAGGTTTGCTCGATATAGTATTGCATCCAAATTATGCTAAGAACGGCTGGATTTATATTACCTATTCCAGCAAAGAAACAGAGGGAAGCAATACCAGATTAATTCGTGCAAAACTTGAAAACGAAAGCTTAACACAAATTGAATCTTTATATAAATGCGAACCTAACACAACTAAAAGCCATCATTTTGGTTCACGGATTGTTTTTGATAATCAAGGCTACCTTTATTTTTCGGCGGGAGAAAGAGGTGATCATTTTGTGAATCCACAGGACATTACTCGTGATAACGGAAAAATTTACCGATTGAATGATGATGGCAGCATACCAAAAGACAATCCTTTTGCTGGACAGCCCAAAGCTAAGGAAGCTATTTACTCATATGGACATCGTAATCCACAGGGATTAGTAAAAAATCCCATTACGGGAGCTATTTGGGAACATGAACATGGACCACAAGGAGGTGATGAAATCAATATTATAAAAAAAGGGGCTAATTATGGCTGGCCTGTAGTAACATACGGCATTGACTATGATAACACGGTTATAAGCAAAGAAAAACAAAAGGCTGGTATTGAAGATCCTCTGTATTACTGGATTCCATCAATTGCTCCTAGCGGGATGACTTTTGTAACGGGTAAGAAATACCCCGAATGGAAAGGCGCGCTTCTTGTGGGGTCTTTAAAATTCCAGTACCTGGAGTTGCTTAAATTAGATGGAAATAAAGTTATTGGAAGACAAAAAATAGCTGCCAATATTGGCAGATTGCGCAATGTAATTCAAGGGCCTGATGGCTATATTTACATTGGTGTAGAGGGAAAAGGAATCTTGAAAATTGTCCCTGACAAGTAAATTACAACGTTGCAATTATCAATCTTTTCATAGAGATTTATTTCAGTATTAAGTAATTTAAAACATTATCGATGATTACAAAAGTCAGTAATATTCCTCTGTTAGTTTTGTGCGGGCTGTTTTTTTTAAATACAGTATCTATAAAATCAAATCCCAATCTAAATTACATTGTGATAACAGACCAGCAGACTCCTTTGCAGGAAAGCATGGCAAGAGGAAAGGAGCTGTATGCTGAATTTTGTATCCAATGCCATTTAGCTGCAGGAAAAGGGAATGGCGATATTGTACCGCCTTTAGACAATTCCGACTGGCTGAATAAGAAAAAAACAGAGAGTATTCACGCTATAAAGTATGGGCAGACGGGGGAGATAATTGTCAATTCAAAGAGATACAATGGCACTATGCCCCAAATGGGTTTAAGCAATGAAGAAGTCGCAGATGTGATGAATTATATCTGTAATTCCTGGAGTAATAAACAAAATAAGATGATTACAGCAGAAGAGGTGGCCTTGGTAAAGCCATAATGCGGGCATTTAACAGGGTTCAGCTTTGTCCAGCCTAAAATTTTAGGATAGTTTCAATAAAGCGCCGCTATTTTGCCACACTATCCAAAGAAACAATCCCAAGTACATCATACATACCACAAATTTCATAAAAGAAGAAGCCAGAAAACCGAGCAGAGACCCAGTTGCTGCTTTCAAGGCACGCTGATGATCTTTGCTGTCATGTATCAGTTCGCCAATAAAAGCGCCGGCAAATGGACCTATAATAAAACCAAAAGGAATTGGAGCAAAAATTCCAATAATCAAGCCAATATTAGTCCCCCAGATGCCATAGGAACTTCCGCCAAATTTCTTGGTTCCCTTGGCTGGAATAATATAATCCAAAATGCTTAGCGCAATTGTAATCAATAACGAAATACCCAATACCCAATAATTAATGGGAACCGCATTTGTCAGGTAAAGCAACAGAATTCCAGCCCAGCTTATGCTTGGACCAGGCAAAACTGGAAGGAAACTCCCAAAAATTCCAACTATTACACAAATAAAGCCCAAAAACAAAAGCAGGATATCCATAAAAATATTTTTAGTAATTTTGAATTCGAAAATACGTCATTGTATTCACTGCACGAATATGAGAAAAATAATTGTATTTTTATAAAATAGTAGTCCCATTCAAAAAATAAGCCTTGAAGCAGTATTTCCTTTTTTTAGTTTTTATATTTTTTAATTCCTGTCAGTACTTTGACAAGGAGGTTCCTTCCGAAAAAGAATTGCTGCAAAAGGAGTTGAAAGCGATTAATTGGAAAGAAGTAGACGAGTATCCCTCAATGGTAGACTGTGATAAAATTGAAGATAAAAAACAGCGCCAGCAATGTTTTTTTGAGATTTTAACGCAGCTGATACAAGAGAAATTAAGCAATGACACCCTATCGATGCTCTATCCAGAGCTGGATACTATCGAAGTAAAAGTGACCGTTTTTCCAAATGCCACTATGAAGTTCGAGCCACAATTTCCTAGAGATTCGGTGGCTTATGATAAAGTAAAAATAGACAGCATCCTCAAAGCTCGTTTGATAGATTTTCCTAAAATTAATCCCGCAATAAAGAGGGGAATTCCAGTAAAAACCCAGTTTATCCTTCCAGTAATTTTAAAGGTGGAGTAGAATAGATTTCAGATTTCATCATAAATTTTCAACTTGAGTATTGTTTAAATAAAGAGCTATTTCCAGCTGTACACTATATCTGTTGTCCCGAACCCCGGGACAACAGGATGCCGTTCCCATCTGGGCTAGGGCATTCGTTCTTATAACAAGATTTGCGTAATAACATTAAGAATATTGAGAAACATCTAAAATCTGCAATCTGAAGTCTAAAATCTTCTCCCTTTCCATTCGTATTTACCAAATAAGGAATACAAAGCCACAGCAGTACTGAAAAACGGATACCACAAACTGCTTAAAAGCAGATAACGGATTGTATGTTTCGTTAAAAATTCATTTGTCTGTTTTATTAGAATTGTATCAATTCCGAACTTGATCAGGAAGAGAATCCCAATAAAAAAACAAGGAAACATCCCCAGAAAAGTCAATACAAAACAATAAACAAAACCGAAATTCATCAGAAAGACAATCAGTCCCAGTCTTTTCCCAAAAAGACTTTGATAAGAAGTGGTTTTGGAAGCCCAGCGCACGCGCTGGAAAAACAATGATTTCCAGTCACTGACGGGTTTTGTGGTGACAATGGTATTTTTCGATTTTAGGTAAGCCACTTTTTCAGGGTATTCGGTTATGGCTTTTTGCAGCAGAAAAACATCGTCACCGCTTGCAATCGCATTATTGCCTTCAAAGCCGTTTAATTTTTGAAAAAACGATCTGGTGTAGGCAAAATTAGCTCCGTTACACATAAATCCTTTATTGATCCCAAAACTGCCAATAGTTGCGCCTTGCAGACTCGCCAAATCCAATTGCTGAAAATGATGCAAAAAAGAATTTTGACAATTATAAGTAACCGCACCCGCAATCATTGAAACATGATGCAGCTGAATAAAATTATCCAATGCCAAGAGCCAATTTTCAGGCACTGCACAATCGGCATCGGTGGTGATAACCCAATCGGTTTTCACTATTTCCATAGCCGTTGTAATAGCATCTTTTTTGGGAGAATTTGAAACTCGAATATTATTTAGAGTATTAATCTTAAATCTGTAGTCTGCAATCTGCAATCTTTCATCTGATTCATCATCAACCAAAATCACTTCAAATAAATCAGTGGGGTAGTTCAGTTTTGAGAAACTTTCCAATAAAACTGGCAAATTTTCTTCTTCATTCCTGAAAGGAACAATAATGCTGAAGCTGGTTTTTGGCGTTGAGCCAATATATTCAAATCGGTTTATCATAGTAAAACCATAAATGAGCCAGCTTACAGCAAGCACATAAATGATTGTTATGCCTAATAAAAACAGAATCATAATGCCGTTTTGGGTTTGAAATTCAATACATAATAGCTTCCCCAAATAACGGGTAAAACTACGTTCAGCAACCACATCAGCGTGGAAACAAAGACAACCACCCATTCATTTACCCCCAATATTCCGAAGAAATACACAGCTACGCTTCCTTTTACGGCAAAATCCAAAAATTGAAAAGTAGGCAGAGCCGAAGCCAAAAAGTAAACACTTGTAATCACCGACATCAAAATGAGATAAGGTAAATCGACATCAAAGGCCAGAAACAGGAAATAGTATTGATGGGAAAAAACCAAATAACGTAAAATAGCCAAAAGCATATTTTTTTGATGAATCGATTTTGGGATTTCGTTGATTTTATGAATCAGTTTTTCAATTGAATAACCTTTGACAGTTACTTTTTTCGAAAAAAATAAAACTGCAAAAAGCAAAAAGCAGATTCCAAAAAGGATGGTAATCGATTTTTGAGTAATCACATTGTATTGCGCATTGAAATACAGCAGTCCAAAAACTCCAAAAATAACAGTCAGGATCATTTGGATTCCGTTACAGATCAGGTTCAAAAACACTATTTTTTTAGTTTCCTTTTTATCAAAATACAGTGCTTTTCCTGCGTATTCGCCCACGCCGTTTGGTGTAAATAAACCCGCTGTAAGTCCTGCGAGAACTTGTTTAACTGCTTCGCCCAAAGAAATCGGCCGAAGATAGGAAACCAAATATTTCCATTTTAAAATCTCAAATAAACGGTTGAGGACACTCAAAAGCAGTATAAAAACTATTCCAGTAACCGATTGATTTTTATGAAACAGGACTAAAAATTTTTGCCAGTCCAGTTTGTCGTTATTCGCCAGCTGGCTGTAAATAAAATAAAATGCCCCGCCTACAATCAAAAGTTTGACTAGAAGTACGAGGAATTGCTTAGTTTTGTGTGGTATTGAAATCATACCGCAAAGTAAAGGAAAACTAGTATATAAGATAGCACAGAGATTCATAAAACTAAACTCTTCAAAAATGAGCAATAACAAAACATGGCACGAAAAGCACAAAGATGAATTAGGCTTTGGCAGCCGTTTGGCCGATTGGGTCGCCAATGGAATGGGGTCTTGGCGGTTTATAATTCTTCAGACCGTTTTTGTAATAATCTGGATGGGATTGAATCTTGTTGGTTATGCATATCATTGGGATGCTTATCCTTTTATATTATTGAATCTTCTTTTCTCGACTCAGGCAGCTTATGCAGCACCTATTATTATGATGTCGCAAAACAGGCAGAGCGAACGAGACAGGGTTCAGGCACAATCGGATTATCAGACAAATGTGGATGCAAAGCTGGAAATTGAAGCTTTGGCAATTCGATTGGATAAAATTGAAACCGAAAAATTGGATAAAATAATTAAGTTGCTGGAAGAAATGGAAAGTAATTCGGCTAAATAAAAACATACTTTGACAAAAGAACGCATTATATTAGGAATAGATCCAGGAACCACGATTATGGGTTTCGGACTGATAAAAGTTGTCAACAAGAAAATGGAATTTCTGCAGCTCAACGAACTGCAATTGTCCAAATACGATAATCATTATCAAAAACTGAGAATCATTTTTGAACGAACTATCGAATTGATAGATACTCACAATCCAGACGAGATAGCGATTGAGGCGCCTTTCTTTGGCAAAAATGTGCAATCGATGCTAAAGCTTGGAAGGGCACAAGGCGTGGCAATGGCAGCGGGACTTTCCAGAGATATTCCTATCACAGAATACGAACCAAAAAAAATAAAAATGGCCATTACCGGAAACGGAAATGCGAGCAAGGAACAAGTGGCCAAAATGCTCCAGCAATTATTGGGATTGAAAGAATTACCTAAAAATCTGGATTCCACAGATGGATTGGCAGCAGCGGTTTGTCATTTTTTTAATTCGGGTAAAATTGTCGCTGGCAAAAGTTATTCTGGCTGGGATGCTTTTGTGAAACAAAACGAGGATAAAATAAGAAAATAGTTATATTTGTAAAATAACTTAACCTTTTAATAATGACAAAAATTAAATTTATTGCCTTTATTCTATTTTCTGCAATTTTCGCATCTTGTTCTTCTGGAGATGATACTAATGAAAATACTGAGAACCCATCTGCTACAGGCTCCTTTGACTTCGTTTATAATAACGAAACAAAAAAAGTTAATTCATGGGAAGCTAAAAAAATGGATGATTACATGCAGGTTAAAGGCTTAACATCCGATGGAATTGTAGTTAATTTTGTGTTTAATGTTTATGGCAATCTGTACGGGGCAAATACTTTTGGTGCATCAGCTGGAAGCCCTGTAATTACGCATGAAGCCTCGGAAGTTTTTACCTCCAACACTTTTACTTTTACCTTGGAAGAGCTGAATACAGCCAATAAAACGGTGAAAGTAAAATTTTCTGGTAAAATGTATATCGATGGATATGATACAGAATCTGATTTTATAGCAGTTAGTGGTTCATTTAATGTGCCGTATGTAAATGCAACCCCGGATATTCCAGGATTAGGAACTTCTGCAAAATTTAATGGTGTAAGCTGGCATGGTATGGCATTGGACAGCTCTACTACATGGTCGACTCAAATTACAACGCTGAATGTTCAGAATGATGGAGAATACAGTTTAGGCATCGTTTTCCCGAAAGGAGATTTAAAAACAGGTACTTTTTCTTTTACAGGCAATGATTTTTCTAATGGGATTTCTTTGGAAAAAGTTGATGTATCAACAGGTGAATTTGTGGAGTATAATGTTGCTGGTACAATAACTTACACAACTGTAGCTGATAATTATGTGGAAGGCACTTTTAGCCTGACGGCAACTCATCCTGATAATGATTCAAAAATTGTAATTACTGAAGGAAAGTTTAAAGAGATGACTAAATAACACTGTTTTTAAACATACAATAAAATAAATTAAAAGATATTTTTTAATTTAAATAGAAATTATTCAAGAGCAAGATTTAACTTGCTCTTTTTTTATTATGTCAGGAATCTATATACACATACCATTCTGCAAGCAGGCTTGCCATTACTGCGATTTTCATTTTTCGACTTCGATGAAGAAGAAAGAGGAAATGGTTTTGGCTATTGCCAAAGAAATACAAATGCGTAAAAACGAGTTTAAAGATGAGGTTGTAGAAACCATTTATTTTGGCGGAGGAACGCCCAGCAGATTGAAGATTGCAGATTTGAGATTGCAGATGGATACTATTTACAAGAATTATTCAGTTGTCCAAAATCCTGAAATTACCCTTGAAGCGAATCCAGATGATTTGTCTGAAGAATATTTGATTGAACTTTCAAAAATCGGGATTAACCGTTTAAGCATCGGGATTCAATCTTTTTTTGAAGATGATTTAAAGATGATGAATCGCGCCCATAATTCGGCAGAAGCTCAAAAATGTCTGGAATTAGCCACTAAATATTTTGACAATATTTCGCTCGATCTGATTTATGGAATTCCAGGAATGAGTAATGAAATGTGGAAACAGAATATTGAAACCGCTTTGAGTTTCGGCATTCCCCATATTTCGAGTTACGCTTTGACGGTCGAACCCAAAACAGCCTTGAGTAAACTTATTCAAACAGGAAAAATAACCAAGCCTAACGACGAACAAGCTCAGGAACATTTCTCGATTCTGGTTGAAACACTGGAAAGGAATGATTTTATACATTATGAACTGTCTAATTTTGGAAAGGAAAACTATTTTTCCAAAAACAATTCGGCTTATTGGTTAGGAAAAAAATATTTAGGAATCGGTCCTTCAGCCCATAGTTATGACGGCGTTTCCCGAAGCTGGAATATTTCGAATAATTCACTTTATTTAAAATCGATTCAGGAAGATAAACTGCCTAATGAAATTGAAATTTTGTCTATTTCTGACCGTTACAACGAATATATTATGACTGGTCTTCGGACTATTTGGGGTGTTTCTTTGGATAGAATTGAAGCAGAATTTGGGATTAAATATCTGGATTATTTGCAAAAACAGACTCAGAAATATCTAGGTGATGATTTGCTTTCGATTGAAAACAATATTTTGAAACCTACGTCAAAAGGAAAATTCTTGACTGATGGAATTGCATCAGATTTATTTTATTTAAATTTAGAGGTTTAACCGCAAGATTCACAAAGTTATAATTTTCAAATAAAGAATAAAAAAATGACAGAATATCAGCTTGCAGAAATAAATATTGCTAGAATGAAAGGCGTTAATATTGACGACCCAATCATGAAAGAATTTGTAGATAATTTGGGGAAAGTTAATGAAATTGCCGAGAATAGTGAGGGATTTGTTTGGCGGTTAAAAGATGAAGACAACAATGCGGTCAATTTTAATCCGTACAATGATGAGCAGATAATTGTAAATTATTCTATTTGGGAGAACATCGAAACCTTGGAACATTATATGTATAAAACCTTTCATTCGGAGTTTTTAAAACGCAGAAAAGAATGGTTTCAGACTTTTGGGCAGGTTTCTACAGCAATGTGGTGGATAAAAAAAGGCGAAATTCCGGACATTACCGAAGCTATGGAAAAACTGGATTATTTGCAAAAAAATGGTGCTTCCGAAATGGTTTTTAACTTTAGGAAAAAATTTCCTAAACCACTTTATTAGTTTTATGAAAGCTGTAATTGAACATAACAATCAAACTATTGTAGTTGATTTGTCAAAACCCATTGATATTTCTATTCCGTTGACGAATACCGACGAAAATCCTATTGCTTGGTATATCGAAAAACCTGTGATTGAACCTGTTGTTTCAGGAGATTGGATAGGTAAGGTTTCCGAAGGAAAATCATCAACAAACTTCAATAATATTTCCTTCAATCCGCATGGGCATGGTACGCATACCGAATGTCTCGGGCATATTACAAGGGAGTTTTACAGTGTCAATCAATCGCTGAAACAGTTTTTCTTTTTGGCAGAATTGGTTTCGGTGGTACCGGAAATGATGGGGGAGGATTTGGTAATAACACGAAATCAGATTAAAAATGTATTAGGTATTAAAAGTTCCGAAGCGATAATTATCAGGACATTGCCGAATTTTAAAATAAAGAAATCATTAAAATATTCGAATACGAATCCGCCTTATCTGGCCGAAGATGCGGCGCATTTCATTCGCGAAAGCGGTATCAAACATTTGCTGATTGATTTGCCGAGTGTGGACAAAGAGCATGACGAAGGAAAACTATTGGCACATAAAGCTTTTTGGAAAGTAAAGGATATTAATGTTTTAAATCACGATGCGCGATTGGACTGCACAATTACCGAAATGATTTTTGTTCCTGATGAAATCGAAGACGGCAGTTACTTGCTGAATCTGCAGATTGCTTCGTTTGAAAATGATGCGAGTCCGAGTAAACCTGTTTTATACAAAATAGAAGATTTTTGAGTTTACTGAATATTTAAATTAATCACTGATGATAACCGTTTCGACTGATAAAGAAAAACTGAATGTTCCTTTTATACAAAATTTTCTGAAAGATATTTATTGGGCAGCAGGAAGAACAATTGAGGAAGTACAGCAAACAATTGATGCTTCAGTTTGTTTTGGTATTTATCTGGATGAGGTCCAGATTGGGTTTGCCCGAGTCATTACTGATTATGTCGTTTTTGCTTACCTGATGGATGTTTTTATAACCGAAGAGCATAGAGGAAAAGGATATTCTTTGGTTTTAATAAATGCAATGATGAAAGAACCGCGGCTGCAGGAAGTAAAAATATGGCGATTGGCAACATCAGACGCTCATTTTTTATATGAGAAATTTGGTTTTAAAGCTCTAGCTCACCCAGAAAAAATGATGGAAAAAATAATATGATGAATCTAGAAACCTATTACGAATATTGCCTTTCCAAGAAAGGAGTTACAGAGCATTTCCCTTTTGATGAAGATACTCTGGTATTTAAAGTGGGAGGCAAGATGTTTGCCTTATCCTCTTTACTGCAGTGGGAAAAAGGAAATCCTTCAGTGAATCTTAAATGCGATCCTGAGCGCGCACAAGAACTGCGTGCCGAGTACGATGCGATTGAACCCGGATACCACATGAGTAAAGTGCATTGGAACACAATCGCCGTGAATCAGGATGTGCCTGATGTCCTGCTGAAAGAACTGATAGATCATTCCTATGAGTTGGTTTTTAAAAGTTTAACCAAGAAAATACAGAACGAAATTATTAACTTGAGCTAAAAATTTACCAAATAGACAAAGTAATTTAGAAAAATAGCACTTACTTTTGTTGAAAATATTTCAGACACTTTCAAATAAAAAAATATGATTGATAATCTTAAAAAATTCCTGAACGAGGAACAAGATCCAAAAGCCATCGAAAAAATCACTTCAAAGCTGAATGATTTATTGATGAAAAATGAAGAAGTTGGTTATATTGCGGTTCAGAAAAAACCAGCAATTACTGTTTTTCCAGATAGTATTGTGGTAACCAATAAAAGAATTATTATCTGCCAGCCCAAAAATATGGGGCTTTCAATGAATTTTACCGATTTTACCTGGGACGAAATCGAAACCACTTTTATGAAAGAGAATATTCTAGGTTCTGAATTTTCATTTTCAACCAAAACCCAGATTCAGGTTTCCATCGATTATATTCCAAAAATCCAGGCTAGAAAAATTGCCACATTTGCCAAAGAGCAATTGGATATTTTGAAAAATGGTGCAAATACTGCCGCTCCAGCATCAGTAATTACCGAAGAAATCGCTCCAGAATTGATTCAGGAATCAGAGCTGATTGAAGAAATGGAAACAGAAGAAGTAACTGATTTTGCCGAAATAATGCCGGTTGTTTCTAATCATGCTGAGCCTTTTGCAGAAAGTATAGCTGGTGGTGAAAAAATAAACAGCGGATTATCACAGGACGAACTTTTTGCAAAGCTGCAGAATTATAAAAAACTCCTTGATAACGGTTTGATTATGCAGGGTGAATATGATGCCTTCAAAAAAGAGATTTTGAGCCAGATGTAATTATAGCCGAAATCCTTAAAGAGAAAAGTCTTAAAGTCAGAAGTTAATTTCTTTCGACTTTAAGACTTTTCTCTTTATGGCTTATAGCGTTTTCATTTGCTTTTCAATAAAACTATTGGATTGCTTTACAAGTGACAGTCTGGTTATAAAAAATACTGAAAAAGCAATGAACCATGCTGTTAGTTTTTTGATGTTATCATAAAGCTTTATTAACGTCTGTTTTTCTTGTTGTCCTAATTTTATAGAAAATTAAGACACAATATGGAAACACCTAAAAACAGCAGAAGACAGTTCATTCGAAACACATTATTAGTAACAGGAGCAGTAATTTTAGCTCCAAATTTTATCAGCTGCAATGATGATGATAACAATGATGATGATAAAATTAACGTGAGTGATTATGCCAGAATAAATTTTGATCAGGGAGTCGCCAGTTTTGATCCTTCAAAATCAAAGGTAATCATATGGACAAGATACAATAGTCCTGGCAAGTTAATTCTTTGGGAGGTTTCTAAAGATATTGAGTTTAATAAAATACTTAGAAAAGGAACTATTACCACTGAGATTTCAAGAGACAATACTATTGCCATAGAGCTGACAGAACTTGAGGAAAATCAAAAATTGTATTACCGTTTCAGTAATAAAGAGGACAAAGCCATATCGGTTATTGGAGAGACAATTACTTTCCCGGAAAATGCCTCTAGTGTAAAGTTAGCGGTTTGTTCCTGTTCAAATTACCAGGCAGGTCTTTTTAATGTT
The DNA here is from genome assembly GCF_040049115.1 of Flavobacterium aestuarii. Lineage (NCBI taxonomy): Bacteria > Pseudomonadati > Bacteroidota > Flavobacteriia > Flavobacteriales > Flavobacteriaceae > Flavobacterium > Flavobacterium aestuarii. The sequence goes on from NZ_JBDLZZ010000017.1 coordinate 84,352, forward strand.
TACAATGCTATGGCAAAATCTGATGCTGATGTTATTGTACATTTAGGAGATTATTTTTATGAATATGAAGCTGGCGGCTATGGGTCAAATGCCCAAAATGCTTCCTTAAACCGCTTTCACAAGCCAGCCCATGAAATCCTTACATTAGAGGATTACAGAACTCGTTACAAACAGTATAGATCTGATACAGATTTGCAGTTAGCTCATCAAAAAAAACCTTTTATATGTGTTTGGGATGATCACGAAGTTGCAAATGATGCTTATAAAGATGGAGCAGAGAATCATTCAGCAGATGAAGAAAGTTATGAAGCCAGAAAAACCTATGCCTTGCAAGCTTACAGCGAATTTTTACCATTTTCAAGGCTGGAAGCCAATAACCAAAGTCTTATTTACAGAAATTTTAATTTAGGAAATTTGGTAAATCTTACCATGTTAGATACCAGGATTATTGGCAGGGATAAACAATTAAACATTAATGAGTACATGACTGCTTCTGGTTTTAATGCTGTTAAATATCAAGCAGATATTACAAATCCATCAAGAACTTTATTAGGAAGTACTCAGCGTAATTGGTTAACGCAGATAGTAAATTCAAATACGGCTAAATGGCAGGTATTGGGACAGCAGGTGTTGATGGCCAGAATGTATGTTCCTGCAGAAATGTTAACTGCTTTTGGATCACCAGATTTCACTTCAATTTTAACAGAGCTGGTTACAATAAAAATAAGACAGCAAAAAAATGACCCAACACTAACTCCACAGGACATTGCTAGAGTTACTACTGTATTGCCTTATAATTTAGACGCTTGGGATGGATATCCTGTAGATCGTGAAGTGATGTATAATGCATTTGGCAATAAAAAAATCATTACACTTGCCGGTGATACTCACAATGCCTGGAGCAGTAAATTGACAAAACAAGACAAAACAGAAATAGGTATAGAGCTGGCAACGCCTGGAATAAGTTCTCCTGGTTTCGAAGTATATTTAGGAAATCCAACTCCACAGACTCTTACCGCTTTTGAAGGTGCTTTGACAACTTTGATTGATGATCTAGATTATTTTGATGCTTCCCGCAGAGGTTTCATTTTGACAACTTTCACCAATAGTAATGTGAAAGCAGAATGGGTATTTGTAAATACTATTTTGTCCTCATCATATACGGCATCAATTGGACATACTGTAGTTTATTCTTAATGATATTGTTTTAAAAAAAGGAGTCATTTCATAGTGAAATGACTCCTTTTTAATAGTAAGAATTCAGTTTTAGTTATACTTAAAGCGTCTGCTTTTGTTTTTCTAGAAATCCATTCGATTGCAGTTCCAGTAATTCTTCGGCATTTTTTCGCTGCAGATCGTATAGCCTTTTATCATCGGCAATATCTGCATAAACCTTGTCATGCATCAAAGCATTGGTTTTAATCAATAGTTCACGCTGATGTTTATTTTGATCCAAAGTAGCTTTGAGTGCTGTTTCCAGATCTTCCAATTTAAAATCGTATTCTCCTTTTGGAGATAATAATTTGGCAATAATTGGCGAAGTTTCAATTGCCAAAAATAACAGCATTATAAAGAATGAAGGCAGCCAAGGCAATTTATTCAATGCGTTGATTCGTGCCATCAAACCGTCAAAACCATCAATGACAGGCTGGGTTTCGGTTACTTTTTTATCTAAATCAGTCTGCAGGGTTTTGCTGTTTTTTTCAAGAACGGCAATTTTGGCCAGATTATTTTTCCGAATAGTGTCTAATTCATTTTTGGCCAGATTATGTTTGGCAATTTTTTCCTTAAAAACGGGACCTTTACCTAGTTTTTTTGTTCCAGCAGTTCCTTCGGCTTCCTGAATATAGGTTTGATACAGCGTGTTTACTTCTTTTTCTTTATTAGCAATTTCAGTTTTGAGGTTTGAAATTTCAGTTTTGTTTTTATCCAGATCGGATTTGAAATAATTAGCTACTTCTTTTTTGTTGTTCAAAGCCATAGCATTTTTCTCTTTCAATAAAACGGTATTGATTTCCTTTTCGAAAATTTTAATTTCCAATGGTTTCGAAATTACTATTGCGATGATAATTGCCAGAATTATCCGCGGAGCTGCCTGCAGCAATTCACTGGCAAAATTGTTTCTTTTCCGGATTGTAGAAACTATAAAGCGATCCAGATTAAAAATAAGCAAACTCCAGACAAGCCCAAAAAGCAATGCCGGAATAACATTGTCAAATACAGTAAAAAGGGCATAAGCACTGGCGATAAAAGCCATAACGGCTGTAAAAAAAACCGTGGCACCTATACCAGCATATTTGGTTTGTTCGCCTTCGGAGCAGCCGTCTAGCAGCGGTTTGTCTGCGCCTGAACACAAGATGAAAAATTGTTTTAACATGATTGAATGATTTTTGATTGATTGATACCGCAAATGTAAAGCCAAATTTTTGATTCTCACACAAATAGTTGTCCTGTTTTTATAAGGCATATTTGTATTTCAGCTTGTTAAGATTATTTTAATATTAATAATTCTCTATTTTATATCAGAAATCATAACGGTATGTTAATTTTTTTAAACGTGTTTAATAATGTTTGGATTCTAGTTTTGCAACCAAAATAAAACAAAAAAACAATGAAAAAATTCTATTTAATTGTAACACTCTTTTTATTAACGATTTCTGGTCACGCCCAGAAAGCCATACTCTCAGGAAAAATATTAGATGCCGATGACAAACTTTCTTTGCCAGGTGCAATGATTCAGATTGTTGGTGATAATAAATACACGACTTCGGATTATACTGGTCATTATGAATTTCTTAATTTAAATGCTGGTACTTATCAAGTTTCGATAAAATACATAGGTTATGGTTCTATAACTCAATCAATAACTGTAGAACAGGGAAAAAACAATGTACTTGATTTTTCTCTTAAAGTTTCAGGAACCGAGCTGAATGAAGTTGTGGTTGGAGACAATTTAAAAGGCCAGGCCAAAGCATTGAATCAGCAGAAAAACAATAAAAATATCGGAAACGTAATTTCGTCTGACCAAGTTGGGCGTTTTCCAGATGCTAATGTCGGAGATGCTTTAAAGCGCGTTCCGGGTATCACGATGCAGAATGATCAAGGCGAAGCCAGAAATATTATCATCAGAGGTCTGGCTCCATCGTTGAACTCTGTTACTCTGAACGGAGACCGAATTCCATCTGCCGAAGGCGATAACCGAAATGTGCAGATGGATTTAATTCCGTCTGATATGATTTCTACGATACAAGTTAGTAAAACCCTTACTCCAGATATGGATGCTGATGCTATTGGAGGTTCTGTAAATCTGGTAACAAGATCCTCTCCAAACGGCGAAAGAATCTCGGCAACTCTTGCTGGAGGCTATTTACCAATCCGTGACAAGGCTAGTTTTACAGCTGGATTAGTATATGGAAACCGTTTTTTTGACAATAAATTGGGAGCGGTTTTCAGCGGATCGTACAACAATGTAGATTATGGTTCTGATAATATCGAAAACGAATGGGTAAAAGATGATTTTGGCAATGAATTTCTACAGGCATCAGAAATCAGAAAATATGATGTACAGCGTATCCGCAGAAGTGCTTCGTTTGCTTTTGATTATAAATTTAATGAAAACAATACCATTTTTGCCAATGCAATTTACAACTGGAGAGATGATAGAGAAAACCGTTTCAGAACAACTTATGATGATATCGAAGCCATTTATGATGATGCTGACGAATCAAAAATTGTTGGTTTTGAAGGACGCGTAAAACGCCAGACCAAAGGCGGAATCGATAATGACAGAAACAAAAGCAGAAGACTGGAAGATCAGCGAGTGCAGAACTATTCACTTCGCGGAGAGCATTTAATTGGTTCCAAATTAGATTTGGACTGGTCTGCCAATTATTCCAATGCAAGAGAATACCGCCCGGAAGAGCGTTATATAGAATACCGCCAGAAAGGGCTGGATATGACTCAGGATTTATCAGATACGAGATTCCCCTTGATTACGACAGCAGGAGAATCCCTGGATGAATTCAAATTTGATTCGGTTACCGAAAATACAGATGATACCAGCGAAAGCGAATTTGGAGCAAAAGTAAATGTTCGTTTTCCTTTCACAATTATTCCATCAGAAAAAGGAAGAATCAGAACAGGTCTTAGGCTTCGTTTGAAAGAAAAAAAGAGAGACAATATTTTCTATGCCTATGAGCCTGCCGGAGATGGAATGGAGTTATTGTCACAAGTTGAAACAAGTTTTTTTGATGGAAAAGATTTTAATCCAGGCAGTAAGTATGTTCCGGGAACTTTTGCATCGGCAGATTATTTAGGAGGTTTAGATTTAAATAATGCTTCATTATTTGATAAAGAAACGGATCCGGCAGAATATTTGACAACTAATTATAATGCCAAAGAAAATATTTACGCAGCTTACATCAGATGGGATCAGGATTTTAATGATAAATTATCTATGGTTGTAGGTTTCCGTGTCGAAAACACTCACATTGATTATACAGGAAACCGCGTTCTTGACGAAGAAGAATTAGAAACCACTGTAAACAATACTAATACCTATACCAATGTATTGCCAAGCGTTACTCTGCAGTACAATGCTGCAAAAGACTTGATTTTAAGAGCTGCAGCAACTACAGCTTTGGCAAGACCAAATTATTATGCATTGGCTCCGTATGTTAATAATATTGCGGCCGACAAAGAAATTACTGCCGGTAATCCAAATCTGGATGTTACTTATGCTTACAATTATGATTTCATGGCCGAAAATTATTTCAAATCTGTTGGATTAATTTCGGGTGGTGTATTCTACAAAAAATTACATGATTTTATTTATAATTACAGTGATAATCAATATACAGCCGAGAAATTTGCAGCAGATTTTCCTGGTCAGATAAACCCTATTCCAGCTGGTGAAAACTGGTCTTTTGTACAGCCAAAAAATGGTGATACAGTTGATGTGTATGGTTTTGAATTCGCATTCCAGCGTCAGTTAGATTTTTTTGAAAGTAAATTTTTAAAAGGTTTCGGAATCTATCTAAACTATACCTACACAAAATCTGAGGCAAAAGGAATTGCTGATGAAGATGGAAACGAAAGAAAAGATATCAGCCTTCCGGGAACAGCTCCTCACATGTTTAATGGTTCTTTGTCCTGGGAAAATAATCGTTTTTCCGCTAGAATTTCTACCAACTTTACATCAGATTATTTAGATGAATTGGGTTCTGAGGCTTATAATGACAGCTATTATGACAAACAGTTATTCTTGGATGCTAATGCTTCTTATAAAATTACTCCAAAACTTAGAATTTTTGCAGAAGCGAACAACATAACTAATCAGCCATTGCGCTACTATCAGGGAGTTGAAGCGCATACTAAACAAGCCGAATACTATCAGGCGAGATACAATTTAGGTCTGAAATTCGATTTGTAATAGTTAATTTATATAATTGAAAAGGAAACAGGATGTAATGTCCTGTTCTCCTTTTTACAGTAATAATAAAATGAAACATATAATTTACGTTTTTTTATCGGTTCTTGTCTTTCAGACAGCGTGTGCACAACAGGCTGAAAAAAGAGAATTGTCCGGTTATACAGAAGGCTATATCCCACAGCTGCAAAAAATTGACAACAGCCTCAATTTTTTATTAATGGGTGATTTTGGCCGTTATGGCCAATTTTATCAAAAAGAAGTTGCTGTACAAATGGGGAAAGCAGCAGCTACAATCGGTTCTGAATTTGTCATTAGTGTAGGAGATAATTTTTATCCAAACGGTGTGCAGAGCACTACAGATTATTCTTGGACTGCTTCTTTTGAAAATATTTATACCGATTTTAGCCTGCAGAACGATTGGTTTGTGGCTCTGGGAAATCATGATTACAGAGGTAATGTTCAGGCACAGATCGATTATTCGGCAAAAAGCCGGCGCTGGCACATGCCTTCGACTTATTTTAAAAAGGAGTTTGGCTTAGAAGACGGCAATAAAGTTTTAGTTTTGTTTATGGATACTTCGCCATTTATAGATAAATATTACGATGCAGATTCTGGCATGAGCGAGGCTATCAAAGCGCAGGATACGACAGCTCAAAAAAAGTGGCTGTTAAAAGAATTAGCCACAACGGATAAAAAAGTGACATGGAAAATAGTAGTAGGCCATCATCCTTTGTATAGTGGAGGAAAACGTAAAACGAGTTCTGAAACTACAAGTTTCGAAAAAAAGTTTGCCGCTATTTTTGATAATCAAAAGGTAGATGCTTATTTCTGTGGTCACGAACACGATCTGCAGATTATAAAACCCAAAGGACGTTATACTACTCAGTTTCTGTCGGGTGCCGCTTGTACTGTCCGTTCCAGCGGGGAAAGAGAAGGAACGTTATTTTTTGCAGAAAAACCAGGATTTATGACCTTTTCCATTACAAATTCAAAATTGCTTGCACAAGTAGTTGATGGTGATGGAAAAGTTTTATTTACAACTCAAATAGAAAAAAAACAAAAATGAAAAGCATAAATAAAATAGCAGCAGCACTTGGGATGATTTCATTAGTTTCCTGCAGTGATAAATTGGCACCAGTTCGCAAAGATGCTGTAAAACCAACAATCGTTACCCAAAAATTACCTCACGATACTGATGATCCTTCGATTTGGATTCATCCGACAGACGCTTCAAAAAGTATTATTATTGGAACAGATAAAGATACTGACGGCGGTTTGTATGCTTTTGATCTGAATGGGAAAATTATTAAAAAGTCAATCCCATTAAAACGCCCAAACAATGTTGATATCGCTTACGGTTTAATAATCGATGGAAAAAAAACGGATATTGCCGTAACCACAGAGCGCGAAAGCAACACAATAAGAATTTTCAGCCTTCCTGATCTAAACCCGATCGATAATGGCGGAATTCCTGTTTTTGAAGGCGAAGCACTGCGTGATCCTATGGGAATTGCGTTGTACACACGCCCGAGTGACAAAAAGATTTTTGCTATAGTTGGAAGAAAATCCGGTCCTTCGGGGAGTTATTTATGGCAATATGAACTTTCGGGTTCAGGAAAATATGCGACGGCAGCAGTAGTTAGAAAATTTGGTGAGTATAGTGGCAAGAAAGAAATTGAAGCCATTGCAGTTGACAACGAATTAGGCACAGTTTTGTACTGTGATGAGCAATTCGGTATCAGGAAATACAACGCTGATCCCGCTTTGAATGATAATAAGGAATTGGCTCTTTTTGGTCAAAAGGATTTCAAAGCCGATCATGAGGGAATCGCAATTTATAAATCGACTGCCACAACGGGTTATATTCTGGTTTCCAATCAGCAGGCAAATACTTTTATGGTTTATCCGAGAGAAGGAGCAGACGGAAATCCAAATAATTATCCTTTACTAGCCGAAATTCCAACTTCGACAATAGAATGTGACGGGGCAGATGTAACAAGTATTAATCTGGGTGGTGAATTCAAAAATGGACTTTTTGCAGCTATGAGCAACGGTATGACTTTTCATTATTATGCCTGGGATTTGATTCAAGAAAAGATTAATCAGGCGAAAAAATAATTTTTATAAAAAGCAAAAAAAAGCTGTTCATGACGAACAGCTTTTTTGGTTTGAATTAGTAATTGTCCTTATTTTATTATTGGTGCGCCTGCTAATATTTCAGCATTGGCAAATGCTGCGAATTTTGCGAAGTTCTCTTCAAATTTATGAGCTAGCTCGTTTGCTTTTGTGTCATACAATGCTGGATTTTCCCACGTGTTTCTTGGGTTTAAAATTTCAGCTGGCACATTTGGGCAAGACTGCGGGATTGCGATTCCAAAAACATCGTGATTCAAAAATTCAACCGTGTCTAATTCTCCTTTCAGAGCTGCGGTAATCATTGCACGGGTGTATTTTAACTTCATTCGGCTTCCCGTTCCATAAGGTCCTCCAGTCCATCCTGTGTTGATCAGCCATACTTTTACATTGGCATCTTTCATTTTTTGACTCAGCATTTCAGCATATTTTGTTGGGTGCAAGGGCATAAACGGTGCGCCAAAACAGGCCGAAAAATTGGGCTGAGGTTCCGTAACACCTGCTTCGGTTCCGGCTACTTTTGCGGTGTATCCTGATATAAAATGATAAGCTGCCTGCCCAGCTGTCAGTTTTGAAATTGGAGGCAGAATACCGAAAGAATCTGCAGTTAAGAAGAAAATGTTTTTTGGATTTTTGCCAATAGATCCTGGCTGAATATTATCGATATGCTCAATCGGATAGCTTACTCTTGTGTTTTGGGTAATGGAAATATCTTCAAAATCTACTTCATTAGTTCCAGTTTTGAAAACAACATTCTCAAGAATGGCTCCTTTTTTGATTGCTCTGAAAATATCTGGCTCATTTTCCTCGGTAAGATTGATAACTTTGGCGTAACAGCCACCTTCAAAATTGAAAACAGTATTTTCATTGGTCCATCCATGTTCGTCATCACCAATTAATTTTCTTTCAGGATCTGCAGATAAAGTTGTTTTTCCAGTACCCGACAATCCAAAGAAAATTGCCGTATCACCATCTTCGCCAACATTGGCACTGCAGTGCATCGGCAAGGTGTTTTTGAAAACAGGCAAAATAAAGTTTAATGCCGAGAAGATTCCTTTTTTCATTTCGCCAGTATACCCTGTTCCTCCAATCAGAGCAATCTTTTTGGTAAAATCCAAAATTGCAAAATTACCTTGCCGTGTTCCGTCAACAGCAGGGTCTGCTAAGAATCCAGGGGCACAGATTACAGTCCATTCGGGAGCAAAGTCTGTCAATTCCTCATTTGTCAGTCTCAAAAACATGTTGTGGCAAAATAAATTAGCCCAGGCAGTTTCTGTCACTACCCGCACATTCAGCTTGTAATTTGAATCGGCACAAACATAAGAATCTCTGACAAAAATCTCCTTATTAGATAAGTAAGACGTTACTTTTTTATAAAGTGATTCAAAAGCTGCAGGTTCAAAAGGGATATTCACTTTTCCCCACCATACTTTATCTTCGGTAATGCTGTCCTTAACGATGAAACGGTCTTGAGGTGAACGTCCTGTAAATTCGCCAGTATTTATTGCAAGTGCTCCAGTACTGTTTTCTTGTCCCTGTCCAGACTGGATCGTAATCTCATGTAACTCATTCGGGCTTAGCTGATACTGAATTTTAGCATTTTCGATTCCCAAATTTTTTAACGAAATCGATTTCGTAAACAAAGCGTAGTTGTCCATAAAAATAAATTTTTGTGAGTGTTGTTTATTTCACTGCAAAAGTATAATTTTTTTTTACAACCACATTATATTTTATTTTTCTTTTTTAAAGGCTTTATTAAGTCAAAAAATAATAATAACCACGAAATAATAAGAAATAATCCTCCAATTGGTGTAATGAATCCAATCACTTTAAAGTCAATCGGAGTTAACGAATTGGTGGCCAAAAGATAAATGGAACCAGAGAAAAACAAAACTCCTGTAACGGTTAAGGTAAGTATCGTTTTTTTTAATTTTTGATTGATTAGAGTAGTTGTTCCAATGAATAATAAAAACAAAGCGTGGTACATTTGATATTTTACCCCTGTCTCGAAAGTGGCAAGCTGTTCTATTGAAAGCACTTTTTTTAATCCATGTGCACCGAAAGCTCCTAAAATTATTGCAATCATTCCCAAAACTGCTGCCGTAGAAATTATTTTCTTATCCATTTTTTTATATTTTATACTGACAAAAGTATTTCATAAATGTTTAATCCGAAAGCATTTTTTATATGACTTTTGCAGTAATTCTTTCAGCATTGATTTCTCTTCTATTAGTATTGCATTTTATTTTGTAAAAAAGAGTTTTAACTAAGAAAAATAAATATTTTTAAAATGATTTGTTATAAATTAAACAATATTGTATGTTTGTGTTATATTTTTATAAATAAAAATATTTGAAATAAGGATAAATACATCCTGTTTTAAAGATTTATATTGAATTTCTTGACAGTTGTGTTTTAAATTAAAAGAATTTATGAGAACAATTCTAATTATTGGAGCAGGAAGATCTGCATCATCATTGATACAATACCTTTTGCATAAATCGGATGCTGAAAACCTGCATCTTGTTATTGGAGATTTGTCTTTGGCTTTAGCTCAAAAAAAGACAAATGCTCATCCCAATGCAACTCCAATTGCCCTTGATATATTTGATGAGAATCAAAGAAAAACGGCTATCCAGAAAGCAGATATTGTTATTTCGATGCTGCCGGCACATCTGCATATAGAAGTAGCAAAGGATTGTATTGCGTATAAAAAACATCTGGTAACGGCATCATACATTAGCGATGCAATGCAGGGATTGGATGAGGCCGCTAAAGCAAATAATCTGATTTTTATGAATGAAATTGGGCTAGATCCCGGAATTGATCACATGAGTGCTATGAAAGTGATTGACGAAATTAGGGAACAAGGCGGAAAAATGCTTTTGTTTGAATCGTTTTGCGGCGGACTTGTTGCACCAGAATCGGATGATAATTTGTGGAATTATAAATTTACCTGGGCGCCAAGAAATGTGGTGCTTGCAGGGCAGGGAGGTGCAGCAAAATTTATACAGGAAGGAACTTATAAATATATTCCGTATATGAATTTATTTAGAAGAACCGAATTTCTGGAAGTAGAAGGTTATGGAAAATTTGAAGCTTATTCCAATAGGGATTCTCTAAAATATAAGAGTGTTTACGGACTTGATGATGTGCTAACTTTATACAGGGGGACAATTCGCCGGGTTGGATTTTCCAAAGCATGGAATATGTTTGTACAGTTAGGAATGACAGACGACAGCTATATTATGGAAAACTCCGAAAACATGAGCTATCGTCAGTTTGTGAATTCTTTTCTGCCCTATCATCCAACAGATTCGGTTGAAATAAAAATGCGGCTGATCTTGAAAATTGATCAGGATGATATCATGTGGGATAAACTGCTGGAACTGGATTTGTTTAATCCCAATAAAAAAGTAGGTCTGAAAGATGCTACTCCCGCACAAATCCTCGAAAAAATCCTGACTGACAGCTGGACTTTAAAACCCAATGACAAAGATATGATCGTGATGTATCATAAATTTGGATTTATTCTGAACGGTGATGAAAAGCAGATTGATTCCAAAATGGTCTGCATAGGCGAAGACCAGACTTATACAGCTATGGCCAAAACTGTTGGCTTGCCTGTTGCGATGGCAGCATTATTAATTTTGAACGGCAAAATTACAACTCCTGGGGTACAGCTTCCTATACGCAAAGAAGTATATCTGCCAATTTTGAAAGAGTTAGAGGGATATGGCGTGGTGTTCAATGAACAATCAATGCCTTATGTTGGCTACAATCCTGACAAGGTTTTTAATTAATTTTTTTTAGATTTTTATTTTTTTTTTAATTTTAACCTGGGCTTTGAATTGTTATAGGTAAGCTATATAATGTTCTAACAGGCTTGTTGTTTATTGTTCCTGGTAACCAATTTGGCGATAATTTTAAAACTCTAACAGCTTCTTCTCCTGTTCCATAACCAATATCTCTAAGTACTTTAAAATCGGATAAGGAACCGTCTTTTTCTACTATAAATGTTATGTATACTTTTCCTTTAAGTCCTTCTTCTTTTGGAGCTTGATAGTTTTTACCTATAAATTTGTAAAACTCTTCAATACCACCTGGGAACTCAGGTTTTATTTCTAATCCAGCAAGAGATCTTACTGTGTCATCTTCATCAGGCAACGTTGATTTTTCTTCTATACCAACGCTGCTTTTTTCAATTTCATTTTGTTTTTTTGTATTACTTTCTTCAGGATTATCTTTACAGCTAAAAACAAATAATAATAGGCTGGTAATAATTCCGATGCTGCATACTTTCAGAAATATTCTTGCGGGCGACTCTTTTTTTGTCATCATAATAAAACGTTTTTTAGTTATTAAATAGTTAATGTTACTTGCTAAAATGATATTAGTTTTATTAGAAGCAATCTCAAGTAACAAAGATTGATATTTGGTAACTTCTCTAAATTGATTATTTACCACAGCATCTGCTAAGAATTCGTGATTGAGTTTAATCGCTCTTTTATAGAGAATTACTAATGGATTAAACCAAAAAATAATTTGTAGAAACTCAATAAATAGTATGTCTAAAGTATGTTTTTGATCTAAATGTGCTTTTTCATGCGCAATTAATTCGGATGGAATTCTATCATTTTTGAATTCTTGTTTATTGATAAAGATTGCATTCCAGAAAGAATGTGGTAAAATAGGTTCATTTATTAGAATGATTTTTTCACCTTTAACAAATTGAACTTCACTTCTTAATACTTTATTATATAATGAAAATAAATTCAGAAGGAAACGAATAATTAATACTAAAAAAACTGTAATATAAATGGCAAGAATAATATTGGTTAAATCTAGGCTTTCGGCTAACGATTTGAAGCTTTGACTACTTTTTTGAATTGCTAATTCGTCTAATTGAACGGATATTATTTTGCTTGTAGCAGAAGGTTCAAACGAAATAAGTTGCAACGGAATCAAAAAACTAAAAACTAAACTTGCTAGTAAATAGATCCGATTAAAAAGAAACATTTTTTCGTTTTCTAGCCACAACCTATATATTAAGTAAAAAATAAATAGCAGTATTCCTGATTTTAAAAGGTATGTTGTCATTTTTTCTTTTTTTGAATTTGTGAATCGATTATTTTTTTAAGTTCCTCAAGTTCCGAAGTTGATAAGTTAGTTTCGGTAGTAAAAAAAGAAGCAAACTGTGAAGCCGAATTATTAAAGAAATTACTAATCAATCCGTTGACGTGTTTGGAGAAATAATCTGTTTTTTTGACCAAAGGATAATATTCCCGCGAATTCCCAAATTCATTATAAGCAACGAATTTTTTATCAATCATTCTTTTTAATAACGTGGCAACAGTTGTTGTGGCTGGTTTTGGATCTGGGTATGCTTCGAGCAAATCTTTCATGAAAGCTTTTTCAAGTTTCCAAAGGTGCTCCATTAATTGTTCTTCTGAGTTGGATAGCTGCATGGTTTATTTTTTAAGAGTTATTTTTTTACACTTTGTTCGGAGATTAATTCTCCTTTATTATACTTTTTGATTTCAGTTAATTTTCCTTTATCGGAATAGAATTGCCATTCTCCAAAATAAAACCAATGTGTTTCGACTGAATCAATTTCAATTTTAGTTTTTCCTTTAGATTGAAGCTTTCCATTTTCATGATAATATTTTACAATACAAATCCCGTTTTTATATTTCTCTGTTTTATAAATTTTATTATTGATATAAGATTTCCACTTTTTTACAGGAATATCATTTTTATAATATTCATACGATTTGTAATGAAGATTATCTTCCGAATATTCTTGAATCCAAACACCTTCTTTTCTCTTATTGATCTTTTGATTAATTAAAGTGTTTTTGCAGGCAGAAAATAAAACTCCGAATAAGAATAATACAAAAAGTTTTTTCATTTTTTAATTCTACATTTATAGATTATATTCTACAAATGTAGAGTAATGTTTTTAATAAACAAGTTTTTTTTGAATTTTTTTACAGAAAAAACCTAATACTGATGTAATTTAATTTTAAGAATCAATGTTTTATAAAATTCAAAAGCCTTAGCCCAGATGGGAACGGCATCCTGTTGTCCCGGGGTTCGGGACGACAGATATAGTGGGCAGCTGGAACTAGCTCCAAATATTTATTAGTATAATGAACAAAAAAAATCCGCTCATTGCTGAACGGATTCTGAATTGTATTGATAGCTGTGAATTACTTTGAAAGCTCCACAAAATATTTGTAAAACAGCGGAATGGTTTCAATTCCTTTTAGAAAATTGAAAATCCCGAAATGTTCGTTGGGTGAGTGAATGGCATCACTGTCAAGGCCAAATCCCATAAGGATTGTTTTGCTTTTCAGTTCTTTTTCAAATAATGCAACAATAGGAATACTTCCTCCGGAACGTACAGGAATTGCAGGAATTCCAAAGGTTTCGGTATAAGCTTTGTTTGCTGCCTGATACCCAATACTGTCAATTGGTGTCACATAGCCCTGACCGCCGTGATGAGGTGTAACTTTTACAGTAACGCCCGCAGGAGCAATGCTGATGAAGTGTTTGGTAAAAAGTTCTGTGATTTCTTCCCAGTCTTGGTTTGGAACTAAACGCATGGAGATTTTAGCAAAAGCTTTGCTGGCAATAACGGTTTTGGCACCTTCGCCAGTGTATCCTCCCCAGATTCCATTTACATCCAGCGTTGGGCGTATTGAATTGCGCTCATTAGTCACATAGCCGCTTTCGCCGTAAATGTCATTTAAGTCTAATGCTTTTTTGTATTTATCAAGGTCAAAAGGAGCTTTGGCCATTTCGGCTCTTTCTTCAAGAGAAAGTTCTTCGACATTGTCATAGAAACCAGGAATTGTAATATGATTGTTTTCGTCGTGAAGCTGCGCAATCATTTTGGCCAAAATATTAATTGGGTTTGCCACTGCACCGCCGTATAAACCAGAATGAAGATCGCGATTTGGGCCGGTAACTTCAACTTCGACATAGCTCAAACCACGAAGTCCAGTTGTAATGGAAGGCTGCTGATTAGAGATCATTCCAGTGTCCGAAATCAAAATCACATCGTTTTTTAGTTTTTCGGTATTGTTTTCTACGAAGGTTTTTAGGTTGACACTTCCAACTTCTTCTTCACCTTCAATCATGAATTTTACGTTACAAGGCAAAGTACTGGTTTGTATCATGTATTCAAAAGCTTTCACGTGCATGTACATCTGGCCTTTGTCATCGCAGGCACCTCTGGCAAAGATGGCGCCTTCGGGATGTATGTCTGTTTTTTTGATGACAGGTTCAAAAGGAGGAGAAGTCCATAATTCTAATGGATCAGCTGGCTGAACATCATAATGACCATATACTAGAACTGTAGGCAGATTTGGGTCAATTATTTTCTCTCCATATACAATTGGATAGCCGGCAGTGTCGCAAATTTCGGCAAAATCGCATCCTGCAGCCTCTAAACTTGTTTTTACAGCCTCGGCAGTGTCAAGGACGTCTTGGGAAAAAGCAGTGTCTGCACTTACAGATGGAATTTTTAAAAGTTCTATTAATTCGTTGATAAACCGGTCTTTGTGTTTTGTAACGTATTGTTTTATGTCTTCCATTAAATCAGATTTTTTTGAATATCAAAAATACAAAAAAATAGAATAAAAATTTTTTTTTAAAAAGTTCTTGGAATATTCGAAGTTATGCTTATCTTTGCACCCACAATTACGCGGATATGGTGAAATTGGTAGACATGCCAGACTTAGGATCTGGTGCCGCAAGGCGTGTAGGTTCGAGTCCTATTATCCGCACTTTAAAAATCCTTTAAACGTTGTAAACTAACGGTTAAAGGATTTTTTATTTTTAGTCTATTCCCGTATTTCTCCCCCAAAACACGGATCAAGAACAAAAGGGGATCAGGGATCAGGTGCAAAAGTTGGGGATTAAGCAAAAAGATTTGATAATCTGAAGAGGAAAAAATCTACTTTTCTTACTCC
>NZ_JBDLZZ010000018.1:0-92446 GCF_040049115.1 Flavobacterium aestuarii
GTTTCTAATAAAGCTTACATTGTTTGTATTTGGATTACAATTAAACAAATCAATTAACTAGCAACTTGAATTAATTATTTATTCATATCGTCTTCAAATAGCAATTTTATATTTTCGTAGGAATTCTGCAAAGCTTCTTTTATTTGTTCTGGATTCAGCCAGGCAACTTTTTCGATACCCTCTTCAATTTGACCAATTGGAGTTCCTTCATAATCAGTATACATCACAAACCAATGAGTAATTTTTAATTTGTATTTACCATTTCGCTTAAAAACATGGTAGGTTTTTTGAAGCTTTTCTTTAATTTTAAGACCGCTCACTCCCGTTTCCTCCTCGACCTCACGTGTTGCAGCATCTTCAATCAATTCTCCTTTTTGTGAGCCACCTTTTGGCAAGTCCCACTTTCCATTTCTAAAAATAAATAAAACCTCCCCTTTTTTATTATATACTAATCCGCCGCCAGCTTTATTTACGGGAATTTTTGCCTTCAAAGTTTTCATGATCACGCTTTCGTCTGGATGATAGAGATACGCTTTCTTAATTTTATTCTGGAACATTTTTATTATAACCTGCTCAACATCAATACTATCCAATAAAAAAAGCTGAAAATCAGTTTCCTTCGAAATTTGATTTGTCAAAAAAAGTGGTTTGTCGTTAACAAAAACTTTATACATTTGTATTATGATTTTTAATAAAGATACAGCCGAAAAAACAGCCGAATTGCTTTTGCAAATAAATGCAATTAAATTGAATCCAGGAAATCCTTTTACATGGGCTTCTGGATGGAAATCGCCAATATATTGCGATAATCGTTTAATCCTCTCGTTTCCAGCCATAAGAAATTATGTTAGAGACGAATTTTCTAAAAACATCGAAAAACAGTTTGGAAAACCAGATGTTATTGCTGGTGTAGCCACTGGCGCAATAGGCATTGGAATGCTTGTTGCAGAGAGTATGGGATTGCCTTTTGTATATGTGCGCCCAGAACCAAAAAAACATGGCCGACAAAATCAAGTAGAAGGTTTTCTGCAAAAAGGACAAAGCGTAGTAATTATTGAAGATTTAATAAGCACTGGAAACAGCAGCCTGCTTGCCGTTGAAGGCTTACGAGAAGCAGGAGCAGTAATAAAAGGGATGGCCGCCATTTTTACTTATGGATTTGACATTGCAGATCAAAACTTTAAAAATGCAGAAATCGATTTATATACACTGAGTAATTATCAAAATTTATTGAATTTGGCAGTTGCAAAGAGCTATATTACCGAAAAAGAAGAGCAGACACTGCGAGAGTGGAATATTAGCCCATCAACCTGGAATGTATAATATACTGCACAATCAGAATACAAATAAAATATTATTATGAATTTAGAAAGCCCAAGGGTTAAAGTTGAAAAATCTGCTGAGGAATTATTCAATTTATTAACTGATGTAAAAAACTTCGAAAAATTAATGCCTGATAATATTGCAAAATTTGAGATTACAGGCGAAGATGCTTTTATTTTTGGTTTAAAGGGAATGCCTGAAATCAAATTGAAGATGAAAGATAAAACTGCTCCAAATAAAGTTATTTTAGGCGCAGCAAGTGACAAGCTTCCATTTACATTAACCGCAAATATAGATAGTGTATCAGAACAGTCAAGTGCCGTAAAACTAGATTTTGAGGGAGAATTTAACGCAATGATGGCTATGATGGTAAAAGGGCCTATTTCAAAATTTATCGAAACATTAGCTAATAACATGACGAAGCTGTAAATAAGTTTTTCGTAAAAAATTAAAGCCTTTTAGTTTCTCGCTAAAAGGCTTTTTTTTAGTACAGCATTTGTACTTCCTTCAGATTATATTCGCAAATACTGTCATCTTCTAATTGAATCAGAAGCTTTCCATTTTCTGATACACCTTTTATAATACCCATAAAATTGTTGTCATACTCATCTGAAAAAGCAGCAGGAATGCCAATTTTAAATAATCCATTAGTATATTCTTCCCATAAAAAGGAAAATCTGGCACTGAAATCTGTTATTATTTTTTTTATTTCTGATATAATTTTAAAAAGGATTTCCTCTTTATCAAAATTAGCATGGCAGATTATAGATAATGAAGAAGCGCGGGGCAGATTCACAAATTCAGTCTGATTTACATTTAGTCCAATCCCTACGATAGAAGCAATAGTACCATCCCCTTTCATGCTATTTTCTATTAATATGCCACCAATTTTTTTATTTGCTGACATAATGTCGTTTGGCCATTTGACGCTTAATGCCGGAATATTATACTTTTTTAAAGCCCGGATAACTGCAAGCGATACAACAACATTAAGATTAAAAACGTCTTCATAATTAAACAAAAAACCTTTAATCAAAACACTCATTATAAGATTCTTACCAGGTTCAGAATCCCATTTTGCTCCCATCTGACCCTTTCCTTTGTACTGAGTCTCAGCTGTAACAACTGTAAAATTTTGAACCTCTTGCCTGTTCGATAAACCTTTGAGAAACTCATTTGTAGAATCTATGGCATCGAGTTTGATTAGCTTCATCTATATTTATTTTGAGAAACATAATTTAATATTATGTTAACGGTTCAAAATTAATCACAAAAAATGGTAACTTTACAAATTCATACAAAAAAATAAATGGCGAAAAAGACTATAAACAATGATGCTCTATTGGCAAACATCATAAAAGGAATAGAAGAAGTAAAAGGAAATGATATCGATATT
The DNA here is from genome assembly GCF_040049115.1 of Flavobacterium aestuarii. Lineage (NCBI taxonomy): Bacteria > Pseudomonadati > Bacteroidota > Flavobacteriia > Flavobacteriales > Flavobacteriaceae > Flavobacterium > Flavobacterium aestuarii. The sequence goes on from NZ_JBDLZZ010000018.1 coordinate 2,720, forward strand.
TTAGATTTAAGAGAAATAGACACCGCAGTTTGTGACTATTTTGTAATATGCAATGGAAACTCAAATACTCAAGTGAATGCCATTGTTAATTCAATCCAAAAAACAGTTTCTAAAGATTTAAAAGACAAACCTTGGCATGTTGAAGGTTCAGATGTAGCCGAATGGGTATTAATGGATTATGTTCACATAGTGGTGCATGTATTTCAAAAACACATTCGTGAATATTACAACATCGAAAGTCTTTGGGGTGATGCCAAAATCACTAAAATCGAAAATAAATATTAAAGAAATAATCTTCTAATGGCTAAAGAAAATAACCCGAACCCAAATAAATTTAAGGTCAGCCCGTGGCTAGTATATACTGCAATAATATTAATTTTTTTAGCAATAAGCTTTGCAACTGGCGGATCTAATTTTCAAGAACCTGGGCAGTTAAAATCATCTGAGATTGATAACATGCTGGCTAAAGGACAAATTAAAAATGTTGTCATTTTCAATAATAAAGATGCTGAAATTTATCTTTCGGATGCTGCATTAAAAGATCCTGTTAACAAAAAAGTAGCTAAAAATGTTTTAGATCAGCCGAATAAGGGACCTCATTATGTAACCAAATTTGGGGATCTAAAATCATTTCAGGAAAAACTTGACAAAGCAAAGGCTGAAAAAAAATTAGCCGACTATGACTTCAAAGATTCAAGCAACTGGAGTGATATATTTATAAGCCTGTTACCTATTATAATTATTATAGGTGTCTGGATTTTTATCATGCGAAAAATGTCTGGAGGCCCTGGTGGCGGAGGTGGCCAGATTTTTAACATCGGTAAATCAAAAGCTAAGCTTTTTGACGAAAAAACAGATATTAAAACTACATTTAAAGATGTTGCTGGCTTAGAAGGCGCTAAAGAAGAGATACAGGAAATTGTAGAATTCCTGAAAAACCCTGAAAAATACACCAATCTAGGAGGAAAGATTCCTAAAGGAGCACTATTAGTTGGACCTCCAGGAACAGGTAAAACTTTATTGGCAAAAGCTGTTGCCGGTGAAGCGCAAGTACCATTCTTCTCTTTATCTGGTTCTGATTTTGTCGAAATGTTTGTAGGAGTTGGTGCTTCACGTGTGCGAGACCTTTTCAAACAAGCCAAAGAAAAATCTCCAGCAATTATTTTCATTGACGAAATTGATGCTGTTGGCCGCGCCAGAGGAAAAAGCAACATGTCTGGCGGAAATGATGAAAGAGAAAATACTCTGAATCAATTACTGACTGAGATGGATGGTTTTGGAACTAATTCGAATGTAATTGTTTTAGCCGCTACCAACAGGGCAGATGTTCTCGACAAAGCCTTAATGCGTGCTGGACGTTTTGACAGACAAATTTTTGTTGACTTGCCAGATATTCGTGAGAGAGCTGAAATTTTCCAAGTTCATTTAGGACCAATTAAAAAAGTAGAGGGGCTAGATCTTGATTTTCTTGCAAAACAGACTCCTGGCTTTTCAGGTGCCGATATTGCCAATGTTTGTAACGAAGCTGCATTAATCGCCGCAAGAAACAACAAAACCGCTGTAGACAAACAAGATTTTCTTGATGCCGTAGACAGAATTATTGGTGGACTTGAAAAGAAAAACAAAATCATTACTCCAGAAGAAAAAAGAGCAATTGCCATACACGAAGCTGGTCATGCAACGGTAAGCTGGATGCTTGAACATGCTGCACCGCTTATTAAAGTTACGATTGTGCCACGAGGACAAAGTCTAGGAGCCGCTTGGTATCTTCCTGAGGAAAGACAAATCGTGAGAACAGATCAGATGTTAGACGAAATGTGTGCTACAATGGGAGGAAGAGCTGCTGAAAAAGTTACTTTCGACAGAATTTCAACTGGAGCATTAAGCGATCTGGAAAAAGTAACCCGTCAAGCCCGCGCAATGGTAACTATATATGGCTTAAATGATAAAATAGGAAATGTAACTTATTATGATTCATCAGGGCAAGGAGAGTATAATTTTTCAAAACCTTATTCTGATGACACTGCCAAAATAATAGATGCTGAAATTTCAGAATTAATTGAAAGCCAATACGAAAGAGCTATTAAAATTCTAGAAGAAAATAAAGACAAACTAAATCAGCTTGCCGATATCCTGATTGAAAAAGAAGTGATCTTCAAAGATGATTTGGAAGCTATATTCGGGCAAAGAACTTTCGACAAAAATTTGGGCGAAGTAGTTTCATAATTTAAAAATTAACAAATATTTAAAATCTTAATTCAAAACCACATTTTTGAATTAAGATTTTTTTATCTTTGAACGTTTTCAAGTCACACAAAACGATTATTAACAAATTATGAATCTTTTTAAAAAATTATTTGGTGCTAATTCTCCTTCATCAGATGAAGGCGGAAGTGATAATTCCAATAGGCCAAATCCAGATATTAACTCCCCTTTGGATGAACAATTCATCTATAATTTTAAAAAAAATGGAGGGAAATTTTTATACTGCGAAAATTTAGAGGAAGTAAAAGAACAATTTGAAAATATACTTGAAGAAAATGATTGGTTTGAATGCGAAGCCTTATGCTATGAGTCTAATTTATTCTTTCTGTTAGATGAAAACAAGCTTGCATATGGGCAAAATATAAATCCCAAATTTTTATTATCCAGCTGTGAAAACTTAGTTGCCGAGGAAGGATCTATTTTATTTTCATCTAATCAGATAAAACAAAAAAAACCAAATGACTTGCCAGCCAACATAGTGATTTTGGCAAAAACGAGTCAAATTGTGGAAGGCAAAAGTGATGGTCTTAGTGCTATCCGAAGAAAATATTTAACAGAATACCCTACCAATATTACTACTATCAAATATTTTGAAAAAGCAAAAGAAGAAGATTTTACACAGTACGGAAGCTCTGCTAAAAATTTATACCTTTTGCTCTTAGAAGATCTTTAAAATGAATGAAACACTAAAAAGATCAATATCTGGGGCTGTTTATATTTTATTGTTAATCGCCTCAATACAATACTCTATAGAAACATTCTTTATTCTATTTGGAGTTTTTTTACTTATTGCTGTATCCGAATTTTGCAACTTAGTACATTTAAACAAAATAGCCCCAATTATAATTGCCGGCTTATTCTATTATTTTTTTTATAGAATTGCCGTTGCCGAAAAGAGTGACGGGATTTTATACATATTAAGATATAGCAGGAATTTTGATTTAGCAGTATTATTTTCGTCTCTAATTGTTTCCCTAAAATGTATTGTCTTTTTATTTGATAATAAAAATTTGAAGGTAGATTCCTTTTCAAAATTTGCCTATCTGGTAGGCTATATTGTTCTTCCTTTTATTATCATTACAAAAATACCTTTTGGGATTAAAGGCTACAATCCTAATATCCTTATCAGTATATTTATTTTGATATGGACTAATGATACATTTGCCTATTTAGTTGGCAAATCCATTGGGAAACATAAATTATTTGAGAGGATTTCACCTAAAAAAACCATAGAAGGGTTTCTTGGCGGTATTGGATTTGCAGTAATTGCAAGTTATTTTATTTCAAAATATTTTTTAATGCTCCCAGAAAAAAACACCTACATTTGGCTCATAATAGCAGTAATTGTTGGTATTTTTGGAACTGTTGGAGATTTAGTCGAATCTAAATTCAAACGGATTTCAGAAAAAAAAGACAGTGGAAACATCATGCCTGGACATGGGGGCATTCTAGATCGATTAGATAGTGTTATCTTTGTCGCACCAATTATATTTTTATTCTATCAAATTTTAAATTATGTTTCATAAAGAAGGAAATCAAAGTATTTTATTAGGCACCATTTTTACAGCGGTGATTTTTTTAGTGGCGGATTATTTTATCCAAATAGAATGGCTCAAAATCACTATTGAAATTATCACCCTCTTATTATTGATTATCATTCTGCAGTTTTTCAGAAATCCAAAGAGATCTGTAGAAATTAATGAAAATCATGTTATAGCTCCTGTTGACGGAAAAGTGGTTGTTATAGAAGAAGTTTTTGAAAGTGAATATTTTAAAGACAAAAGAATTCAGGTTTCAATATTTATGTCGCCAATAAATGTTCACGTAACTCGTTATGCAATAAGCGGATTAGTAAAATTCAGCAAATACCATCCTGGCAAATTTCTTGTAGCCTGGCATCCAAAAGCCAGTGAAGAAAATGAAAGAACAACTATTGTTGTAGAAAATGAAACTTTTGGCGCGATTTTGTACCGTCAGATTGCGGGTGCTTTAGCCAAACGTATTGTCAATTATGCAAAAGAAGGCATGCAAGTCGTACAAGGTACCGATGCAGGTTTTATTAAATTTGGCTCAAGAGTTGATATTTTTCTGCCTTTGGGTACTCCAATAAACGTGGTTCTAAATCAAAAAGCAATTGGAGGAAAAACTATAATTGCAACTAAAGCTTAATGACTGGCGAAGATTTAGATAAAAAATTTCAGGAAGCTGTAGAAATTGCTTCATTAATGACGCAAGCATCTTTGCCACAAGATGTACAATTACGCCTTTATGCATTTTACAAACAGGCTACATTTGACAAAAGCAACTTTACAGTTACTGATAACTCAGATTTAAGAAATGCTTTTAAAACCAATGCATGGATCCAAATCAGCCACCTTACACAAGACGAAGCTAAAAAAAATTACATCAAATTAATTCACTCCTTAGTAAAGTAATTGTATTATTTTTTATCAAAACAAGCGTGATTGCAAGTTTATTACAAACAGCAAAAACAATTATATAAATTCTCCTGATTAAATATCAAGGATTTCGATAAATATCTACATATGAAAAGACAAACTTTTATTTTAACAAGCCTGCTATTTATTTCAGTTTTAGTTTCTTGTAATGAAAAAAAAATGACGGAGGTTGTAGAGGTTCCTTTGCCAACAGTACAGGAAAAAATAAAAATAGGAAACCCAAATGATATAAAAGCTGATGAAGGCTCATTCCAGATGGAAAAAATCGCTTTTGGTTACGATGCGTTAACACCCGAACTTTCGGCCTTGACACTGGAGTCCCATTATAAAAATTACCTTTATTATACAAACACTCTAAATAAGGCAGTTTTAGGAACGAAATTTGAAAATCTCACTATTGAGGATTTACTTAAAACATTAGATATAAATGATCCTGTAATACGCAACAATGCTGGCGGGTATTACAACCATAGCCTATATTTTAAGACCATTTCTCCAAAAGCCGGAGGAGAGCCAAAAGACACATTGGCATCAAGTATCAATAAGGACTTTGGTTCTTTTTCTAATTTTAAAACTTTATTTAAAGAAACAGCTACGAAACAATTTGGATCTGGCTGGGTCTGGCTCGTTGTAGATAAGACAGGAGTACTTCAATTAACAACTACTCAGGATCAAGACAATCCATTAATGACTTATGCTCCTGTGACAGGTTTCCACGGAACACCAATTTTAGGGATTGATCTTTGGGAACATGCCTATTTCCTGGATTATCAATACAAAAAGAAAAATTATGTTGATGCTTTTTTTAATATTGTAAATTGGGAAAAGGTGAACGAAAATTACAAAGCCACTTTTAAAAAGTAAGGAATAAAAAAAGCTGATATCTAAAAAATATCAGCTTTTTTTTATCATCTAAAACTGTATTATAACTGAAAAATAAATGATTCTAAAGGTTTTATGGCAATCGAAGCTTTTCCTTCGCCATTTGCAACTATCAACTGAACAGAATTACTATACAATTGGTCTTTTAAAGTATAACTGCCATCTTTTAAATTCCATTTGCTAATGATATCAGCAGGAATTTTTAACTCAAAACTGTGTGAGGCTTCTGCCGAAAAATTGGTAAGTACAATTAACTTTTCGGTATTTGACCAGCGAACAAATGAATACAGATGATTCGGATCATATCCAAGACCTGCATGACGGTTTATTTCCTGAAGATCTTGAAATTGCCCCATTACCGCCGAACTTTTAGCAGAGAAATTCAGCAATCTTTTATAAAAATCACGCAGCTCTTTTTCGCTTTGCGAAAGTTTTCCTCCATCAAAAGCGCCATCGTTCATCCATCTTTGATGATTGGGAACACCTACATAATCAAAAATGGATGTTCTGGAATGTGAGCCGAATCCTCCGTTTTCATTTCCAGCCTCCCCTACTTCCTGACCAAAATAAATCATAATTGGTGCCGAAGTTATCATTGCAGAAACCACCATCATTGGCTTTCCCTTCTCGGCAGAACCTGCAAATTCAGGGCTTGCCAATCGCTGCTCATCATGATTATCTAAAAATTTCAGCATATGAACATCAATATCAGCCAATCCACTCTGAATATACGATAATCCATCTGGAGGAGTTTTCCCTTGAATAATATCTTTCAGTTTATCATAAGTCTCTACTTTATCATACAGATAATCCATTTTGCCCAAATAAATATAATTGCGGTATTCTTTTGGATTGTAAACCTCTGCCATCAAAAAAGCATCTGGATTTACATTCTTTATCGCCGAGTTCATATAGCTCCAAAATTCATATGGAACCATTTCGGCCATATCGTATCGAAAACCATCCACACCTTTGGCTGTCCAATACAGAGCAATATCTCTAAATTTTACCCAAGAACTTGGAACACTTTTATCTTTCCAGAACTCAAAATGCTCTTTACAGGAAAGCTTATCAAAACCAGCTGGCAATTCAGGAAAATCCTTTGTACCATCTGGCCTGATTCCATAATTTACTTTAACAGTTTCGTACCAGTCATTTTTATCAGGCTTTGCCATCCGGGATCCGTTTCCTGTCCATTTGGCTGGATTTTCATCAAACTTGCCATCAATCAGAGGATTGTTTTCACCGTTTAAAGGTTTATCTCCATCAGGCAATTGAAATGGAGTGTTTGGAATGTAATAAAAGTTATTGTCTCGTTTGTATTCAACAGTTACATCATCATCGGCACCAAAATCCCTTACCCCTACCGGATTATTTTTACCCTCATATTTACGGGCAATATGATTAGGAACAATATCAATAATCACTTTCAGATCTGCTTTGTGAGTACGTTTTATCAACGCTTCAAATTCTTCTAGACGTTTCTCTGGATTTACAGCCAAGTCTGGATTGACATTGTAGTAATCTTTGACAGCGTAAGGAGAACCAGCTCTTCCTTTTACCACTTCTGGATCATCATTTGAAATTCCTATTGCCGTATAATCCCTTATAACAGCATGATGAGGAACTCCAGTGTACCAGATATGAGTAGCTCCAAGATCTTTTATTTCATGAAGGGCTTTATCTGTAAAATCGTTAAATTTTCCAACGCCATTTTCTTCAATAGTTCCCCAGGGTTTGTTTGTCGTGTTTTTATTTCCAAATAATCGGGTAAAAACTTGATAAACTACAGCTTTATTCTCAGAAACGGTTTCACTCTTTTGTACACTCATTTTTACATCTTTAGTTTTACATGCTACAGTCATAAGCATAAGACCTATTCCTGCCACTACTATTTTTTTTGCGCTCATTTTTTTAAATCATAAAAATTAAAAATATAAAATTTGACACTTATTTAGTATCATATCAATCAATAAATTTACTGTTTTTTCAAAAAAACACAACGGGTTCATCCTGTCTATTCCGCCATTTGGCAACTCAAAAAAGGACTACAACGTAATAGCCAATCTTATTGTTTATAACTATTTGATTATATCGAGAAATGATTTTGACATATCATCATACCCTTTTATAAATAAATCTTAATATCCATAGGGTTTGTCTCAATTTTCATAAATTTACAAAAAAATTGAGACCCTTGAAGAAATCTTTATATTTCATTATCTGCAGCCTTATATTGCTTAGTGCGAATCAAATTTTGGCTCAAGCTTCAAAAAAAATTATAATTGAACAGTCTGACTTTGTCGATGTAGACAAAGAAAAGTATCCTGATGCTGTATTGCTTACCCGAAACGTACGAGTAAGTCATGATGGCGTGATCCTGACTTGCAATAAGGCTTATTTTTTTCAAAAAGAAAATTATCTGAAAGCTTTTGGAAATGTTCAACTGGTACAAGGAGATACATTGTATTTAAATAGCAATTATGCAGAATACAGTGGCGAATTAAAAAAAGCATTTGCAACAGGCAACGCTGTTATGACTTCGCCAGATGCTACTTTAGCTACCGATACCATAAATTTTGACAGAAACAGTCAAGAAGTTTTTTATAACACAAATGGAACAATTGTCAATAAAGACAATACCCTAAAAAGCAAATCCGGCAGATATTATGTCAAGCAGAAGAAATTTCAGTTTCTGACAGCGGTGACGCTTACCAATAAAACATACGAAATCAAATCAAATCATCTGGATTATTATAGCAATTCAGGCCATTCTTATTTATTTGGACCATCTACAATCACCAGTAAAGCTAATTATATTTATACTGAAAAGGGATTTTATGATACCAAAAAAAATCTCGCTCATTTTTTGGACAATTCCTATATCAGGTATGATGACCGGAAAATAAAAGGAGACAGTTTGTATTATGACCGGAATAAGGAATTTGCTTCGGCAACACGAAATGTAAAAATAACTGATTCTGTCAATCGTGGCGTGGTGCGTGGACATTATGCAGAATTATTCAAAAAGAAAGACTCCATGTTTGTAACCAAAAGGGCTTTGGCGGTTAACTTCGTAGACAATGACTCGGTTTATATTCATGGAAAAAAACTGATGGTTACCGGTAAAGAAGGGAACCGGATTATTCGCGCTTTCAACAATGTCCGATTTTATAAAACCGATATGAGCGGCAAATGTGATTCAATCCACTCCAGTTCCAAAATAGGATTGACAAAATTGATAAGAAATCCAATACTCTGGAATGGCGAAAGTCAAATTACTGGTGATGTAATGCATCTTATTGCAGATCAGAAAACTCAAAAATTAGATTCACTAAAAGTACTCAACAATACTTTTCTCGTCTCAAAAGACACTCTTGGAACTGGATACAATCAAACTAAAGGACAAAATTTATTTGGAAAATTTATAGACGGAAAACTCCATGAGGCAGATATTATAAAAAATGCTGAAGTTATTTATTATATGAGAAATGATGCAAAAGAGCTTATCGGAATCAACAAAAATGTCAGCAGTAAAATCAATATTGTTTTTGATAAAAACACAATTGAAACAATTACATTTTTTAAGCAAGTGGATGGGATCATTTATCCCGAAGCCGAATTGCCCGAAAATGCAAGAACGCTTCGTGGGCTGAATTGGCGTGGAGATGAAAGAATAAAATCTAAAGAAGATGTTTTCAGCCAAGAAGAAAATGCAGAAGAACTCAAAGTCATTGAAGCTACCAAAAAAGACAAAGCAAAAGAAAGTGTGCCAATGAAAGTGCGGAAGGAAACTTTGAACTATGATAAGAAAAAATCTTCAACACGTAAAGAAGGAGAAAAGAAATAGCCAAAAATGTTTTAGTTTTTAAGTTTCAATTTCACAAGTGTAACCCTAAAAAATATTTATGATAAATAAAATTGTTTACTGGAATACTGATCCAGCCATTTATTGGATAACTGACAGCTTTCCTTTAAAATATTATGGACTATTTTTTGCAATCGGTATTTTACTGGGATACAACATTGTTAAAAAAATATTTATCAAAGAAGATATCCGAGTAGAAATACTTGATAATCTTTTGATTTATATAATAGCAGGAACAATTCTCGGCGCAAGATTAGGTCATTGTCTTTTTTATGAACCTGATTATTTTTTGCAGCATCCAATAGAAATTCTTTTGCCAATAAAAAAAATTGGCGGTATTTATAAATTTACTGGTTTTCAGGGATTAGCAAGCCACGGCGGAACAATCGGAGTATTTATCGCTGTTTTATTATTCTACAGAAAAAACAGAGTAAATCTATTATGGCTTTTAGATCGAATAGCAATTGCAGTTCCCGTAACAGCCGCTTTTATCCGATTGGGTAATTTTATGAATTCTGAGATTTATGGAAAGCCAACTAACGGAAACTGGGGAGTAGTTTTTCAAAAAGATGATTTAATTCCAAGACACCCAACACAATTATACGAAGCATTTTCCTATTTTCTTATTTTCTTAATTGCATTCTTTTTATATCAATCAGATCAAATAAAAAAAAGAAATGGCTTCATATTTGGTATCTTTTTGATATTATTATTTTCTGCCCGTTTCATAATTGAATTTTTCAAAGAAAACCAAGAAACGTTCGAAAATCAAATGCCTATAAATATGGGGCAAATTCTAAGTATTCCTTTTGTATTTGCTGGAATCCTTTTAGTTATCTGGAGATTAAAAAAACACACCGAAAACCAATTCGCTTAAACAATACCTTTTTTAAACAAAATTATGAATCCTGATTTTATAAAATATCAAGCGCAGACTTCACCTTATCCTTTGGGAATGGAAGTTTCCCACGCTATTGGTTCTTATATTTATGACACTAGTAACAAAAAATATTTAGATTTTGTAGCTGGTGTTTCAGCCTGTACTCTTGGCCATCAGAATAAAAGGGTGAATGATGCTATAAAAAATCAACTCGATAAATATTCGCACGTAATGGTTTACGGTGAATATTCCCAAAGCCCAGCCGTCGAATATTGTAAATTAATGGCTTCGCTCCTGCCCGCTCCATTAGACAAAACCTATCTGGTCAACTCAGGAACCGAGGCAATCGAAGGCGCATTGAAACTAGCCAAAAGAGTAACTGGAAGAAGCCAGCTCATATCATGTCACAATGCCTATCATGGCAACACCATGGGTTCTATGAGTGTGATGGGTTTTGAGGAACGCAAACAAGCCTTTCGCCCCCTGCTTCCAGACATTGATTTTATAACATTCAACAACGAAGACGATTTACAAAAAATCACTTCCAAAACAGCTGGAATCTTACTGGAAACGATTCAGGGCGGCGCAGGTTTTATTGAGCCTCATAATGATTTTTTAAAGAAAGTAAGAGCACGCTGCAGCGAAGTAGGCGCTCTGATGATATTGGACGAAATTCAGCCGGGGTTTGGAAGAACGGGAGCACTGTTTGGATTTCAAAACTATGATGTAGTCCCAGATATTGTAGTCATGGGAAAAGGAATGGGAGGCGGAATGCCGGTAGGTGCTTTTACTGCCTCTTCGGCAATGATGGACTTATTGACTGAAAATCCAAAATTAGGACATATTACAACCTTTGGAGGTCACCCTGTCATTGCGTCAGCTTGTCTGGCTACTTTGAAAGAATTAACTGAAACCTCAATTATTACAGATACTTTAGAGAAAGAAAAACTCTTCAGATCGCTTTTGGTACATCCTTTGATACAAGAAATAAGAGGAAGAGGATTGATGCTTGCAGCCATGACGGCGAGTGCAGACATCACAAATGAAGTAATTCTAAAATGTCAGGACAGAGGTTTAATTCTGTTTTGGTTACTTTTTGAAGGATGCGCAATTAGAATAACACCACCTCTGACCATTTCCGAAGAAGAAATCAGGGAAGGATGCGCAATTATTCTTGAAGTGATGGACGAAATGATGATTTAAGATTGCAGAATTCAGATTAAATAAATAAACATTTAAAGTTAGACATTGATTTTTGATATTGATTTTTGATATTGATTTTTGATATTGACATTGATTTTTGAATTTGATTTTTGATATTGCCATTGAAAAATCTGTTAATTAAATTGTTCACAACAAATAGAATTCTTCCTCTTTTCAACAATACGTTTCCTTAATTTTAATTTAGGATAATTTAAAAACACACAGTATGCAATTAAGCAACGAAGAAGAAGATTATAACTTATCCCTATCCAAATTTGAGTCCATGTTGAAAACCAACAAAGTGCTCTTTTTTGACTCCGAAGAATTTGAAGAAATCATCCTTCATTATCTTGATATGGGCAAGTCTGCATTGGCCAAAAAAGCTTTAAAATTAGCATTAGAACAGCACCCAAGATCCAGTGGCCTTAAATTAGTACAAGTAGAAATGCTGATTTATGATGACAAACTCGAAATGGCCGAAAAGCTATTGAATGAGCTGTATGCTATCGAACCTGCAAATGAAGAAATTTACATCCAGAAAGCTAATATCTGTTCCAAAAGAGATCAGCATGAGAAAGCAGTAGAAATGCTCAAAATAGCATTGAAATATACTGATGACTATGCCGATGTGTACAACTTAATGGGAATGGAATATCTTTTTATGGATAATCTTGAACTAGCCAAAGATAGCTTCATTAAATGTCTTGAGGAAGATTTTGAAGATCAATCGGCATTATATAATGTGGTATATTGTTTTGAATTTTTAGATCAAAATCAAGAAGCAATTGCCTATTTGAATAAATACATCAACAAAAATCCTTACAGCGAGATTGCCTGGCATCAATTAGGCCGCTTGTTTTATGGCGTGAAGGAATACGAAAGTGCTATTCATGCATTTGAATACGCAACTCTTATTGATGAAGAATTTCTTGGTGCTTTTATGGAAAAAGCAAAAGCTCTGGAACGTCTAAAAAAATATGAAGAAGCGATTGAAAGCTATAACAGAACATTGGAACTGGACGATGCTACTTCATATGCATTGCTCCGCATAGGCAAATGCTATGAAAGATTAGGCAACAAAGTGCTAGCCCTAAAATATTATAACAAAACTGTTCATGAAGATCCATTGCTGGACAAAGGCTGGATTGCAATTACCGACTTTTATGTCCGTCAGAAAAATTTCCAAAAAGCACTGTTTTTTGTCAATAAAGCATTAGCTATAGACAATCAGAACAAAATGTACTGGAAACGATTTGCTGCAATCAACAAACAGATGAATTTGTTTGAAGAAGCTGAATTTGGCTATAGAAAAGCAGTAGAATTTGGAGATTATCAGCTGGACACTTGGTTATTCTGGGTAGATATTCTTATGTTTTTAGGTGAATTCGAAAGTGCTATTCAAACATTACTGCAGGCTTCAGAATATTTTCCTGAAGAAAACGAAGTTGAATACCGTTTAGCGGGTTTGTATTTTATGCTTTCAGATAACATCAAAGCTAAATTTCACTTAAGCAATGCTTTACGGCTGAATTATGACAATTATATCCTGTTAGAAGATTTATTCCCTGTCGTTTGGGAGAAAAAAATGGTACGAAATTATATTGACAAACATAAAAAACAATAATGATTGAAGTTTTAAGGAGACGTTTTGGTTTATTAGGCCGTAATATCAGCTATTCCTTTTCAAAAGGATATTTTACAGAAAAATTCAGCAAGGAGCATTTTGAAGGCTGTACCTATGAAAATTTCGACATTCAGGAAATCAATGAGTTTACCGAATTAATAAAAAACAACAATGATCTTAACGGACTGAATGTCACCATTCCGTATAAAGAAGCAGTAATTCCTTTTTTAGACAAACTATCTAAAAATGCAGCCGAAATTGGAGCTGTAAACACCATAAAATTCACCAAAAAAGGAAAACTAAAAGGCTACAACACAGATTATTATGGTTTTCAAAAATCTCTTGAACCATTATTACAGCCACATCACAAAAAAGCATTGATTTTAGGAACTGGCGGTGCTTCCAAAGGAGTTGCTTTCGCTTTAGATCAATTAGATATTACTTATACATTTGTTTCCCGCGGGGACAAAGAAAACTGTATCGATTACAGCCTTATCAACGCCACTACGTTTGACAACTACCAGATTATCATCAACTGCACACCTGTAGGCACAAGTCCAAATGTGGATTTATTCCCGCTTATTCCCTACGAATACTTCACAGAGAAACATATTGCCTACGATTTGATTTACAACCCGGCTGAAACACAATTTCTAAGTAAAGCCAAAGCTCAGGGTACTCAGATCAAAAATGGTTTGGACATGCTTATTTTTCAGGCGGAGAAAGCCTGGAAGATATGGAATAAATAGAAAAAATACTTTTTAAACACAATACCTCAAAGCCCTCAGAAGGATTTTCCTTCTGAGGGTTTTCTGCGTAAAAACATTACTTCTCAATCTTTTCATTTACGGTTTACCGTAATACAGTCATTTAAAAACTCCGTTAATTTATGTGGATATTCAGAGGCATTTAATTTAAAAAATTAAAATCATGCTAAAAAGAACTATTCTTGTCGAAAACAAATCTTCAATCAGCACCAAAAATCTACAGCTAATTATTAAATCTGAAGTAAGAGAAAGTTCCGTTCCAATAGAAGATATAGGGTTTCTAGTTCTTGACAATCCTGAGATTTATTTGAGTATTCCAGCCATGAACCTGATGATAGAAAACAATACAGCCGTCATTATCTGTTCCAATAATCACTTGCCCAATGGCATGTTCCTGAACCTCAACAGTCATCATATACAGCAGGAAATATTCAAAAATCAAATCGAAGCTACTATTCCTCTAAAAAAACAATTATGGCAGCAGACTATAATCGAAAAAATAAAAAATCAAGGAGAATTACTAGAAAGACTGACCAAAAGTAAAAATCAATTTGATTATTTATCCACAAAAGTCCTGAGTGGCGACACCAGTAATATGGAAGGAGTTGCTGCACAGCATTATTGGAAATATTTTCCATTTCCAAATCAGGAAAAAGAAGGCATCAAAAGAGAACGCTTTGGTGATTACCCCAACAATTTTCTAAATTATGGTTATGCCATATTGAGAGCGGCCACTGCAAGAGCGATTTCAGGAAGCGGTCTGCTTAATACGCTCGGCATTCACCATAAAAGCAAATACAATGCTTTTGCCCTGGCAGATGATATTATGGAGCCTTTTAGACCAATTGTGGACGAAAAAGTATTCCAAATTATGCAACGTTATGACGAACAGGAATTGAACACCTTACTGAAATCAGAATTATTACAAATCCTTACTAGAACGGTCTATTTTAAAGACGAAAAAAGCCCTTTAATGGTTGGTTTACAAAAAACGGCCAGTTCCTTACAGCAATGTTTTACGGGAAACAGAAAAAAAATAAAATATCCTAAATTATGGAACTCAACGGGTACCGAATAATGTGGCTGTTCGTATTTTTTGATTTGCCTACCGAAACCAAAAAAGACCGTAGGAATGCATCGGGCTTTCGGAATAATCTGCTTAAGGATGGGTTTTCTATGATGCAATATTCTGTGTATGTACGTCATTGTGCCAGCAGTGAAAGTGCCGATGTACACGAAAAACGCATCCATAAACTTTTGCCTCCATTAGGAAAAGTGAGCGTTTTACGGATAACGGATAAACAATTTGGCAATATCCAGAATTTTTGGGGCAAAGCCGAAATTCCCAAAGAGCCTCAGCCCACGCAATTGGAATTGTTTTAATGATTCTCAAAAAAAGTATCAGTCATCCATTTTTCAGGATTCAAGTCAATGTAATTACTTATGTTTTGATAAGATTTCTCATTTCGAATAATGTGATCATGAAAAGATCTTTGCCAGGCAAAATCTGCAAAACCAACTTGATGAATCATTTTTGACGATGTTGTTTTAAAGGCACCAATCAAACTTGACAATGATTTTATTTTTATTTCTTTATCCTGTACCTGTACGGACAGCTCGCGAGCTGTCCCTACCGTCAATTTCTTCTTATCAATTTCTTCTTATCAATTTCAATAATCATATGAACATGATTGGGCATTATCACAAAATTATGAACATCAACATATTTATATTGCCCGGCCAGCCATTCTATTTGATTCTTTACAATTTTCCCAAATTCATTCAATTCTATCTTATTTATAAATTCATCCGAATTCATTATAATATTCAATTCATCGATATTTGATTCATCGATATCCCGTACGGACAGGTCGCGACCTGTCACTACATCAACCACCACCCCCAAACAACAGACCCTATCCTTAACACAAATCGTAACGAAATATAAATTATCACTGGAATAATCAAATCCTTGCATTCTATTTCTTTTTCTCTTTATCATAAACAATCTATTTATACATTACAACAATCTTCATGCCACCACAAATACGGACAGACCACTTGTACGGACAGGTCGCGACCTGTCCCCTCACCGAATCCAACTATAATTCTCATTATAAAAATATTGAAATCCAAATTATTACAAATAAAAAAATGCTTCAATCCTGGGTTATCAATCCAAAAAAGAAGCATTTTTTTATACGATATTTTAATTTAATCTTTTGATTATTAGAAGGTAACAGGTCAACTAATATCGTGTTTTCTAATCTTTAATCAAACCACAACCGATCCCCACTATTACTAACCCGATTGCTTAATATCGTGTTTTCTAATCTTTAATCAAACCACAACTATAAACCTTTTGTTGTAAATAAAGAAAATAATATCGTGTTTTCTAATCTTTAATCAAACCACAACTCATAAACAGTAGCAAATCCACCGCTTCCAAATATCGTGTTTTCTAATCTTTAATCAAACCACAACTCCGTATTAGTATACGAGCTATTAATTATTAATATCGTGTTTTCTAATCTTTAATCAAACCACAACCTATTAAAGTCAATTGGACACATGATGTAAAATATCGTGTTTTCTAATCTTTAATCAAACCACAACCTAATATTGTTTTTACTGTTAATTGTTCTAATATCGTGTTTTCTAATCTTTAATCAAACCACAACCTCAATGAAAAGATCTATCGGAGCATTAAAAATATCGTGTTTTCTAATCTTTAATCAAACCACAACTGCTAAAATAAAAGTTAATAAAATGAAATAAATATCGTGTTTTCTAATCTTTAATCAAACCACAACCAGAGCGTATTTATCAAGATTTACTTTTTAAATATCGTGTTTTCTAATCTTTAATCAAACCACAACCTATTGAGTTTCTAAAAGATAAAGTTGACAAATATCGTGTTTTCTAATCTTTAATCAAACCACAACTGTCAACTCATTAAGTCTAAAGGATTCAAGAATATCGTGTTTTCTAATCTTTAATCAAACCACAACTCTAATTGTTCGTTATCTGCGTTCAAACCAAATATCGTGTTTTCTAATCTTTAATCAAACCACAACTGGAGTTTTTGACAAACAAAGCTCCTGAAGAATATCGTGTTTTCTAATCTTTAATCAAACCACAACTATGAGTATTGTAAGCCTAAAGTTCTTATAATATCGTGTTTTCTAATCTTTAATCAAACCACAACTGTATGGCGATGACGGTGTTAACTTTCAAGAATATCGTGTTTTCTAATCTTTAATCAAACCACAACCCTATCGAATGATATACCTCGCCTGATGACAATATCGTGTTTTCTAATCTTTAATCAAACCACAACCTGAACTGATAAAAGAAGCGATGCGAAACGAATATCGTGTTTTCTAATCTTTAATCAAACCACAACCCGCAAGCAGTATTTGAAATCTTTGAATTAATATCGTGTTTTCTAATCTTTAATCAAACCACAACACCGCAACTGCAGTGGCTTTTCTTCCAAACAATATCGTGTTTTCTAATCTTTAATCAAACCACAACCAGTACATGAGCTTATGGTTGAAACTAACGAATATCGTGTTTTCTAATCTTTAATCAAACCACAACATAAGTGGCTGAATATCTTTTTTTACATCAAATATCGTGTTTTCTAATCTTTAATCAAACCACAACTTATCGAAAAAAGTTCCGATTCATTCGGGAATATCGTGTTTTCTAATCTTTAATCAAACCACAACTCAATTTGAGGGCTTTAGACTTTGGTATAAATATCGTGTTTTCTAATCTTTAATCAAACCACAACGCTTAATTTGTTCAGCATTTCGGAATTAGAATATCGTGTTTTCTAATCTTTAATCAAACCACAACTGTAAGTTCTCGCGCCCCTGTCGGGCGGACGCCAGAATTTTCAGTTGTGGTTTGAGATGTTTAAGAGTTTGAAAAACTTTATGTCAAAGAACATTCTGCGTTTGTTTGTGATTCCTGACAAACTAAACATTATATTTTTTCTTGATATCAGCTAATAGCTCTTCCTTTGTTTTGGTACTAAAACCACTTTTCTCCGCTTTATCAATTTTTGCTTGGATTTTTGCGATTTGTTCTTTTGTTAATTTTGATTCATCCATAATGTTTTTTTATTAAATTTTGACAAACTTACCCGTTGGCAAAACTTTAAAATCAATCCCTTCAATAAAAGCACTGAAATTACTAACCTTAAACTTTATATATGGGAAATCTTTAAAATTATCAATAACATCTCCACCTTTTGGCGTTGTCAAACCACTTTCTTTAATCTTTACTTTTTTAATTGTTCCTTTTGAATCGCAAACATTATTTTCTAAATAATGCTTATTTAATAAATCATTAAGTTTCTTAAAAAAGTCAGACTTTTTTAAACTATCGTTTTTAAAATCTGAAAAAACTTTATCCCACAAACCTAATTCTTCAATTTCACTTTTTAATTCAAATAATTTTTGCTTATTAATTACATCGTTCATATAAGCTATATTTTCTGTTGAACCTTTTGCTGAAACACAATATGTTAACTTTATTCCATCCTTATCTAATCCTGAAATCTTATACAATCTTTTAATAATACTATCAGGATTATTAAAGTCAATTTCGTCCTTTCCATTTTTGTATAAAATTACATTCAGCCCTTTTTTTAAAATTACAGGTATTTTATTTGACCTTAACAAATTAAATCCTGTTTCTAAATGCCTTTCGGGTACTAAAGAAATTATATCTTTTCTTCTTTCATTCTTATTTTTCAATTTATAATAATAGCCAGCGTCCATATAATTAATTAGTTCAAAAGTTCTTTCTATCTTTCCTTTTTCATCCAACCCTTCATAAATTGCCATTGCAAAATTTTCATCATTCTGACCATATACTTTTTGCTTGTGTTCGTGACGAGATTTTGACAATAAACTATGCTCTTTTATTTCCAGTGGGTTTTTAACTGAATTGGCATAAATTCTAACTTTGTTAATGGAAATTTGTTTTTCTTTATTCATCCAAACCTTTTCATTCTCGGCAATTTTGTTTTTTTGTTGAGCATTGGAAGAAAGCAACAAAACTTTATTTGCAACTGCTTCTTTTACTTTCTCTTTTACAGCTTCATCAACAATATTTTCTATATCATTTGCTTTTAAACTTTCTAAGTCTTTGCGAATCACATAACGTATTTCATCAGTATTTAATGGATTTTTAATTGCTCCATAAATACTATCCTGATGTAATGAACCTCGAATTGTATCTCCTTGATGAAATCTTGGGATTTTTTCTCCTTTATCGTTTAACTTGTAAATTACTTTTCCATTAGCATCTTTTTTTGGTATTGCTTTACTTTTGACATCTCTCTCAATTTCTGCAATAAACTGTTTTTTGCCACGAACCCTAATAATCCTTTTAGATTGTTTTTTTACATTATCGGGCGTGTAATGTGAAACTAAAATTTCATCTTCTATTTTGAGTAAATCTTCTTTAAATGTTCTCCACGGCTTGGCATCTGCCATTAGAGCTTTTGCTTTTGGCTTATCTTGTTCATCTTCAGAAGTCCAAGCTTTAGCCAAAACATCATACTTATCTTTAGTCATACAAGCAATCGTTATGGCATCAATAGTATGATGGGTATGCTTGCTTCTGTCTTTCTCTTTATAGTGTTTATGACCGTTTTCATCAATATACGATTCCTGAATGCCCCATTGTTTTCTGAACTCGGCAACCATTCCACCCTTTACGCTTTCTACTCTATTGAAATACGATTTTAAATAAGCCTGTGCATATTTAGTAATAATTCCTGTATCCGGAATTTGGCTGTTTTTGAACCCAACCTTTGGCTCTTTCCAAATAAATCGGTCGTATTTGCCCTGAAGATAATCCCGTTTTAAAGTCAGGTAATGTCTTCTTCTTATTTTTTTATCTTTTACTTCTTTAGTAGATGCTGTTTTTATAGCACGGCTTGTTATCTCAATATCCCTTGATAAATTATCAGCTTCTTCTTTCCAATGAGAAATAAAAGGTTCTATCATTTCATAATTAGAAAGTTCAATTGGCATTTTATTTCCTTTGTTATCTCTATTAAATTTTTGACTACATAGAGTTTTATTCATTTGAGAATTATCTTGGGAACGACTTCTTGGTACCGTATGTTCAATATCATAATCGGGATTACTTCCAATAATCTGACTGATTTTTATATTTTTGCTTACTCCTCCATTTATTGTTGGCTCATAAATTTCCATTCGATTTTGTTCAACCCACAATTGGTATCTTAAAATATCATCTTCTGTTGGTTCTACTTCTTTTTTGCATTCTTCGAAATATAGTTTTTTGATTTCTTTAATAGCGTCCTCTCTAAACTTTTTATTTTCATTTTGATAATCCTGAATTCCTTTTCTTTTGTTGGCATCGTTTAACTCACGAGCCATTTCAATATGAATTCTTGTGTTTTCATCAATTTCTCCCTCAAGAATTAGTGCATTCAAAACTTTTCGTAATTGATGTAAAGCACGCATTGCCATCGGGTTTTTGATTGATGAAGTTAAAGGGCTTCCTAAAACTAACCTTTCGTTTCCAAATTCATCCTTAATAATTTTCTTTTTGAAAACCTCAATATCCGATGGATGATACAGCTTTTTTAATTGCTTTGAATTGTTGCAAAAAACTTCTCCGTCTTCATTTTCACCTTTTAAGAACTCTAAGACTTTCTCATCCAATCGTTGTATTTTGATGTATTCATACTTTTTGAGCTGGTCGATTAAAACTGGATATAAATCATCAAAAACTGCTTGTTTTATATTTTCATCTTCAATGTCATTTGATTTATAAAAAGCTACTAATTTTTGCTTTAAATCTTTTTCAAATTCTGGTTCCGCTTCTTTTGAATAGTATACTTTTTTGCCGTCTTCATTTTCAGTTTTATATTCTTTAATAAGACCATTGACTACTTCCAAACGTGTTTTTTCAAAAGTGTAATTTTTAATAATTTCTCCAATTTTAGTCTGAATATAATTTCTTTGATCAAGGTTTTTCCAAATATCTGCATCTACAATGTTTTCAATATTTGCCATAAAAACTGCGTGAGAATACAAAAGACCTTCTTTTACATAAGGCAAAATTTTAGTGATAGCTGATAAACTCAAACTCGCAAAATCTTTTTTGAGTTTAATTTTACTGAAAGCTTTGGAATTCTTATCGTCCAACTTAAGCTTATCTTTAGCGTATTCATATAAATAAACATCCGATGTCGAAACAGAAATCAAATGCCACAAATCCTTATAATCAACAGTTTTTGTTGCTTTTTCTTTTTTTGCGTTTAATGTTTCATAAGTAAATGTTTTATTTCTCCAATCATCGCCGACAGTATTTTTTAATGATGCTGAAACCTGACAAGCCGAAACTGTATCGGTCGGTTTGTAGTTAAACCAATAAAAATACTCGTTCTTTTTGGAAGACTTATAAAACCCGAAACTAGCTCCCTTTTCAACTAACTCTTTAGCTAAAACTTCAAAATTAAAATCATTTTTTCTATAGAATTTTGGAACTAATTTTAGCTTCTCTTCTTGTGTAAGGAAACGCATTTTTTTTTCACTTTGTGTTCCAATTTTGATAGTGTTTAAGTAAGTCCACATTCTGTATTCCTCAAAATCGGGATGCGAGACAGCACAACGTGATTTGCTTTTTTCGAAGGAACATTTTCCAATCAGTCCTTTTTGAGATTTTAAGGGACGCTGAAAGAAAATGGCTTTGTACAAATCTTTGGTTAAACCTGTAAACTTCTTCTCTGGCAATTTTTCGTCATCATCAATTCCGTTAATTCCCTGAACTTTACAAATTGTAATAAACTCTTCCAAATAATGTTCTTCTCTGGAAGTATATTGATTTCTTATTTTCCCTTTATTGTAAAGACTGAAAAAGTATTGCCCTAAAGTTTTAAAATTTCCATCAAGCATAGCCTGCGAAATGTCTTTGATTTTTCCTTTTACTTTTCCTAAATCTTCTTTTTTATTAAGCCTTGCAATAAGCTCTTCTTTACATTTTATAATATCATTTTCGTTTTTCTTAATTATCCCAACTAGAGAATTGTAAAGTGATTTTAATTTTTTTTCTCCTTCATCTAAATCTTTTTTAAAAACTCCTTTTTCAGCTTCTTCAATTATTCCTTTATCAACATAATAATTTTTTAATTCATCAAGAATTAATTTCGAATCATCCAAATCTTCAATCAAACTTTGGATTTGAGGATTATGTTCTTCAAAAACTCCTTCAGCTGACTGATCTAAACGATTACTCAAAAAACCTCTTCTTTGGGCAATATGATAAAAAGCACGCCCTAATTCAAATAAAGCAACTTTTTGCTTACTTGCTCTATCTCTAAAATAGTATGGGTTTATATTTTGGTCTTCATCCGTTCGTAACCATTTTAAAAATTCAGGATTAAGAGGATATTTTTTAAAACCGGATTTTTTCCATTCTTCCACTTCTTCAACCGATAAAGGACACATACCGTTTATAGAAAGAATCTTTAAGGTTTCGTACTTTCTTAATTTTCTACGGTATTTAATTTTTCTTGCACTTCTATAACCAGTCCGTTCCGCAGCACGGGAACTTTCAATTCCTTTTTCAGACTTTACTCCTTCAGAAAATATTCTAACACCTTTATCAACAAGAGAAAAATCATTCCCATCTTTCTCAACAATCGCCCACCCAATTGAATTCGTTCCTAAATCTAATCCTAATATTTTTGCCATGCTATTTACAGTTTAATCAGGCTTAAATATATTAAGAAAAAAAATACATTTTTTACGGTTTTCCTCATTGCATTGTAATTATTTTTAACATATATTCGCATCAGATTAAAACAATTCTAATCTTTAATCTTATCACAATAAGGCTATATGCCGTAGATGAAAATCTTTAGTCCTGCTTCGGTGGGACTTTTCATTTAAGATTACTTCAACTGCAATTCAATTTTCTTGAAACTCACATCCATTTCCTTGAAAGTTTCCGGAATGTTGGCATTCCAAGAGTTAATGTTTCTACGCAATACCGCACCACTTTTGGTTTCACCTACTATCAGCATACGATTGATTACAACATTGCTAAAATCCGCTTGTGTTTTGGAGGTTTGCTTGTAATTAATTTCCTGATAGTAGGACAATTTATCCATCGGGATGGTCACTCGTACCCATTTATCACCAACAATATCCTGATCCAATTGAAAAATAATGGAGGCATTCAAATTGGTATTATCGCCTAATGTAATACCAATATTGACCTTGCCATTATCCATGGCACCAACAATAGATTCATTTATATAATTTGAATACGTTTTCTTTATATTTTCAACAGTGGGTATACGGGTTTTGTCAGTATTAATTTTCAAGTCGAATACCAAACTTTTGATATCTCCAAATTTGTAACCCTTCGCAAGAATATTACACTCAAAACCATTGGAGTGCTGACGATTCCAATCGGCAATTTTTTTCAAGAGTACTATATCAAGAGTACTCACATTATTACAACTGCTGTTTGCCTTTGCAATATTGTTGAAATTATAATTATCTCCTGCTAATTTCAAATTCATCCATTCGGTGGCATTGCCATTGGTTGTGTGATTCCAACCGCTGAAATTCAGACTGGAAAGATTTTGGTCTTGCACTTTACCGTCGTAATCAGCAAAAAGACTGAAAATTTTAGCATCAGGAGCTATGCCTTGCCCACAATCGACAATAGTAGCAACTGAATAATCCTTGTAATTCATGAGATTTTGTACATGCTCCTTGCCTGAATAAGCGTTGGACTCAGAGGAAGAAACTGATTTCCCTCCGCCACAAGCGATTAAACAAAGAAGCACGATAGCCACAGAACATTTTTTTATTAATGAATACATTTCTTTTTAGAATTATCTTTTAAATTGATTTATAATAGGACTAGCGACTTGGGAATCAAAAGCTAATATAAAAAAACCAAAACAATTACAATTGCACATAAATACATTTTTACAGCTTTAAAACCTATTACCAGCGTTCGTTTATGAACTAACATTTTTCATTTCAATTTAAAAAAAAGGGCTAACTAAATAGAAAGAGTTCAAACAAGGTTAAAAAAGAAAGAATTCCCTTTAAAAAACTACTATAATCAAAAGTTTTATTTTGTATTTTGACGCACCTTTAGTATCTTTCGCATTCGAAAAATACAAACCTTAAACATTTACAAAATGTTAGAAGAAAAGAACGATAACCTGTCTCTTCAAGAAAATGAGACAGACGGAAATACAGTGAATGAATTGCAAGAAGCAATTCAATCTGAAACATTACTGGATGAAAATGAAACCGGCGATACGGTTGCAGAGGAAAACACAGTGACTCCGCAAGTGGAAACTGCTCCAATAACCGAAAATACAGCCGATGAAAAGCAGACTGTAATCGACGCAATTGCCGAGACCAATGCCGAGGAAAGTGAAGATGAGACCTTGAAAGAACGTCACGATATTCCGTTATTGGATTATGAAGCATTACCTATGGACAAACTTGTAGATGAATTGAAAAATTTGGTTACAAATGAAAAAGTAATGTCCATTAAAGAGCACGTTGAAGAAATTCGCAAAGCATTTTTAGCTAAATACAATCACCTTATTGAAGAGAAAAGAGAAGAATTCAATCAGGTAAATCAGGATCCAAATGAGGAATTCCAATATCATTTTCCTTTAAAATCGAAGTTTGATCAATATTATACAATCTACAAAGACAACAAAAATGCACACTTTAAAAGTCTGCAGTCCAATTTAAAAACCAATCTGGATACCCGACTGGCTATTGTAGAAGAACTGAAAGAATTGATTAATCCGCAGGCCAACATCAAGGACACTCTGCATCATTTTAATGAACTAAGAGAAAGATGGAAAAATGCCGGTGCTATTCCAAAAGACAAATACAATCACGTTTGGAATAATTATCATTTTCATGTTGAGAATTTCTATGATTATCTGCATTTGGACAGAGAAGCGAGAGATATTGATTTCAAATACAATCTGGAACAAAAGCAAAAAATCGTTGCGCGTGTTGAAGAACTGCTAAAAGAGGCTGATGTCAACAAAGCGTTCAGGGAACTTCAGGATCTGCACCGTATCTGGAAAGAAGATATTGGTCCTGTTTCCAGAGAATACCGAGATGAAATCTGGAATCAATTTAGTGAACTGACAAAAAAGATGCACGACAAGCGCGAACTTTTGTTTGAAGCCTTGCGAGGCACCGAGCTTGAGAATCTTGAAAAGAAAAAAGAAATTATTGCCAAAATTGAGGTTCTGGCAACCGAAAAAGTAAACGCCCATTCACAATGGCTAACCCAAATTGAAAAAGTGGAAGCATTGCGTTCTGAATTTTTCTCTGCCGGTAAAGTCCCATCTGATGTAAATGAGGCTACTTGGTCTGCTTTCAAAACTGCCGTTAGAAATTTTAACAGCTTTAAAAATTCTTTTTACAAAGACATCAAAAAAGATCAAAACGAAAACCTCAACAAAAAAATAGCTTTGGTTAAAAAAGCCAAAGAATTGCAGGAAAGCGTAGATTTTGCCAGTACTACTCCAATAATGAAACAAATTCAGGAAGACTGGAAAAAGATTGGTCACGTTCCTAGAAAATATTCGGATAAAATCTGGAATGAATTCAGGGAAGCGTGCAATCACTATTTTGACAAGCTAAAAGAACACAAAAGTGTAGAAAACGTTGAAGAAGTAGAAGCTTTTGACAAAAAGAAAGCCTATTTGGAAACGTTGAGAGAATTCCAATTGACAGGTGATCACAAAACCGATCTGGACGCTATCAAAGCACATATCGAAACTTGGAAAGGCTTTGGTAAAGTTCCCTTCCCAAGAAGACATATCGAAGGAAAATTCAATAAAATCCTTGATGCTTTATTCGAAAAATTAAGCCTGAGCAAAAAAGATACAGAAATGATGCGTTTCTCCAACAGAATGGAGAATCTTTCTGAAAATAACGATACCAGAAAACTCGATAACGAGAAAATTTTCCTGATGCGTAAAATTGAAGAAGTGCAAAACGAAATTTTCCAATTAGAAAATAACATTCAGTTTTTTGCCAATACCAAAAATGCGAAAAAAGAGAATTCAATCGTATTGGAAGTTCGAAAAAACATTGCCATACACAAGGAAAGCCTCGATGTCTGGAAAGAAAAACTAAGACAACTGAGAAATTTAGGTCAGGAATAGATTTTCTTTAAAAAAGCTACTGAGTTGCTAAGTCTTTAAATTCTTAGCAACTTAGCATCTTAGAGACTTGAAAAAACCAGCCTCAAACTTATTTGTTTGAGGCTGGTTTTTTTATTTTAACTTTCATTTACCATAATAAACTCGTTAATCTAAAACCTATACGCTACATTTGGCAGATGAAAAACTTTTGGAAACTTATTGTATTTGCGTGTCTGTTCCTACAGTCTAGCTATGCATTTGATGCAATTCAGTATTCTGAATCTTCGCTCCAAAAGAAAGACAACAGAACCATTTTTGACAAAGAAAATTTAGGCATACCTAACTTTGTGCAATTCAGCATTGAAAGAGGAACATCCGATTTAAAAAACAATAATCGTATTCCAGTTGGCTTTGGCAACTATTTCCCTGCCGAGTTTCAGTCTTTGCATGCTTTAAACGACAATAATTCAAAAATTGTTTTATCAAATCAGGATGTTGACAGATACAATAGTGTCTCTATCCTGCTCTTTCCATTCCATTATTTTTGGTGATATCATATTGATTTTTAGCACATAAAAGCTAACAGCTTTTAACCCTTCTTGATTCAGCCGAATTGAGAGGACAAATCATTATATCATTCTCAAAAAAAATAAAACATGGACACTTACGCAACAATCATGGGGCTTGCATTTATATTATTAATGGGTATTCCTTTAATTTTTGTTTTTCGATCCAATCTTTTGAAAAAGAAAAAAATTGCCCAGATAAAAAAACAGTTTAGCCAAAATGGTCATTATAATTTTGACCTGACCGAAACGCAGAACAAGAAAATTATATCCATAGATCAAAAAAACAAAGGCTTTCTGTTTATTGATTTCAGCTATAAGGAAAAGGAATCTATTTATTTTGTAAACCTAAAAGACATTATCTTGTGCAACACGGTAAAAACTACCGAAAACAAATCAAATACTGTTTCAAAAGTCGACATAGAACTGGTTCACAAAGACACAATGCAAAAAGAAATAATTCCCGTTTACAATTCCGAGAATTTTTATATAGATCATAATTGCCTATACGAAGATCATAAACTAGCCGAAAAATGGACAGCCATAATCAATGATTGTTTAATATAAAAAACTTAGCAAAGAGGTTCCATACGAGCCTCTTTGTTTGTATATGATTATTAACCAATTATGACAAATGTCATTTTATTCTTTAAAAAGTCACCTTAATTTTGACCCTTAACATAAAATGTATATTTATGAAAACCTCTCTTATTCAAAAATACAATGTACCTGGGCCACGTTACACAAGCTATCCTACGGTTCCTTATTGGGATGAGTCAGGATTTACAAATGAAGCTTGGATAGAAACACTCAAAAAATCTTTCGTTGAAAGTAATAGCAAGGAGGGTATCAGTTTATATATTCACTTACCATTTTGCGAAAGTTTATGTACTTTTTGCGGTTGCAACAAACGAATTACCAAAAATCACACGGTTGAAAATCCATATATCGAAGCTGTACTGAAAGAATGGTCACTGTATTGCGATATTTTGGGCGAAAAACCAAAAATCAAGGAAATTCATTTGGGGGGAGGAACACCAACCTTTTTCTCTATTGAAAACCTTGAATACTTAATAAACGGAATATTCGCTCGTGCCGAAAAAGCCGAGGGACACGAATTTAGTTTTGAAGGTCATCCAAACAATACTACTCATGCCCATTTACAAAAATTATACGATTTGGGATTTAGAAGAGTCAGTTTTGGTGTTCAGGATTATGCCGAAAAAGTGCAAAAAGCCATTCATAGAATACAGCCTTTTCACAATGTTGCCAAAGTCACTTTTTGGGCAAAACAAATTGGGTATACATCAATAGGTCATGACATTATATTCGGATTACCATTTCAGGAAATTGAAAATATCGTTGATACCATCGAAAAAACAAACTCATTACAGCCTGATCGTCTGGCGTTTTACAGCTATGCTCACGTGCCGTGGATAAAAGGTAATGGCCAGCGCGGATTTCATGACGAAGACATCCCAAAGGATGATGCCAAGAGAAAATTGTATGAAGTTGGAAAAGAACTGCTTTTCGAAAATGAATATTATGAAATCGGAATGGATCATTTTGCCTTAAAATCGGATAGTTTATACCATTCGTTTGAAGATAAAAAATTGCACCGAAACTTTATGGGCTACAGCTCATCCAAAACCCAGCTGATGATTGGTTTGGGGGTTTCATCCATAAGCGACAGCTGGTATAGTTTTGCCCAAAACGTAAAAAGCCTCGAGGAATATTATGAAATATTAAAATTGGACAAATTACCCGTTTATAGAGGGCATCTTTTAAACGATGAAGATCTTATTATCAGAAAGCACATTCTCAATTTAATGTGTCATTTTGAAACCAGTTGGGAAAATTCCTCGAATTATGTACCTGAAATTCCTGGAATTTTAACTCAGCTTGAAGAAATGGAAAATGATGGTTTATTAGTTATTGGTGAAAACAAAATTCTGGTTACCGAAAAAGGAAAACCGTATGTTCGCAATATCTGCATGGCTTTCGATTTGAGATTAAAAAGAAAAGCACCTGAAACGGCATTATTTTCAATGACAATTTAAAAAAGCCAAAGGATACATTAGTCTTTTAAAACATCATTTTAATTATTAAATTCATCTTTTTTTAAGCTCTTTTGGGCGTGTCCCTCCGTAAAAACTACGGGTCGGGCTGTACGCTCCCGCTTTTTTTGATCCCGAAAAAACGGGATCAAAAAAAGAGCTCCACTGCCATCCCTCACGCAAACTGCTATCACCAATTTTTCGTGTTTTCAGAATATTTCAAAAAAAAAACCAATTAATGACAATTGGCTTTTTCTTTTACAAACAAACTCATATTCGAGGGAGAAACATAAGGAATCCCTAATCCAAGACCTCTCAAAATAAACAATACTCCAATTGCAACTCCCACATACGGAATCACTTTTTGAATCTTATTCCGAAAAGAAACGGTAAGAAACGAATTGATATAAACTACTAAACTCATCAATGGCACAGTTCCTAAGCCAAAAAGCACCATATACAAAAGTCCAAAACCAGCACTTTGCATAGCTATGGCACCAAACAAGGCAACATAAACCATTCCGCAAGGCAAAAAACCATTCAGTAACCCAATAACGAAAAGCGATTTAAAACTTTTGTTTTTAAAATGACTGCCAAGATTCTGCTTCATTTTTGAAATCCATTTATAAACCGGTTTAGAAAAATTATACTGGGCAAAAACCTTTTCGGGAATCAGGATTACCAAAATCATTGCAACACCTATAAAAATAGACAATTGCTGTTGAATTCCAGCCAAAAACAAGCCTTTTCCCAGCAATCCAAAAAGCAGTCCAATACTCCCGTAAGCTATTAATCTTCCCAAATGATACGTACAGATCTGAATTATTTTTTTAGCAGGATTATCTCGCTCCACAGGCAACATTATGGCAATAGGACCACACATTCCCACACAATGAAAACTACTGATTAAACCAAATAAAAAAGCGGTGTAAAGCATTGTTGTTTATTGTTTTTGGTTTATTGTTTTTGGTTTATTGTTTTTGGTTTATTGTTTTAACAACTAACAATAAACCAAAAACTATAAACTTATTTTATATAAATCTTTTCCTTGGTCAAATAAGGTTTGTCCAAATATTTCCATTCCATGTTGATGTACCATTCACCGCCAACAAACTTATCTTTAGGAATAAACAATGAAGCCGAATCTGTAAATGACAAAGGCAGCTGAAAATCAAATTTCTTATTGGACGCTCTGTATAAAGCCACAGTTCCCTTAATGTCTTTTGGAGTAAAATCAGCAGGGAAAGCAATCGTCACACCATTGGCATCAACTGTAATTTCTGGTTTTGCTTTTAAATCGTGTGCATTTTGTATGCGAGCCATTTCATCCTGAAAGTGAACATCGTGCTTGTAATATTCTTCAACAACCAAATCATTATCATATTTACTATCTGACTGCACTTTTATCACAAAATACATAATAAAGCTAATGAACAACGCAAAAGCAATCACTATATAAGTTCCCCAACTAATTTTCATTTTATCAATTTTATATTATTATTCCGATTACTGAACTTTACAAGCTATGGACTAGTCAAAACTACGCGGGCTTAAAAAATTAGTGTAGGTTGTCTCAATTTTTTTATCTCCTTCGTAAAGATCAATCTCTAATTTGGTTCTGTCGCTTTCGAGCAAAAATCTATTGATTTCGATAAACATCGTTCCACTGGACATATCACGTTTGAGAACCTTCAATTCCTGAACACCAACCACCTTTAAGGTACCTTTGATACCAACCAATTTAAAATGCAGATTATTGATATCGTGATTCGTCTTATTAATAATTTTAAACGTATAAATATTGCTGATATTTTCTCCCTTGTGCTGAAATAATTGTCCGGGCAATCTCAAAATCGTGGCTTCAACCTCTGATCTTAAAAATAGTAAACCAGTAAGAATTCCAATTAATATAACCAAAATTGCCGTGTAGCCTTTCATTCTGGCGGTGAATTTAAACTTGGCCTTGGTTTCAATTTCATCTTCAGATGCGTACCGAATAAGACCTTTAGGCAATCCTACACTTTCCATTATGGTATCGCACTCATCGATACAAGCCGTGCAATTCACACACTCCAGCTGAACTCCGTTCCGGATATCAATCCCTGTTGGACATACGTTTACGCATTGTTTGCAATCGATACAATCCCCTTTTCCCGATGCTTCTCTGTCTTCTTTTTTATTGAATTTGGCTCTTCCCAGCTCTTTCTCTCCTCGAACAAAATCATAGGCCACATTGATGGATTTTTTATCCAATAAAACACCTTGCAATCTTCCGTAAGGACATGCAATTATACAGACCTGTTCCCTGAACCACGCAAAAACAAAATAGAAAACACCTGTAAAAATAAGCAATGACACAAAACTGCTTGAATGTGCCATAGGACCTTCTTCAATCAAACGGAACAATTCATCACTTCCAATAAGATAAGCCAGAAAAACATTGGCAATTATTAATGAAATCATTAGAAATAAAAACCATTTTATCGATTTTTTCCTGATTTTCTCTGCGTTCCATTCCTGTTTTTCCAATCGGATCTGTGCTCCCCTGTCACCTTCAATCCAATATTCAATCCTGCGGAAAACCATTTCCATAAAAATAGTCTGTGGGCAGATCCAGCCACAAAATATCCTTCCAAAAATAACCGTAAATAAAATAACAAATACGACCCCAATAACCATAAACAATACAAAAATGTAAAAATCCTGTGGCCAGAACGGGAAACTGAAAATATTAAAACGGCGTTCCAAAACATTGAACATCATAAACTGATTTCCGTTTATTTTTATAAAAGGATTAGCAATAAGAATAGCTAATAAAAAATAGCTGAGCCATTTTCTATAATCATAAAACTTACCGGAAGGCCTTTTGGGGTAAATGTATTTTCTGCGACCTTCTTTATCAATAGTTCCTATGGTATCTCTAAAAGATTCGTCTAGATTGCTTGACATTTTTTGTGTTTTTTAAGTACTAAAAAAGAGCTTTCTCAAAAGTAATGAATTTTGACAAAGCTCTTTATTTTTTTATAAATTATTACTATTCAGCTGTTGCAGGTGCTGTAGCTGTTACCGAAGCACCGTCTTCTGTCCATATATCGCCTTCTGGCGCTTTTGGATCTTTAGGGTTGCTTCCTTTCAATGATATAATATAACTTGCAACCGCCTGAATTTCTTTTGGTTTCAAAGTTCCTTTCCATGCAATCATTCCTTTACCATCACGACCTCCATTAGTAATGGTGTGAAATAAATTCTTGATGCCGCCACCCAAAATCCAGTGATCGTCAGTTAAATTTGGACCAATCTGCCCACCGGCATCGGCTCTGTGGCAAGCAACGCAATTCGTGGTGAAAATTGCTTTTCCAGCATCTAAATCGGCTGGTTCTGTTAATAAGGTAACTGTCTTTTCGTCCATTAAGTCTGGAGCAGTTTTCATATATTCGGCTACTTCAATTTTGGCCTGATCCACTTCAGCTTTCAATTCAGCCTCTTGATCTGGAGCTCCCATAATTTCATAACGAACGAGGTATATCGCGGAAAAAACTATACAGGCATAGAATAAATATACCCACCAAGGCGGTAAATTATTATCCAATTCCTTGATTCCATCATAATCATGATCCATCAATAATTGTTTTTCGTCTTCGGCAGAAGTAGATTGAGTGAAACTCTGTTTCAGCTTTTGGAACCAGTTATCCCCTTGTAATCCTAAAGCTTCTTGTTGCGCTATTTTTTCTTTCTCCTCTTCTGTCAATAATAGGAAATTTATTTTATCGACTGCTGATAATGTTATTTCGATTGCTATCAAAAGGAAAAGAAATACAAATAAAAAAACTGAAACCATTGGATATTTTATGAAAGCCGGCTGGTTTCCTGAATCGATAAAATATTCCATTGCTCCAAAAATGAGGAAAAACAGAACTAGAACTCTTATGTAAGACGGAATTTTTTTCATACGTAGTTAATATTTGATTTTTTTAAAGGAATATGTTATCGCCATTCTTCATTTATGTTTTTTTTTGAATCATGGCGATTTCATTATCTATATATTTTGAAATTGTACAATTTAATCTTCCAAAGGAATTTGACTAATCTCGTCTATTGTTTCCTTTTTATATGAATATACCCAAATTCCCAAACCGAGAAAAAAGAAAAAGAAAATTAACAGCGATAGTATTGGAAATATGGCAACACCTGAAATCGTTTCCATATTGTGTTTTATCTGTTCAAACATAACATTATCTTTATAGTTATTCTTTTACTTTAATGTCAGTACCAAGTCTTTGCATATAAGCAATTAATGCTACAATTTCTCTTTCGTTCATAGGAACAAATTTTTCGCCTTTTGCTAGAGCTTTTTTCTTGCTGTCCTCATAACTTTTTACGAAGTCAGGATCATTTTTAAGACTCTCTTCAATAGCAATTGCCTGAGTTCTTAAATCTTTCAGTCCATTAGCAATCTGAGCATCTGTATAAGGAACACCTAGAGTTACCATCGCTTTCATCTTCTTTTCAGTCATGGAAGTATCCATCGCTTTATTGTCAAACAGCCATTTATAAGCCGGCATAATTGAACCTGCAGAAATACTTTGAGGACTCCAGAAGTGATTAAAATGCCAGTTGTCATTGTATTTTCCACCAACTCTTAACAAATCAGGACCAGTTCGTTTTGAACCCCATAAAAATGGGTGATCGTACACAAATTCTCCAGCTTTGGACTGTGGCCCGTAACGTTCCACTTCACTTCTAAATGGACGAACAGATTGTGAATGGCATCCTACACAGCCTTCGCGGATGTATAAATCGCGGCCTTCTAATTCCAATGGAGAATATGGCTTAACACTTGTAATTGTAGGGATATTCGATTTCACCATAATGGTTGGAACAATCTGAATAATTCCACCAATCAATATTGCAACTGTAGCAAACAAAGCCATTTTGATTGGTTTTCTTTCTAACCAGGAATGGTATTTTTCGCCTTTTAATCTTCCAGATTTAATAGTCTGCAATGCAGGAGCTTCTGCCAGTTCATCTTCTACTTCCTGTCCAGCTCTTACTGTTTGGATGATATTGTAAACTAATGTCAGCATTCCAATTAGGTAAAGAGAACCTCCTATAGCTCTCATCCAATACATTGGCATAATCTGTGTAACGGTTTCAAGGAAATTACCATACGTTAAAGTACCGTCTGGATTAAATTGTTTCCACATTGAAGCCTGAAGAAAACCTGCTAAATATAAAGGCAAGGCATATAATATAATTCCTAAAGTTCCAACCCAGAAATGGAAATTAGCCAATTTGGTTGAAAATAAGGTAGTCTTAGTCATTCTTGGAACTAACCAATAAATAATACCAAAAGCCATAAAACCATTCCACGCCAACGCTCCAACGTGTACGTGTGCAATAATCCAGTCAGTATAATGCGCAATAGCATTTACATTTTTAAGAGAAAGCATCGGCCCTTCAAAAGTTGCCATACCATAACCTGTCATAGCAACGACAAAAAACTTCAATACTGGTTCTACACGTACTTTGTCCCAAACACCTCTTAAAGTCAATAGTCCGTTAATCATACCTCCCCAAGATGGAGCGATCAGCATTACAGAGAATACAACTCCTAAATTTTGAGCCCAGTTTGGCAAAGCAGAATATAATAAATGGTGTGGACCTGCCCAGATGTATAAAAATATTAGTGACCAGAAGTGAATAATAGACAATCTATAAGAATATACAGGACGGTTTGCCACTTTAGGCACAAAATAATACATTAATCCCAAATAAGGTGTGGTCAGGAAAAAAGCTACCGCATTGTGACCATACCACCATTGCACCAATGCATCCTGAACTCCTGCATAAACAGAATAACTTTTCATTCCAGAAATTGGTAATTCCAGACTATTGAAAATATGCAATACCGCAACAGTTATAAATGTGGCTAAATAAAACCAGATGGCAACATACAAGTGGCGCTCTCTTCTTTTTAGCATCGTACCAATCATATTGATTCCGAAAGCGACCCATATCAAGGCAATGGCAATATCTATAGGCCATTCCAATTCGGCATACTCTTTTGAAGAAGTATATCCCAATGGAAGTGAAACAGCTGCCGCAACAATTATTAACTGCCAACCCCAAAAATTCAGATTACTTAAAAAATCACTGTACATTCTGGCTTTCAGCAAACGCTGCAGCGAGTAATAAACACCCGCAAACATTGCATTACCTACAAACGCAAAAATAACAGCATTGGTATGCAAAGGTCTCAACCTGCCAAAACTAAGCCACGAAATACCATCGGTCATGTTTGGAAAAAGAAACATAACGGCCAGTATAAGGCCAACCAGCATTCCGACTACTCCAAATAGTATGGTAGCATAAATGAACTTCTTTACAATTTTGTTGTCATAATAAAATTGTTCCATTTCCATATTTATAATTGTTTTTAAAATTGTTTAAAAAAAGTATTAGTGATGAACAAAAGATTAAAGAGTAATTTAGCTCTTAATTTTAGATTTATTTGAGGAAGACTTAATTAATTCATCATCAAAGAGAATTCTGACCGATGGAGTATAATCGTCATCATACTGCCCCGATTTTACAGCAAAAACAAATGCTATAAAAAATCCGATGGCTACAAAAATGCTGATGGCAATCAATAAATAGATAACGCTCATAATCCTAAATATTTAGTTGAACAAATTTATATGTATCACTTTTTACAAAAAATGACAATTATCATATTTAATCTAATATGTTAAAATTATGAAAAAAAAATAAATAATTTATGTAACGTGCTATACAATTTTTTTAGCGTAAAAATTACTCATTACAGTCACAAAACTAACTATCGTAATTGTACTCAAAGGCATAATGATGGCCGCTACTAATGGCAAAAGGTTTCCTGTAACTGCAAAAGACAATCCTACGACATTATATAAAAGCGACAGACCAAAGCTGATTTTTATTGTAGTAATAGCTTTTTTGGACAATTTTAAAAAATAGTGCAGTTTTTTAAATTCTCTTGCATCCAAAATCGCATCACATGCTGGCGAAAAAACATTTACATTCTCAGAAATAGATATCCCAACGTTGCTTTGCGCCAAAGCACCAGCATCATTAAGTCCATCACCTACCATCATTACATTTTTTCCCTGCACTTGCAAAGCTTTTATAAATTCAAGTTTCTGTTCGGGTTTTTGATTGAAAATCATTTCGGTACCACTTGGTAAAATAGATTCCAATAAACTACGTTCACCTTCATTATCTCCAGATAAAACTTTTACCTGATATTGAGTACTCAATTTGCCGAATAATTCAGAAAGGCCTTCTCTGTACTCATTATTGAAAATATATTTTCCAAAATATTTCCCACCTATTTTTATATGAATAGCTGTCTGCTGGGCCTGATCCTTCACAGCCTCATTAACAAAATCTGCTGAACCCATTTGTACAGAAACTCCGTTTATTTCTGCCAGAATACCTTTTCCTGTAATTTCTTCGAATGAATCCAGCTTTAATCTCTTGGTTTCAGGCAAAAAATCATACAGCATACGGCTCAAAGGATGGTTGGAAGCACGAAGAACACTTTTAATAATCATAGCATTATCTTCATTAAACTCTTTGCCTTGGTACGAAATATTCGATTTCATATTGGTAGTTATTGTTCCTGTTTTATCAAAAACAATTGTATCTACTTTGGCCAATTGTTCAATTACCAAAGCATTTTTGAGATAAAAATATTTATTGCCAAAAATCCGCAACATGTTGCCCATGGTAAAAGGAGCGGTCAGTGCCAATGCACAGGGACACGCCACTATTAAAACAGCTGTAAAAACATTGAAAGCAGTATTGGCATCAATAAATATCCAATAACCAAATCCAGCAAATGCAATCAATAAAAGAATTGGCGTAAAATAACGGCTGATACTGTCGGTAATAGTTTTATGTTTTTGCTCCACTCTTTTCTGAAAAACATCGTTGCTCCACAATTGGGTCAGGTAACTTTGAGAAACAGTGTGCAAAACTTCCATTTCGATCACTTTCCCAATTTGCTTTCCTCCGGCAAAAACCTTATCACCCGATTTTTTGGTGATCGGAATGGCTTCGCCTGTTACAAAACTATAATCAATTTCGGCTTTATCCGATATTAAAATTCCATCCACAGGGATTAACTCCTGATTGCGAATCAGTAAACGATTTCCTTTTTCAATTTCATAAACAGGAATGCTTTCCTCGCTGCTGTCACTATTTATTTTGGTAATGGCAATTGGAAAATAAGATTTAAAATCTCTTTCAAAACTCAAAAAACTGTAGGTTTTGATTTGAAACATTTTCCCCAATAACATAAAAAATATCAAACTTGTAAGACTGTCGAAAAAACCCGAACCGTAATCCATTACTATATCAAATGTACTACGGATAAACATCACGACAATACCCAAGGCAATTGGAATATCAATATTCAGCATTTTGGATTTTATGCTTTTATATGCCGAAACATAATAACCGCTTGCCGAATAGAAGAAAGATGGCAGCGATAAAGCAAAAATTAACCATCGGAAAAATGGCTTGTAATTATCCAGCCAATATTCCTTTACCTCAAAATATTCAGGGAAAGAAAGCAGCATTATATTTCCAAAACAAAAGAATGCAACACCCAGTTTATAGGTCAGGCTTCTATCAACATTGTTCTTGCCGGTTTCATAATTTTCTAAACTGATATAAGGTTCATACCCGATAGAACTTAATAAATGAACGATACTTTTTAGTGTAACAATCTCTGGATTGTAATTGATTCGGACTTTCTTTTCGGGAAAATTGACCTGAGAAGTATTTATTCCTTTTTGAAGACGCTGTAAATTTTCTAAAATCCAAATACAGGAACTGCAATGTATATGCGGAATACTAAGCGAAATAATTGCAGTTGAATCTTCCTGAAATTCCAATAGTTTTGAAACTATACTTTCATTGTCTAAAAAATCATACTTGCCATTAATATCCTGTGGAGTGGCACCAGGAGATTTTTCGAAATCATAATAACAGGTCATGTCATTAAGGCTGAAAATTTCGTAAACAGTTTTACATCCATTGCAGCAAAAATCTTTTTGATCGAAGACAATTTTATCCTCTTTTACGATATCTAAACCACAATGGAAACAGTTATTATTACTCATAAACAGGCTTTAATTTGAGCATGCAAAAATAGTCAATTCATTATGTTAAAAACAATGATAATTATCATATAAATGTATAACTTTGCAAACGAAAATCCTATTTCATTATGAGTAAATGTGAACAATGTATCGTTAGGGAATTTAGTTCTTTGAAAGCGCTAAACAAAGATGAGCTTATAAGAATCTCTGAATGTAAAACCTCTAAAACCATCAAAAAAGGAGAAAATATTTTTGAAGAAGGAGATAATGTAAATGGTATATTCTGTATTAAAGACGGAGTTTGTAAACTAACAAAATTAAGTCCCAACGGAAAAGATCATATTGTAAAATTAGTTGCAAAAGGAGAATTACTAGGTCAGCGTTCTATGATTAGTGATGAACCCGCTAATTTGAGTGCCATAGCATTAGAAGATATGCAGGTTTGTTTCATCCCCAAAAATGAAATATTGAATTTCTTCGACAAAAACAATCAGTTTTCAATGAATGTTATGAAAACAATTTGTGGCGATTTAAGATCAGCAGATGATCATATGGTCAATATGGCTCAGAAATCGGTAAAGGAAAGATTAGCCGAAACCCTGATTTATCTGCATGAAACTTTTGGAACCAATACCGACAAAACCTTGAAAATTCAACTCTCCAGAGATGAATTAGCCAGCATGATCGGCACCGCAACCGAAAGCTGTATCCGATTATTATCTGATTTTAAAAAATTGGATTTAATTGAACTTGTTGGGAAAAAAATTGTTCTGAAAGACATCAATAAGCTGAAAAAAATTGCCGATTAAAGAAAGTTAACAGTAGTCAGATTTCAGTGTTCAGCTGACAAAGATTGTGCGATGCAGATATGACTGAACATCTGAAAATTCTGCTTTCCAATTACAAAATCTGCAATCTGAATACTGAATATTATATTAAAGCTTCTTCGCTTCATTCCAGAAAACATCCATTTCGGCAAGTGACATATCCATTAAAGGTTTTCCTGATTCATCAGCTTTGCTTTCTAAATATTGAAAACGCTTGATGAATTTTTTATTGGTTCGTTCCAGGGCATCTTCGGGATTTATCTTTAAAAATCGTGCATAATTGATCATCGAGAATAAAACATCTCCAAACTCGGATTCCATTTTATCTTGATCTCCAACAGCAACCTCGTCTTGCAATTCTTGTAATTCCTCCTGTACCTTGTCCCAAACCTGATGCGGTTCATCCCAATCAAACCCCACACCTTTTACTTTATCCTGAATCCGGCTGGCTTTTACAAGTGCCGGCAAGCTTCTTGGAACACCTTCAAGAACTGATTTTTTGCCTTCTTTCAGCTTTAATTTTTCCCAATTCTGCTTTACTTCTTCCTCATCTTTAACCACAGCATCACTGTAAATATGCGGATGTCTGTGAATGAGTTTTTCGCAGATATCATTACACACATCAGCCATATCAAAATCGTTTGTTTCACTGCCTATTTTGGCATAAAAAACAATATGCAGCAATAAATCTCCAAGTTCCTTTTTTACTTCACCTAAATCATTATCCAAGATTGCATCACCCAATTCGTAAGTTTCTTCGATAGTCAAATGACGAAGGGTCTGCATGGTCTGTTTCTTGTCCCAAGGACATTTTTCACGCAGATCATCCATAATATCTAATAATCGTTCGAAGGCTTGCAGCTGCTTTTGTCTAGTATTCATCAGGCTTTTGTTTTTTTGTAAAAATAAGAAATCCTGTCAGGAAATCATCTTGACAGGATTATATTTTAGTGATTAGTAATTTACAATTAGCATTGACTAAAAGCCAATTGCTATTTACCAAGGACTTTTATTATTCCTTCTTAGCTGAAGCTTTCTTTGCTGGGGCTTTTTTGGCGGGAGTTTTTGGTTTTTCCTCAACTGCTTCTGCAGCTGCTGGAGGAGTTTCTTCGGCTGCCGCAGCTGGAGCTTCATCAACCAATAATCCTTTTGCCTGAAGTGTATTGTACCAGCTTACGATTTTTTTTACATCAGATGCGTACACTCTTTCTTCATCATACTCTGGTAATACTTCTCTAAAATAAGCCAACAAGGCTGCATTGTCTTCTTTATGAGAAATTGTCTGTCCACCGTTTTCTTTTTTAGCAATATTCTGCATGATTTCTGCCAAAGGTTTTTCGGCATCGTAAGTATAAATAGAAATTTCAGACAATAAACTTACATTGCTTTTTAAACTTACCGTGATTTTTTTTCCGTCCAATAATGATTCAGCAACAAAGCCTGTACGTGTCTGTATTTTTAAAACATATAAACCCGGCTTTCCTGAAATCGATAATATTTTCTCTAAACTCATTTTTATTTTATTTATTTTTTAACTGAATACTAAAAACTGAACACTGCTTACCTAAAATTATCTCCCTTTTTTGGCAAAAAACTTCATTCTGTAATCCTGAAATGTTTTCCCTTCGGTAATATTTTTTAATTTCTTTTGAATCAAACGTTTCTTCAAAGATGAAATTTTATCGGTAAATAAAATTCCCTCTATATGATCGTATTCGTGCTGAATAACCCTTGCAATTAAACCATCAAAAACTTCTGTCTTCATAACAAAATCTTCTTCGCAGTATTCAATAGTAACGGTTGGCTTTCTGTAAACATCTTCGCGAACATCAGGAATACTCAAACAGCCTTCATTAAAAGCCCATTCTTCACCTTCTTCTTTTATTATTTTGGCATTGATAAAAGTCTTTTTGAATCCATTTAACTTTTTTTGCTCCTTATCTTCCAGGTCATCATCATCACTAAACGGAGTCGTATCGATAACAAACAATCGCAATGACAAACCAACTTGCTCAGCTGCGAGGCCAACACCACTTGCATTATACATGGTTTCGTACATGTTTGCAATTATCTCTTTCAAATTTGGATAATCTGGAGTCAATTCCTCTCCTACTTTTCGTAAAACA
The DNA here is from genome assembly GCF_040049115.1 of Flavobacterium aestuarii. Classification (NCBI taxonomy): domain Bacteria; kingdom Pseudomonadati; phylum Bacteroidota; class Flavobacteriia; order Flavobacteriales; family Flavobacteriaceae; genus Flavobacterium; species Flavobacterium aestuarii. The sequence continues at coordinate 43,598 of NZ_JBDLZZ010000018.1, forward strand.
GGATCACCATATCCTATAATTGGTAATATCATTTGATTTGTTTTTTGTTAATGTCTAGCTTAAATAAAGGGAAAAAAACCATATAATTAAGGTCGCAAAAGTAGTAAAAAAATAGATAATGACTTATCTCTCTATAATAATTAGCATATTTTTGTATTATCACATTAGATAGATTAAATAAAACAGTACAAAGCCTTTGCCGCTCAGCTTTGTATAAAATCAAATTAGATGATTGACAAAATAGAAAAATTCACTGACAGCACTTATTTTACCAATGCTCTAAAAGCAACTATATCGGCAGTGATTCCAGTATTAATCTGTACTTATCTCAATCATTTTGAAATAGGTTTCACTATTGCACTGGGAACTTTCCTGACTTATCCATCTGATATTCCAAGCAGTTTAAAACATAAAATAAACGGAATCATTGTCACTGCGTTTTTGGTTGCCGGGGTCAATTTATTAATCAATCTGACTTATCCGCTGCCTTTTGTTTTTTATCCTCTTTTCCCTATGCTGATATTCATTTTGGCAATGCTTTCAGTATATGGCCAAAGGGCTACATTCACTTCGTTTTCGGCATTACTATCGGCATCATTATCTTTTGCACACATGCATACCGGATGGGAAATGATCCAATACTCTGGCTTAATACTTGCGGGCGGATTGTTTTATCTGCTTATTTCATTATTGTTTCACTATATAAAACCGTATCGCTATGCCGAATTGCAAGTCGCAGATTGCATCAAATTAACAGCCAAATATCTTAAATTGAGGGGAGATTTATGGAATAGCACAGCCAACAGAAAAGCAATCCTCGAAAAACAACTGCATCTTCAGGTGGAGCTCAACGACATACATCATAACATCCGAAGAGTGCTTATTGGGAAACAAATCAGCGCCGTTTCTTCCCATCAAAATAGAAAAATGCTGATTGTATTTATTTCATTGTTAGAAATATTAGAGCTTGCACTATCGACCTCTTTTGACCACAATAAATTACATCAGAAATTTGAAAAACATCCAAAAACCCTTGCTACTTATCAAAGCCTTGCTTATAATTTGGCTTCAACATTAAAACAGTTATCCAAAAACATTGTAAAAAGAACAAACTATATTCCTGAACACACATTGCGTGAACATTTATCGGCTTTGGAAAATGCTATAACTGTATATGAAAATGAATTGGGAAAAGCTGAAGCTTCGGAAGGTGTTTTAATGCTAAAGACTATGCTGGAATATGCCGAGAAACAGATCGAAAAAATCAAAATCATTGAGCGCGCTTTTACATCAGTAGCAAATAATTATGACTTTAAAGGAAAAGACAAGGATTTAGAGAAATTTTTGACTCCCCAATACTATCCAATAAGTACCCTGATTCAGAATATCAGTTTTTCATCGACAATTTTCAGGCATTCCCTCCGATTGACTGTTGCGATTATTCTGGGAGGAATAGCAGGCAAAATTCTTCCTTTTCAAAATGTGTATTGGATTTTGATGACAATCATCATTATTATGAGACCTGGTTATGGACTTACTAAACAGCGATCCATACAGCGAGCTATAGGAACGGTCGTGGGTGGTATAATAGCATTCAGTATTTTATCACTATTACCAAACCATCTGTTATTAAGTATCTTAGCAATCCTTTGCATGTTTCTTGGTTTTGCGTTTGCTCAGACCAATTATACAGTGAGTGCCACTTTTGTAACCATGTATATTGTATGCATCTACGGTATATTAACAACAGATTACCTTTATGTAATTCAGTTCAGGGTAATTGACACATTAACGGGAGCCTCTATTGCTTATTTTGCCAATCATTTTTTATGGCCGTCTTGGGAATATATTAAAGCACCGCAATACTTGGAAAAATCGATTATTGCAAATAGAGATTATTTAAAAGAAATTTTTACTTATTACACCAAAAAAGGCGAAGTTCCTACTTCCTATCGGCTGGCAAGAAAAAATGCTTTTATCGAAATTGGCAATCTTATGGCTTCATTCCAAAGGATGTCGCAGGAACCGAAGTCAAAACAAAAGAATATGCTATTGCTTTATAAATTGACCGAACTTAATCATTCCCTGCTTTCATCGACAGCTTCATTAGGAACTTATACCCAATCACACAAAACTACTCCATCCTCACGAGCATTGACAATTGTGGTAGAAAAAGTCCTTAAAAATCTAGATCAGTCAATTACTTATTTAAAAAAAGAAACAGTTGTTGACCCCAATGAAATTACCAAAGAAGAACTGGCCAATCGATTTACCGAATTGAAAAATATCCGCAAGAATGAATTAAAAGAAAGAAATGAAATAGACGAAAAAGCTTTTGCGTTAAAAATGCAGGAAGCCCAATTGGTTATAGAACAATTAATCTGGCTCACCAATTTATCCGAAGGAATTCTAAAAAATACCAAAAAACTAATGGAGGATCTATAAAGAAATGACAGCTTTAGTTTCATTTGAATCCAACAGCTGTCATTGATTGTTTTATGCAATGTACTATAAAAAGCCCGCAGATTTTAATTCAATTTTAAAACTTCTGCCGTTTTATTTCTTAGGCTTGCCAATAATTCCGGGTTTTCATTTAAAGCCTGCCCAAAAGAAGGAATCATCGCTTTCACTTTTTCCTGCCATTCTGGAGAATTAAACTGCTCCGGGAAACATTTGCTTACCAGCTCAACCATAATAGAAACTGCTGTAGAAGCTCCAGGCGAAGCTCCTAATAAAACTGCTAGAGTTCCATCATTTGTATTGATAATTTCGGTACCAAATTCTAATTTCCCAATTAACTCCTCGTCTCTTTTGATAACCTGAACGCGCTGTCCGGCTCTTTCCAGTTTCCAGTCTTTGGTTCTTGCACCAGGAACATATTCACGCAGTGCCTTAATTCGGTCTTTTGGAGACTGACGAACCTGTTCAATCAGATATTTAGTAAGCGGAATATTTTTATACCCAGCAACAATCATAGGGATTACATTATCTGGTTTTATAGACAACGGCAAGTCAGAGTAGGATCCATTTTTTAAAAATCGGGTTGAAAATCCTGCAAACGGACCAAAAAGCAATGCTCTTTCTCCATCAATCATTCGGGTATCAACATGAGGAACAGACATTGGCGGTGCACCAACACTCGCTTTTCCATATACTTTTGCCTGATGTTTTGCTATTACTTCGGGATTGGTACATTTTAGCCATTGACCGCTGACTGGGAAACCTCCATATCCTTTTCCTTCGGGTACATTTGCTTTTTCTAACAAAGGCAATGAACCTCCGCCAGCGCCAATAAATACGAATTTAGTATATACTTTTTTCTTTTCATTAGAAACCAGATCTGTAATTTTTATTCTCCAGGTTTTGTCATCTCTCTGCTTTAGCTTCTTAACCTCATGACTATAATGTATCGTAACATTATCGAGTTTTGTCAAATAAGCCAGCATGTTGCGTGTCAAAGTTCCAAAATTTACATCGGTACCAATTTTCATTGAAGTTGCAGCTACTTTTTCATCTGGATTTCTGCCCTCCATTACTAAAGGCATCCATTTTTGCAATTCGGAAGCATCAGTACTAAAAATCATTTCGGCAAAAAGAGGATTGGACTGCAAAACTTCAAATCTATTTTTTAGAAAAGCAACATTAGCATCACCCCAGACAAAACTGATATGAGGAATACTTTTTATAAAGTCTTCTGGAGCAGTCAATTTTCCTTTCTGAACTAAATAAGACCAAAACTGTCTGGAAACTTCATATTGTTCAGCAATACTGATTGCTTTGTTGGGATTTATTTTTCCGTCAGGACCTTCTGGAGTATAATTGAGTTCACAAAAAGCCGAATGGCCAGTTCCTGCATTATTCCATGCATCCGAACTTTCGGCTGCTGCGACATCCAATCTTTCGTAAATATCAATCTTTAAATCAGGCTGCAGCTCTTTTAAAATCACACCTAGTGTAGCACTCATAATTCCTGCTCCAATTAAAACTACATCTGAATTGGATCGTATTGTTGTATCGGACATTTTTGTATTTTTTTAAGAAGTTGCAAAATTAGCTCTAAAAATCACAAAAAAAAATTATTTTTCAGTTACAAAACACCAAAACGAAACAGCCGTTTGTTATATTAATTGTATTATTTTTGGTTTAAATAATCCTGAAGCATAATAGTTGCCGAAATCTCATCAATAAGTGCCTTATTTTGGCGCTGTTTTTTATTAAGTCCGCTGTCTATCATTGTCTGAAAAGCCATTTTTGAAGTAAAACGCTCATCAACCCGGATGACTTTCATATCAGGAAAATGATTGGTAAAATGAGTTACAAACCCCTTTATTATTGAAGCACTCTGCGAAGGGTCACCGTTCATCTGCTTGGGCTCACCGATAAGAACTGCTTCTACCTTTTCCTTGGAAAAATAGTCTTTCAAAAAAGCAATTGCAGTTTCAGAAGGAATGGTTGTAAGTCCAGACGCAATAATCTGAAATTCATCGGTAACAGCGATTCCTGTTCGTTTTTGTCCGTAATCTATGGATAGTATTCTTGGCATTTTATAATGTCTCTTTGTATTTTATGAAACCGAAAACAGAAACTATCTTCTTCTCAATATCCACCTCATAAACAACTACATAACCTTTAAAAATATAATCTCTTATATTTTCATCGTCAAAATAAATTGATTTTTTAAAATGAAATGGTCTTACTAAATCTTTCTTGATATTTTTCAACAAGTCAGTTTTAAACTTTCTCGCAGCAATCGGCTTATCTTTAGAAATATAATGAACTTGGTTATTTAATTCAAACAAAAAATCTTCTTGAAGTCTAATCCTCATACTTAGAAATTGTTTCTTCAAGTATTGCATCTACTTCATCTATAGAATAAAATTTTGTTGTACCGCTTTTGAGTTTAGCGTAAGCAGTATTAAGTTTTTTCTTGTTTTCATCAAAATTTTCATCTTCCTGAATTATGTTCAATTCATCAGAAGAGAATGAACTCAATAACTCCAAGATTTTCGCTTTAATTTTGGGCTGAAATTCTAATCGAATCGTTTCCATAATACTATTATTTGAACTACAAATATATAACATTTTCACTCCATTTCCCTTTTTTGCTATTGGTTAAAAATGGTATATTTGCCAAAAATTTTATCAAAAATGAACGAATTACAATCAATTATAGAACAAGCTTGGGAAAACCGTGCTTTACTTCAGGAAACAAAAACTACTGATGCTATCAGAGAAGTTATTGAATTATTGGACTCAGGAAAATTACGTGTTGCCGAACCAAAAGGTAACGGATGGCAGGTAAACGAATGGGTTAAGAAAGCTGTTGTAATGTACTTCCCTATTCAAAAAATGGAAACGTGGGAAGCTGGAATCTTCGAATACAATGACAAAATGTTATTGAAAAGAGACTATGCTGCAAAAGGAGTTCGTGTAGTTCCTGGAGCTTCTGCCCGTTACGGCGCTTACATTTCAAGCGGTGTAATTATGATGCCAAGTTATGTAAACATTGGTGCTTATGTTGATGCTGGAACAATGGTTGATACTTGGGCAACTGTTGGAAGCTGTGCTCAGATTGGTAAAGACGTTCACTTGAGCGGCGGTGTTGGAATCGGCGGTGTTTTAGAGCCATTGCAGGCTGCACCGGTTATCATTGAAGACGGTGTATTCGTTGGATCTAGATGTATCGTTGTTGAAGGCGTTCACGTAGGCAAAGAAGCTGTTCTTGGAGCGAATGTATGTTTGACTGCTTCAACTAAAATCATTGATGTTACCGGAGAAACTCCTGTTGAAATGAAAGGTTTTGTACCTGCTCGCTCGGTGGTAATTCCTGGAAGTTATACTAAAAAGTTTGCTGCTGGCGAATTTCAAGTTCCTTGTGCCTTAATCATTGGTACGCGTAAACCTTCAACTGATTTGAAAACATCATTAAACAATGCTCTTCGCGAATATGATGTAGCGGTTTAAATTTTAAAAAAATAAATAAAACCAAATTCCAATTGAATTGTCAATTGGAATTTGTCGTTAAATATTATCTGTTATAATACAAAAATCATCCAGATCTGACATTAATTTACAAAACCATTTCCACTGGTCATTTACTGCCAGACACAAAGCCTTAGCCCAGCTCTAAATCTAAAGACAATTATAAATGAACAATTACAAAAACATTAGCATCGTTCTGCTAAAACGCTTATTATTAGTTGTATTAATATACCAGGCATCCAGAGTATTCTTTTTCTACATGAACACTTCTGCTTTCCATACTTTTAATCTAAAAACTTTTAAAGGCGGTCTTTTATTTGATTTTGCAGCAATTGCCTATTTGAATATCATATTTGTAATTGCTCATTTGCTCCCTGGTAATTTCAAATACAAAGACAGCTATCAAAAATGGCTAAAAATATCTTTTTACACAGTAAACCTTCTATTCATTGCAACCAATTTTATTGATACAATCTATTATAAGTTTACAGGCAAAAGAAGTACTTTCAGCATGATTACTGCCAAGGGAATGGAACGGGAAGCCATAGGGCTGATTCCTTCTTTTCTGAGAGAGTTCTGGTACATTGGCGTGGCATTTCTAATATTTAGCTTCCTGTTTTGGAAATTGCTTGCTGATTTTAAACAAAAAAGCCCAATTGAAAATCTGACAAAAAATATTTTAATAAAACAATACACTATACTCATTCTTGCAATTGCCGCTGGACTGCTTACATCTCGAGGAGGATTCCGAAAAAAACCAATCAAAATTGTTGATGCAGTCGTTTATGGAGAACTAGGAAATTCGGCATTGATACTAAATACACCATTCTGTATCCTGAAAACAATTGCAAAAAAAGAAGATATCGACAAAGTAAATTATTTTAAAGAAAATGAACTTGCCTCAATATATTCTCCGAAAATAAGCTTGAATCCAAGTCAGCCAAAAATAAAAAAAAATGTAGTGGTTATCATTTTAGAAAGTTTTGGTGACGAAAATGTTGGCAGAGGCTGTACTCCTTTTTTGGACTCATTGATAACAAAATCGTATTATTTTAAAAATGGATTTGCTAACGGAAAAGCTTCTATAGATGCAGTTCCTTCGATACTGTCAAGTATACCAAGCTTAATGAATAACTCTTTTATTTCTTCTAGTTTTTCTTTAAACAAAATACATGGTCTTCCAGTAATTTTAAAAAAGGAAGGTTACAATACATCATTTTTTCATGGCGCTTTTAACGGCAGTCAAAATTTTGACCAATATGCAAAAATAGCTGGTTTTGACAATTATTATGGCAAAGATGAATATGTAGGAAAGGAAGCTTTTGATGGGAAATGGGGCATTTATGACGAAGATTTTATGCAGTTTTTCTGCAATAAACTAACCAGTTTCAAACAGCCTTTTTTCAGTTCAATATTTACAATCTCCTCTCATAACCCTTATAAAATACCAGAAAAATATACTGGAAAATTTCCTAAAGGCACTACAGTTATACAGGAATGCATTGGCTATACTGATTTTTCGCTGCGTCAATTTTTTAAAACAGCTTCCAGACAAAGCTGGTACAAGAATACACTTTTTGTTATATCCTCAGATCACACCTCTTCTGAAGGAGACCGAGAGCTCGACAGAACAAACATTGGGTTATTCAGTATTCCAATCTTATTTTTTGACCCGTCGGATCCTAAATTTGTTGGCGTTAATGAAAATAATTTCCAGCAGATTGATATTATGCCAAGTATTTTGGACTACCTGAACATCAAAACAGAGATGGTAAGTTTTGGCAAAAGTTATAAATCAAAAGAAAATTTTGTGGTCTATTATCTTCAAGGTACTTACCATTATATTCGGGATGATTATTATCTGGCTTTTGCCAATAATCAGCCAATTGGTTTATACAACTGGAAAAAAGATGTTTATCTAAAAGACAATCTGTTAAACAAAGATCCCAAAAGAACGGATCAAATGTCAAACTTTATAAAAGCATACATACAGACTTTCTATGAAAGAGTAACAAATAATGCTTTAACTCTTTAAACACACAGAATAATAAACAAAAAAGCCATTTAGATTGATTTCATTCAATTTAAATGGCTTTTTTATTTCGATTAATGCTGGTGAGAATCTTCGAATAATCAAGAACGGTTTTTCTTTTGTATTTTAATCAGCTTGGCATATTTCATATACGAAAAAAAAGCTTGAATCATAGCAATTGTCAATCCGTCCAATCCATTTAAAAAACCTTTTTTGAAGAAATAACAGCGAACAAATGCTACAGTTCCATTAAGCAATGGCTTATAGGCACTTATCCTTACTCCTTCATCAAAAAGCTGTTGTGCATGCCAGCCTGAGTATTGATTTTTCTTTGCTATAATCTGATCAAATGAATCCCAGCCATAATGCAGAATATGAACTGGAACATTTTTTTCATTGGTAGTTACAATAGTCTGATGCACCATAGAATCTGATGGCCTGGCTGTTTTTTTATTAAAAAAACGCACTTTATGATCTGGATACCAGCCCGAAAAGTCTATTAATTTATCTCCCAGAAAATTCTTGACCCTAAAACTTAATCCGTCAAAATTACCTTTTAAATATTCTTTTTTTAAAATATAATCCTCAGCATCCTTGTCTAAAAATTCATCGGCATCCAAATTGAGAATCCAGTCATTTTTACAGAAAGGCAATCCATGAGAGCGCTGTGGACCATCGCCCAGAAAAGGCTGTTCAATGACAATAGCTCCTTTTGCTTTAGCTATTTCAACCGTTCGGTCTTTACTTAATGAATCGACTATAATTACTTCATCACAAACCCTGAAAAGTGCATCAATACACTTTCCTATCATTTTTTCCTCATTGAAAGTAATAACTAAACCACTTATTGCCATTGTAATCTTTTATTTTGCTTACACAAAAATATAGTTTTTTCTGCTAGATTGCTCCATTTATAATCCAGCTTCCGCAAATATCTATAAATACTTTGTATTTTAGCACTCAAATTAAGTTTATTAAATATGAGAATTTTAGTTATTCAACAAAAAAGAATTGGTGACGTACTTACAAGCACAATAATATGTAATAATTTAAAAAAACAATTTCCGCTGTATACAATTGATTACATGTGTTATACCAATAGTGTTGATGTACTGATAGGAAATCCATATATTGATAACGTAATTCCATTATCTCATAAAACCAGAAAAAATTATTTTTCTCTTTTTAAGTTTATTTTTAAAATCAGAGCAAAAAAATACGATGTTGTAATTGATGTTTACAATAAATTAGAAACAAATTTAATTACAATGTTTGCAGGTTCCAATATCAAAATAGCATATCACAAATGGTACACCTCATTATTTTACACCCACAATTTAAAGCGCTTTGAAAATACCGAAACTCCAAAATATGGATTTGCTATTGACAATAGGCTTTTATTACTGGAACCATTAAAATTAGATAAAAACAAAATAGATCCCTATCCTAAATTATTCATAAGTGCTGAAGAAAATGAAAAAACCATTTCTCTTTTTGAAAAACACAATATAAACAGGGACAGAAAAACAATAATGATCAGTTTGCTGGGAAGTGAAAAAAACAAAACATATCCCTTGGAATACATGACAAAAATTGTTGAATATGCTGCCAGCCATAAAGACGTAAACATACTTTTTAATTACTTTGAAAGTCAAATTGAAGACGCTAAAATAATTTATAACTCCTGCTCCAAAGAAACTCAGGAAAAAATACATTTTGATTTATTTGGCAAAGATTTAAGATCATTCATAGCCATAATGAATCAATGCGATTTGATTATTGGAAATGATGGAGGAGCAATCAATATGGCAAAAGCATTAAACAAGCCTGCATTCACCATTTTTTCACCTTTTGTTGAAAAGAAAATCTGGGCAACTTTTGAAGATGGATTAAGATATATATCAGTACATTTAAAAGATTTCAGGCCTGAGCTCTTTAGTGACGAAATTAATCATAGCGAAATAAAGAAAAATTCAGCCTCCTTGTATCAGCTGCTTCCGCCTGAATTGTTCAAGGACAAAATTGACTTTTTCATAAATAACAATTAACAATACCGTCAGCATATCAGCATTGTAATTTACATAATCAAATTCATCAAAAACTTATCTCATTATATTAATGGACGTTTCAATTATAATAGTCAACTACCGAAGTTGGAAGCCATTACATAACTGTCTCGAATCCTTATTATCAATAGATAAAACAAAAATAAATTTTGAAGTAATCATTGTCGATAATTTTTCGAATGACGGAAAATTCGATTTGTTTCAAAATGAATTTAAAGATTTTATTTTCATCAGAAACACAACTAATTCCGGTTTTGCAAATGGATGTAATTTAGGTGCTAAAGAAGCAAAAGGGAATTATTTTTTATTTCTGAATCCTGACACTATAATTTCGCCCGAAACGCTTAACACACTTTATACAACATATCATAATCATTCCGATATCGGGATATTATCCTGCTTACAGGTTGATAAAAAAAACCGTTTCTTTAATCAAAAAAATATTTTCCCATCACTTGTACAGATTTTTGGAACAAGCCGGTTCTTTCACAGGAAAATAATAAAAAAAAGAATAGAGATAATTTTCAACGCCAAAGAAGAATTATTTTATCCTGACTGGGTAACAGGAGCCGTGATTTTTATAAGCAAAGATTGGTTCAATAGAGTGAATGGCTGGAACGAAGACTATTGGCTCTACTTTGAAGATGTCGAAATCTGCAGAAAAATAAGCCAGAAAAAAGGCAAAATTGCCGTGACTAGAAACACAACTATTTTACATGAACATGGTGGTTCCTCAAGACACGATTTTGAAACAGAACATATCAGTAAAACTGAAGTTATCATTTCAAAACATGTATACGTAAACAATAATTTTAAACCATTATCAAAAACATTTGCGCATATACTTTTGATAATCTTTATCATTGCAGAAAAAACATTTCTATCGCTTTTAAGTTTATTTTTGTTTTCTAGTTTAAAATTAAGAACAAACAGATACATCCTCAAAAATCTTTGTTTCTATTATTTTAACGCTATAAAAGAACAAACCTGGCTAAGCCGAAGAGCTGCAAACTATCAAAGATTAACTTATGACAAATAGCAATGCCCAAAAATTGTCAGTATTGATTATAACTTTAAATGAAGAAAAACATTTAAAAGCCTTATTATCCGATTTGAGTTTTGCTGATGAAATAGTGATTGTAGATTCGTTTAGTACTGATCGAACAGAAATTATTGCAAAATCTTTCCCGAAAGTAAAGTTTATACAAAACAAATTCGAAAATTTTTCAGTACAAAGAAATTTCGCCATTTCGCAGGCAAAAAATGACTGGATACTTTTTCTGGATGCAGATGAAGTTCTGACACCTGAATTAAAACAGGAAATCATTGAAACTTTACAAAATAACAAAACCTATTCAGCCTATTTCTTTGAAAGAATTTTTATGTTTGAGAATTCTGTTTTAAAATACAGTGGTAACCAGACAGACAAAATATTTCGGCTTTTTGACAAAAAATCAGCGCGATATGATGAAAAAAGACTGGTACACGAGAAACTAATCGTCGATGGCAAAATTGGTTCATTAAAAAACAAACTGATTCACTACTCCTATTCCAGTTACCATGATTATAAAGAAAAAATTATTTTCTATGGCAAATTTAAAGCTCAGGAAAAATTTCTAAAAAAAGCAAAACCCAGTTTTATACTTCAATTACTGCATCCAAGCTATAATTTTTTATACAATTATTTTATCAGGCTGGGGTTTCTTGATGGCAAAAAAGGAATCTTTATTTGCTATCTGAATGCTTATTGTATTGTAATCCGTTACAGAGAATTAAAAAAACTATGGAAACAAGATCAGGATCTTATTTCCAAAACTTAAGTTTCTTTTTCAATCTTTTCTTTCTATAGAATTTTTCTTGAAATTTAGCAGTTTTTTCCCAAAGAGTTTCAAATATCAAATCCTCTGGCTCACCTGATATTTTTGCATATTCATTACTCATTACTTTTACCATATCTTTTACAGGTGTTAATCTGCAGAGATTTTTCATCCTCAAATCAAATGACATTTTTTCATGAAAATTCATTCTGTTTAAATCAACCAAAAAGAAATCATAATGACCGTCAGCATTCTTTTTAATTAATGTATTTCCTGGAGAATGATCCTTAAATTCAATTCCTTTTTGATGCAGTCCATACGAAAAACGGGTAAACTGTCTCAATATATTTTCATGATCTGGATAATCTGCCCTTTCTAATAATTCCCTGAAAGTTAAATCACACTGAAGATGCTCACAGGCATAATAACTGTCATTTAATCCCAGCCAGCTGTAATTTTCAAGATATGCAATGGGCTGTGGGGTTCCTATTCCATTTTCCAATAAACGAGTTGCATATTCAAAAGAACGCCTTGCTTTAGACTTTCTAAAATATCTATATGCAATCTTATTAATCAAATTTGGAATCTTGAATGATTTTACATTTATGGTCATCCCCTCAAACTCAAATAATTTGATGACATTTCTTTTGCCCTCTATAAAAATGGAACCTGAATTAGAGAATTTATTTATAAGATTTTTAATTTCTTGCGGTTTATTCAAAAAAGAAGCTTCAAATTTTGAAATCATATATTTTAAATTTATATTTCTACAAAAATATACTTTTTAAGGTTAAAAAATGATTTAACTTTACACCTAAATAATAAAACATGCAAGCAAAAAAAATTTTTCTGGAATCACATAATCTCAATAATCTTGCAACGGGTTTAGGCACATTCAATTTTGATTTAATAAGTGCATTATCACATCAAAATACAGATGATTTAGAAATAAATTTACTAGCTGGAAATGTTTTAAAGTTTAAAAAAATATTTGGAGAAAAGTTCAAATACAAACAATATCTTTCCATTCAAAGATATAAAACATTTTATACCCGAAATAAATATGACTTATGGCATTCTTTGAATCAAAACACCAAAATTGAGCCATATTATCCATCAAAATACGTTTTAACCATTCACGATGTTAATTTTTTTGAAGAAATATCGTCTGAATATAACCACAAAAGAAACAAACTGTTTACAGAAAAACTGAAACGTGCGGATAAAATCACTTATATTTCGGAGTATGCAAAAAAACAGACACACCAGTATTTTGACATCCCCGATATTGAAGAAAGGGTAATTTATAATGGCAATCCAATATTTAATTTCTTAGATATCTCGTCCTGTACAAATCCGTTTCATACAGACAAGCCTTTCTTTTATTCAATTGGCGATTTTATTGAAAGAAAAAACTTTGAAGCCATTATAGCAATGATGGTAAATTTAAAAGATTTCAACCTGATTATTTCTGGAAACAATAATAAAGCATACGGTGAAAAAATCAAAAAATTAATTGTTTCTCTTAAACTGGAAAATCAGGTTTTTTTAACTGGAAAAGTAAGCAATGAGCAGAAACAATATTATCTGAAAAACTGTTCAGCTTTTCTGTTTCCTTCCATACGAGAAGGTTTTGGGCTGCCTCCTATTGAGGCAATGAAATTTAAAAAACCTGTATTTTTATCGACTCTCAGCTCTTTGCCCGAAATAGGTTCTGATGCTGCATACTATTGGGACAATTTTGACCCAGATTACATGAAAAATACATTAATCGAAGGATTAAACCATTTTGAAAATAATAAAAGCTTAATGGAATCAAAGTTATACGATAGAGCGGATTACTTTAATTGGGATAAATCCTCCAAGGAATATCTGGAAATATACAGATCACTATTGTTTTAAATACAGAATTTTGAATCTATTTTATAAAAGCAATATTTAAAAATATTTTTCAAATTCAGCCGATTTTTTCTTTTTAAACAAATGCTTAAACCATTGCCCAAAGTTTTTTGAAAAAATAAAAAATGCTGTTATTTTTTGTATTTCAATTTCGTTAAGATGATTTTTTAACTCATCGATGTTTTTTGTTTTAATATATCCAATACTGCTCCATTGTTTTGGATTTAAATAGAAAACATCCTTTATTTCATTATAATTATCTTTATTAGCTTTTTTCCATTTACTCATAAACTCATCATTTAGCTCATGACTATGCCCCCAATTTTTTAACTTAAACTCAAGTTCTTTTTCGGTTCTCGCTAATGATTCATGAAATATCAATGAATTCACATAAATAACTCTTTCTCTTGATTGTCTTGCCAATTTATAATTTGGATAATTGGTTGCAACCAGAACTTTGCAGGTATCTTTTACATAAAGCAGTCCTTCGTCTAAATATTTATATATATCAACATGAAAACCAGAAATCTGAATCGGTGTTTTTTTCGGATTATCTAAGTATGAATCATACTTTCGAAGCTGAGTTACAAAGCTGTCGAAATCTAAAAAATACTCGTCACTATCAACTTGTATCAGCCAATTCCCAATACCCATTTTTTGAGACAATAAGTGCCGTTCTCTTGTATCGTTCTGAATACCTGTCAAATGAGGTATATAAAAATTATCTCTATATATTTCAATCTTATTATCAGTATCGAATTTTTCTAACCATTTATAAAATTCCTCATCTACACTAAATTTATTGCCTGTCCATGTGTTTTTATTTATATCCTCTGCAATAAAAATTCTATCTGCTGAGCGATATACTGAAGGTATTGAGAGCTTCAATTTTTCATAATCATAAGACAATAAAAACCCAACATGTATTTTTTTCATTTTATTATATAATGTTTTTACAATTGATTTATAACGCTCTTTAATATCTTTTTGGTAAAAAGAGTAATAACAGATTCATAAATCCTTTTTGAATTTTCCATGCAATTTTATACTTTTTAATATGCTGAAACTGCAAAAATCTTTTTGAATTCAACTCACTTACATCTTCATAATCTTCATAAAATGCTGGAAAGTATTTTTTATAAGTTATGTTCTTTTCTTCCTTATATATACTGGAAAATTTTGGATTTGACGAAATTCCAGTAAAATCATAAACAGCTATCGTTTTGTTAATATACTTATATGGAACATTTACATGGCATATTGTATAAATAAAAAATTCCCAGTCAGAAGCAATTTTATACTCTTCGTTATAATAAAAATACTTCTCAAAAAGTGATTTTCTGATAAATGTAGATTGGTGATTTATTGAACTAGTATAAAAAAAAGAAAAATTCAGTTTTTCAGAATACGTTTTTAATCTTTTAGAATTAGGTGTCTGTTTATAATTGTTTCCATAATAAATATCAAAATTTTCATCTAATAACGGTTCTATTTCCTGCAGGACTGTATTATTACAAAAACAGTCTCCTCCATTCATAAAAATAACAAAGTCTCCTGTTGCAGCTTTTATGCCTTTGTTCATTGCATTAAAAACGCCTTTATCCGGCTCACTAACCCAATAATCAATGTGCTTTGAATATTGTTCAATCAGCTCTTTACTTCCATCAGAACTGCCACCATCAATTATAATATATTCAAATTTTTTGTCAGTCTGGTTTACAACACTCTCTAATGTTTTAGAAAGGCCTTTTTTGTCATTATAGTTAACTGTAATAACAGATATTTTCGGCATCTTAATTGTATTAAATTTCAAAATACAAACCTACTAATATTAAAAATAGAAATCCTATTAAATTTTACTTAAATCGTACCCATTTTTGAATGAAAACAATTGATGCTATATCCCAGCAAAAATTAATTTATAATTTATGGCGCTACTGATCTGTTATATTAACCTATAACATCTAACATACTCTTTATATTGCTTAATTTCTTTAAATTTTCATATCAAATATTGAAACCTATGCCAATTTCAATTGTTTTTCAAAAGTGCTGCCTTAAAGTGACAAAAACTTTCGTTGATACACTTCTTTAATTCCATCTTCTAGTTCTATGGAATATTTCCAGCCCAGATTATTTAATTTAGCAGTATCTGTTAGTTTACGTGGTGTACCATCTGGTTTTGTTGTATCAAAAACAATATTACCCTCAAAACCAACAATTTCTTTAACAAGTAAAGCTAACGCTGCTATCGAAATTTCCTTGCCAGTACCAATGTTAACAAAACCTTCCTCATTATAATTCTGCATTAAATAAACACATGCATTTGCCATATCGGTCGCATGTAAAAATTCTCTCAGCGGAGTTCCAGAACCCCAAACCACAACCTCTTCATCCTGATTCAATTTTGCTTCATGAAATTTTCGCAGCAAAGCAGGAAGAACATGTGAATTTTCTAAATCATAATTATCGTTAAGTCCATATAAATTGGTTGGCATCACTGATATAAAATTGCAATTATACTGCTTTCTATAAGCATCGCACATTTTAATGCCTGCAATTTTTGCAATAGCATACGGTTCGTTAGTTTCTTCAAGCAATCCTGTCAAAAGATATTCTTCTTTTAAGGGCTGCGGGGCTAATTTAGGATAAATACATGTGGAGCCTAAAAAAAGTAATTTCTTCACACCTGTTTTATAGGATTGATGAATTACATTACTTTGAATCAGGATATTTTCATATAAAAAATCAGCTCTGTCTCTATTATTTGCTACGATACCACCAACTTTTGCAGCAGCGAGAAAAACATATTCTGGTTTCTCAGATTCAAAAAATTCAGCCACAGCTAATTGATCAATCAAATTTAATTCACTTGAAGTCCTTACAACTATATTCTTAAATCCACTTTTCTCAAGGTCTTTCAGTATAGCACTGCCCACCATACCTCGATGGCCTGCAACAAATATTTTTGAATTAAATTCCATATTCTACTATTGATTATTCTTAAAATATTTTTCTTTTCTGAAAATTTCTATGTCCGCTTCCACCATTTCCTTAACTAACATTTCTAAAGTATATTTAGGGCTCCAGCCTAATTTCGTTTTTGCTTTTGTGTTATCACCAATCAAAAGGTCTACTTCAGTTGGCCTGAAATAAGCTGGATCAATTCTAACGACGGTCTGGCCAGCTTTAAAAGCAAAATCAGGATTCGAAGTTGAAACGACAATAGCCTTTTCTTCTATTCCTTCTCCTTTAAATTCTAACTCAACACCAGCTTCTCTAAATGACAGCCTGATAAAATCCCTGACCGAAGTTGTTACCCCTGTGGATATTACAAAATCTTCTGGAACATCCTGCTGCAGGATTAACCACATCGCTTCGACATAATCTTTTGCATGTCCCCAATCTCTTTGGGAATCAATATTTCCCATAAACAGGATATCCTGCATTCCTAAAGCCATTTGTGCAACTGCACGCGTTATCTTTCTGGTAACAAACGTTTCTCCTCTTCTTGGGCTTTCATGGTTAAATAAAATACCATTACAAGCAAACATATCGTATGCCTCGCGATAATTTACTGTAATCCAATATGCATACATTTTTGCAACTGCATAAGGTGAACGGGGATAAAAAGGTGTTGTTTCCTTTTGGGGAACCTCTTGCACTAAACCATACAATTCTGAAGTTGATGCCTGATAAATTTTAGTTTTTTTAGTCAGTCCCAATAACCGCACGGCATCAAGAATTCGTAGAGTTCCAATTCCATCAGCATTTGCAGTATATTCCGGAATATCAAAACTTACCTTCACGTGGCTCATTGCTCCAAGATTATAGATTTCATCTGGCTGTGTTTCCTGGATAATCCTGATCAGGTTAGTCGAATCACTTAAATCACCATAATGCAATCTAAAATGCTGGTTATTGACATGCGGATCTTCATAAATATGATCGATACGCTCCGTGTTAAACAAAGAGCTTCTTCTTTTGATTCCATGAACCATATATCCTTTGGACAATAATAATTCGGCTAAATAAGCTCCGTCTTGTCCCGTAATTCCCGTTACTAACGCTACTTTCATTTTTATTTGACTGTATATTTTACATTAAGTTTTGAGATATAAATTCTATATGACTAATATATCTCTTCCAAAAATTTTAAGTTTATATCACATCCTGTCGGTTAAAATGATGGATAAATCGAACGTAATTAACTTAAATTCAGTAATTATTTACTGTTAAAAGCAATACTTTCAAAAATGACATCAATTTTTTCATAACAGCTTTGTTTATCGTTATTTCCAACAAAATATTCTTTGCTATAATTGGATATTTCTGCGTATTTTTCTTTGTCATTAAGCAATAATTCTATATTATCAGCAAATTTTTGAGGTGTATTTGTCACTAGACATCCATTATTAATTTTATTGTATAATCCATCTACCCCTCTATGATTACACACAATCGGCAAACCAAATGACATAGCTTCAATAACTTTAATTTTTAAACCAGTGCCCGAAAACATGGGACAAATAGCAACCTTTGCTTTTGAATAATAATTCTCGATATTATCCACAAAAAACAACTTTTCGACATTTTCAAAATCTGCAATATACCCCGATATTTTACCTATTACAAGAATGCTTATCTCTTCCTTCAACAAAGGATAAACCTTATTAAAAAACCAATCAGCACCTATGATATTATGAGGATTACTACCCGCAACATAAATTAAATCATATTCTTTTTTATCAGTAGTTTTATCGAAATTATTCTCTATTATATGCGAAAGTGCAATCACTTCTTTTTTGACAAATTGGGAAAAAAGGTAATTCTCTTCGGAAGAAATGACTAATATTTTATCAAATTCATTAAGCAATTCTATTTCTTTTTGAAAATATCTGCCAAGATTAAAATTTTTTACATTTTGGAACTGTGAAGTCAAAAAATCGTGAGTGTCAATACAAAGTTTTGCATTTTTAACATATTGATTATTTATAACCAATCCAGACCAATATGCATAAGAAATTATGATATAATCATATTCTCTTGATTTTAAAATATTATTAAACTGAGACTGGTGCGTAAACCGGATTCTATTGAAATGCTTTATTCTTCCAAAAATTAAATTAGGAAGAGAATAACAAAAAAAATATTTTATTTTATTCTTCTTTCTTTTAAATTCTTTCAACAAATAACCTTTTTGAATTAAGTTACTAGATTCAAGCTCCTTTATAGAATCTGCTGAAAAAGAATCAGACTCTACTCCCACAAAATCAACTTCAATAGAGCGGCTTTTAAAATAATGTAACAGCGCATTAGCTCTTGTATTACTGCCTTGTGTCAAAAGCAGAGGATTTTCGGGGTAAAAGTATAGCACTCGCATTAAAATATATTTTTTACAAAAGTATATTTATTAATTGATTAATGCGTCAAAAAAAAATGATCCAATAAAATTAACAGATTTTTTACCAAAATAATTCGTAATAAAATATTGTATTACAAAGAACTAAAACAGACAATTTAACCTTCATTTTGTATCAAAAACTGTAAAAAATTATATTAAAAAGCTAATTTTGTAAAAAAATAAGAAAAACCACAAAGCCCAAAATAACTTTGACATTAATACTCAATACAAAAAATGAAAATATCAGTTGCGCTATGCACTTTTAATGGTGAAAAATTTCTTCCAGAACAGATTGATTCAATACTGAACCAAACATTAAAAGTTGATGAAATAGTAGTTTGTGATGACTGTTCAACAGATAGCACTTGGTCAATATTAGAAGGTTATAAAAAAAACAATCCTGAAATTTTTCAGATCTATAAAAACGAAGTCAATATAAGAAGCAATAGGAATTTCGAAAAAACAATTGCGCTTTGCACTGGGGACTATATTTTTTTATCAGACCAAGATGATATATGGCGAAATGACAAGGCTGAAAAAACATTATTAGTTTTCGAACAAAATCCAGAAGCTGAAGGTGTTTTTTCGGATGCTGTATTGATAAACAATGAAGGAAATGCTGCTTTCGAAAACATCTCGTTATGGGATTCATTTTTGTTTTATGAATCTAAAATGAACAAACCCATTGATTTATTTGATTTCCTGATATCCAATGGCAATTTTTTGACTGGTGCCACATTATGCCTAAAAAAAGAAGTCAAAGATTTTTGTTTTCCATTCAGGACAGCCAATAACTTTTTACACGACGAATGGTTTGCTTTAATTTTATCCAAAAGAAAAACACTATATTACTCAAAAGATAAACTGATTTCTTACCGCCTGCACAATTCACAGCAGTTAGGGATTGAGAATATCAGCAAAATTATTAATCCAGACAAAAAATCAATCAGAGAGCAAAATCTAATTTTAAAATTTGAAGAAGCAAAATCATTCAGAGATTTCAAATTTTTAACTTGCCGGTATTTTTCGCAATATGAAAGATTTAAAAATCTGAAAGTTCACAATCCGAATACGCCCATCATAGATGAATTGATAGATATTGTTATCCAATTATATTACAATTTCGAACACGAAATGAAACAAAAACATCCTGTTCGGTATTTTTTCAGGAAAAGAAAAAATAAAAAGAAAAACAGAATGCAAATTGACATCGAAGATCAATTACCTAGACAAAACCTATAAATCTATTTCAACCCAACAAAAAACAATAATGGACACAAAAGCCCGAATAATAGCATTTTATTTACCACAATTCCATCCAATTCCAGAAAACGATAGCTGGTGGGGCAAAGGATTTACTGAGTGGACAAATGTAGGCAAAGCAAAAGCTTTATTCAAAAAACATTACCAGCCCAGAATTCCTGCTGATTTAGGCTACTATGATTTACGTGTGCCTGAAACCAGAAAAGCACAAGCAGATATGGCCAGAGAGTATGGAATTGAAGGATTCTGCTATTGGCATTATTGGTTTGGCAATGGCAAAAGATTAATTGAAAGACCTTTTAATGAAGTCGTTGCTTCTGGCGAACCTGATTTTCCATTTTGCTTAGCGTGGGCAAACGAAACATGGAAAGGTTTTGATCATGGATTGCAAAATCGAAACATTCTAATTGAACAGCTATATCCTGGCATAGAAGATTATACTGCGCACTTTCATGAAGTATTGCCAGCTTTCAAAGACAAAAGATATATTACAATCGAAAACAAGCCGGTTTTTATGATTTACAAAGCATTGGCTGATTCTGAAATTCCAATATTTATAAAAACCTGGCGCAGACTTGCTGAAGAAAACGGTTTAGAGGGTATTTATTTCATTGGCCACAATATGGATTTTAGGATTAGTGACCAGGAACTGCTGAAAACCGGAATTGATGCGATAAATACAGTTCGGTTAAATGACTTTTTATCAGAAAAAAAATCATTCTACAGAAAATTTTATAAAAGATACAATAAGTTTTTTCGAAAAAATATAAAAATATACCCTTATGAAATAGCTTCAAAAAGTTTTATTAATCATACAATTGATAAAAAAGAGAATGTCTACCCAAGTATTATTCCCGGGTGGGATCACAGCCCGCGCAGCGGTCGAGAAGGTCTAATCCTAACCGGCTCTAATCCTGAATTATTTGAAGAACATGTTAAAGAAGCTGTTGAAATTATTAAAAACAAAAGCGACGAACATAAAATTATTTTTATAAAGTCATGGAATGAATGGGCTGAAGGCAATTATATGGAACCCGATTTACGCTGGGGTACTAAATTTCTTGAAGCCTTAAAAAGGCAAATACAAAAATAAAAAACAATTTTATTAGTTTCAAAAATAAACTAAATCATTACAAATTATATCTGTCATGGTTTTACACGGTATATTTAAAATCATTTTCAAATGAAAATAACAATAGTAAGTTACGACAATTGGGGTCTTAATGAACATCTCAAAAACTCCTTAGAACAAAAAGGCCATATCGTTCGTCATATAAATTTCTATGAATTCAAGTATAAGTATCCCAATTTTAGAACTAAGCTTTATAATTTCATTTTAAAAACATTTTTTAATAAAAACATCAAAAATATTTATTACGGTAATCAAGTACTTAAAAAACTGGGAGAGAATCCTGAAATGCAAGATGCAATTCTAACTCTGAAAGGAGATTTTATCGATCCAAGGGCTATTCGCAAGTTTAAGAAATACACAAAAAAATCAATAGCTTATTTTAATGACAGCATCTCTCGTTATCCAAAAATAAAAGAGGTATTACATTGCTTTGATGAAGTATATTCTTTTGAGAAAAATGACTGCAGAAAAAACAACTTAAAATTTATAACCAATTGGATTTATCCCATGCAGGCAAATAATACCAGTCCTGAAAAGTACCAAGTATACAACATCAGCTCCAAAGATAAGCGTACTGCAGTCCTTTCAAAAATAGCAATCCACTTAAAAGAAAAAAAAATCAACTATAGAATCATTATTTTTCACAAAAAGAACAAAATCAAAGATTCTAACCTTGAATTTACGTCGGTACCAATTCCATTATCAGAAGTCAACGACAATTTATATAATTCTCAAATTTTATTAGACATTAACCGAAAAGGCCAGAACGGGCTTAGTTTCAGGGTATTTGAAAGTATTTTTTTAGAAAAAAAACTTATCACAACAAATACTGACATCAAAAATTATGATTTCTATAATCCGAATAATATCTTGATCATAGATGAAAAAAAACCTGAAATCACTTTAGATTTTTTCAGCACTGCATATAAAAAAATTCCAGAAGTGATATTCCAAAAATATACTTTGGATCAATGGATTAATGATGTTTTTTATTGATTTTCTCCAGTTATATCAAAATATAACTAACAAAACCTACAATAATAAAGTATCTTTGCGTTTTTTATAATAAATCATTTTTAAAATGTTTTATAAGAAATCATGCATATTAACAATAAATTTATGAAAATATATTTCTCATTATTGGTCACAATCCTGACGTTTTTATCTTTAAAAGCACAAAATATAACTGTAGGATCTATCGACATGATAGAACAAAGAAGCAGAAATGAACAATTATTAGGCAATGCAAATCCACTTGTGTCTTATACTCTGCGCCCATTGGCTTTAAATCTAGTAGACACAACTCAAACAAAAACCAATGAAAAACTAAATATAAAAATACTTCCAATAACACTGACTCAACAATATAATACTTTCGCACCTTATGGCTGGAATGACGGTGCTATGATTCCTGCCAAAGGGTATCAATCGCTTCTCAGTGCCGGCGTTTTTGCCGAATATGGAATCTTAAGCATTCAGCTGAAACCAGAAAATGTTTATGCTTCCAATCCCGAATATGATATTTTTCCAACAACGGAAACTGATCGTGCTCGAGAATTCAATATCTTAAATTTAAATCATACAGACTTGCCGTTGCTTTTTGGAAATAAATCTTATAGTAAATTAAATTGGGGACAAAGTAATATCAAACTTAATATCAATAAATTTTCCATTGGCTTATCTACGGAAAACTTGTGGTGGGGTCCTGGAACCAGAAATTCTCTGTTAATGAGTAATAATGCTGCTGGCTTCATTCATTTCACCTTAAATACCAGACAACCTGTAGAAACTTTTATAGGGAGTTTTGAAGGACAAATTATATCTGGCAAATTAGAAGGCTCTGGTTTAACAAGTCCAAAATCACAATTTATAATTGATGGGGAAGATTATGAAATTCCTAAAAGCAATGATTGGCGCTATATCAATGGGTTATCCATAAATTATAATCCTAAATGGATTCCCGGTTTATTTTTAGGATTGAACCGAACCATTCAGGTCTATCATGATGATTTAGGGCATGGGTTCTCTGACTATATGCCTATTTTTGCACCTTTCCAGAAAAAAAAGCTGAATGGCGAAGATGCCAAAAACAGGGATCAATTGGCTTCCCTTTTTTTTAGATGGGTAATGAAGGAATCTAAATTTGAGTTTTATGGAGAAACCGGCTGGAATGATCATTCCCAAGATATTACTGATTTATTTCATTCGCCTGAACATTCTAAGGCCTATCTATTTGGTTTTAATAAGCTTTTTGTACTAAACAAGACCAAAAATAATTATTTGAAAGCAAGTTTTGAAACCACACATTTAGAACAAAGTGCTGATCGAATTGTAAGATCTGGCGGTTCATGGTATCGACATTATACAATTTTACATGGCTATACCAATAAAGGAGAGGTTCTTGGAGCAGGTATTGGCTCTGGAAGTAACTTGCAGACTATCGATTTTAGCCTATGGCAAAAAGACAAAGTATGGGGGATTCAAATAGAACGATATGCACATAACATGGACTTCTTTTATGATGCATATAAAGACTACAATAACAAATGGGTTGATTTGATGTTTAATGCATACGCATATCAAAAATTTGGAAAACTTGATGTTCAGGCCAAATTAAACACCGCCGTAACCAATAATTACCAATATCAATACGAGGACAGAAATATAAATATGCAGTTTCAGCTTAGTTTACAATATCACTTATAAACTCTTACCAAATACTTTTGATAGTATTTAATTTTTCCATTTGACATTATAATTTAAAATAATTCACAAAATATAACACTACACAATATGAAAACATCTGTTGCGATGTGTACCCATAACGGTGAAAAATTCATTAAATACCAGATCGAAAGTATCTTACAGCAATCATTGCCAATTGATGAAATAGTTATTTGTGACGATGGATCCAATGATAAAACAATTGAAATTATACAGCAGTTTCAAGTAGACTATCCTAATAAAATCTTTTTGCACCAAAACCCAATAAATTTAGGAAGCAATAAAAATTTTGAAAAAGCCATTTCTATCTGTAAGGGTGATTATATTTTTTTAAGTGATCAGGATGATATTTGGAAAAAGAATAAAGCCGAGAAAATAATTCAGTTTTTTTCAGAAAATGAAACAGCAGAAGCAGTATTTTCAAACGCCGAATTAATTAATGACAATAATAAAAAATTTACAGATAATAATCTTTGGAATTCTATAGGTTTTATAGAAAATAAATTACCAAAACCCATTGATTTATACCATCATATCAAATTTAAATCCAATACGGTTACTGGAGCAACGCTGTGTATAAAAAAGGAAATCAAATCTTTAATATTACCTATTCCAGATATTCACAAATTTCATCATGATGAGTGGATAGCCATTATTACTGCATCAAGAAAAAAATTAGAATATCTGACCGACGAATTAATATCCTATAGAATACACGAAGAACAACAGATTGGTGCTAAAGGAAATCTAAATAAAAACAGATTAAAAAATCATCTAACCACTGCCCAGCATATTTTTAATCATACTGCTCCCGAAAAATATCTGGATTATGCACGATTGACTAGAATATATTATCGTAATTATTTAAAATTTAAAAAGGTGTATAACAGCATAAAAGATAATTCATCTGTTGATTTTAAAGAAATAGCGGAATCTAATTTAGATTTATTCAAAAAAAGTAATAAATCTCTAAAAAAATCCAATCCAGTATTTTATTTTTTTAGAACTTTAACCGATAAAATAAGAGGAAAAAGGCAATTAAATTAATCTGTCAATATGAAGGAAGATTTGATAAATCAAATCAGAGTATGATTATCTTTTTTATCTGACAACAAAACCATAAATAACAAAATGTTAGAATTAAATAAAAAATATGACATCCTAATTGTCGGATCTGGCCTATTTGGTGCTGTTTTTGCACATGAAGCTACTAAGTCGGGCAAAAAATGCCTGGTCATTGATAAACGTAAACATCAAGGAGGAAACGTATATTGCGAAGAAATTGAAGGCATAAATGTTCATAAATACGGTGCTCATATTTTTCATACTAATGATAAAAAAATATGGGATTACGTCAATCAATTTACACCTTTTAACAATTATATCAATTCACCAATTGCTATTTCAAAAGGAAAATTATATAATCTCCCTTTTAATATGAATACTTTTTATCAAATTTGGGGATGTATTACACCTGATGAAGCCAAAGAAAAGATTGATGCACAAATTAAACTATATGGAGCAAAAGACCCAAAAAACTTAGAAGAGCAGGCAATTTCACTGGTAGGAAAAGATATATACGAAACTTTAATAAAAGAATATACTGAAAAACAATGGGGAAGAAAAGCATCAGAACTCCCCGCATTTATTATAAAAAGGCTTCCTGTTCGATTTACCTATGACAACAATTATTTCAATGATAAATATCAGGGCATTCCTATAGGCGGTTATAATAAAATTATTGATGGATTATTAAAAGATACTGATATTCTTTTAAACACAGACTTTTTTGAAAACCGCCCTTATTTTGAATCTTTAGCAGCGGATATTGTCTATACCGGTAAAATCGATGAATATTTTAATTATGAATTTGGTCAGCTTGAATACCGTTCCTTACGGTTTGAAAACGAAATCATAGACAAGGAAAACTTTCAGGGAAATGCAGTGGTAAACTATAATGATACAAAAGTTCCTTTTACAAGAATAATTGAGCACAAACATTTTGAATTTGGAAAACAAAAAAAGACTGTTATAACTAAAGAATATCCAGACAACTGGACTTCAGAAAAAGAAGCTTTTTACCCCATAAATAATGCAGAAAATCAAAACAAGTACGAAAACTATAAAAAGAAAGCCGATAAAACAAAAGTGATTTTTGGCGGAAGATTAACAGAATACAAGTATTATGATATGCATCAAATAATAGCTTCTGCATTAACAAGTTTTAAAAAATATAATGAAAATAGATAAAAACAATAGTATTATTTACATCGCATGTCCAGCAAACCTTGCAACAGGAGGTCCCTTTTTATTACATCAGTTAGCTCAAAAATTAATCCAGATGGGGTATAATGCCAAAATGTTTTATACGTATGAAACTATAGGCAAAAAACCTGTACATGAATTTTATGAGAATATGAAAATTCCGTATTCATCAGAAATCGAAAATAATTCCGAGAATCTTTTTATTATGCCAGAAATTCATACAAATTTAATATTTAAATATGATACTATTAAAAAAGTAATCTGGTGGCTGAGTGTTGACAGTTTTTTTACATCTGAAAATAAAAAGCCAAGTTTTTCAATCAAAAGATTTTTAGGATTAAAAGAAAAACGTTATTACTATAAATTTCAAAAGAATCCACTACATTTTCATTGGGTTCAAAGCTTGTATGCGGAGCACTTTTTAAAATCCAAAGGAGTAATTAACATAAAATATCTATCAGACTACCTGAATGATATTTTTATTGATGAAGTAAAAAACATTCAATTCGACTCAACAAACAAAGAAGATATTATTGCATATAACCCAAAAAAGGGTTACGAAATAACAAAAAAATTAATTGAAAAAACTCCTCATCTAAAATGGGCAGCTATAGAAAATATGACACCCTCAGAAGTAAAAGAACTTCTGTTGAAATCTAAAATCTATATCGATTTTGGCCATCACCCAGGAAAAGACAGAATACCAAGAGAAGCCGCTATATGTGGATGTATCGTAATTACAAATAAAGAAGGAAGCGCTAAGTTTTTTGAAGATGTTTCAATACCAGAGCAATATAAAATTGACTATTCTCCCAAAAAAGAAAAAGAAATTATAACTTTATTAGAAACAAGTCTTTCCGATTTTGATAATAAATTAAAGGATTTTGAATTTTATAAAAACAAAATTATTAACGAAGAATTAAAGTTTGACAATGATTTGAAAGAAATCTTAAAAGATTTTTAATCAGCTAATTTCATTACCTTTCAATTTCTTTTTTAAAAAGATACAAATTCTAATAAAATTACGATTTGTATCTTTTTGCATTTTACTAGACAAAAATCACAAAGAATAATTATTATGAAGGATAATCAAAATTATTATGTAAAAGGAGATTTTATAAAACGGGGACACCTCAAACAAACACTTTTGAAGAATGATATAATTAACAGCATACAGTATTTTTTCATATCACTTTTCATCCCTCTTTTAATTTTTGCAAATAGATTATTTAACAGAAATACAAAAAATTACAAACATACCATAAGTCTTTGTGGCATATTTAAAGATGAAGCCAGATTTCTTGATGAATGGATTCAGTTTCATATCGTTATTGGTATTGACCATTTCTATCTGTACAATAACAATTCGAATGACAATTATCTTGAAATCCTGAAACCTTATATTGAAAAAGGAATTGTTGATTTGATTGACTGGCCATTTAATCATTCCCAAATGGATGCCTATCAGGACTGCTATAATAAACATCGGAATGATACAAACTGGCTGACATTTATTGATATTGACGAATTTATTTGTCCTATTGCAACTAATGACATAAAATCATGGTTAGCGTCTTATAAAAATTATCCCGGAGTAGCAGTTTATTGGAAGCAATTTGGATCAAGCGGTAAATTGTATCATGATAATGACAAGTTCGTAATTGAACAGTATACACAATGCTGGCCTAAACCTAGTACCTACTCAAAAATGTTTTGCAACATGGATTTTCCAATTGCAAAATTTAAGAACCCACATATTTTTAACTCAAAAATATATGGAATAAAAGTGCCTCCTGTTAACCAATATAAAAAAATCATAACATTAGGAATACATCGCAGTTCTATTTTCGGCAATTCGGCAATTCAAATAAATCATTATTGGGGAAAAGCATACGATTCTTTTGTTGAAAATAAAATCAACAAAAGCGATGTGTATCATGAAAATAATATTGAAATGGGACAAAAACGCAAAAATCTGCTAAAATCCCATGAGGCAATGTGTACGGATCGGGATTATACAATCCAGCGTTTTTTATTATTGACAAAATTAAAAAATGAAGTGTAACAGTATTTCGACATCAAGATTAATAGTATTAGGTTCAAAAAAAGCTTTCAGATCAAATCCCTAAAAAACCCTCATTTTACCTAAAACAACCATTTTAATAACTTCAAATAAATATCTTTGCAACTTATTAAAAACAAAAAATGGATATCAATAAAGAAGTACACAACGCATTTGAAGTCATAAAAGAAGGCGGAATCATACTCTACCCTACCGATACTGTTTGGGGAATTGGCTGTGACGCAACTAACCCTGAAGCGATTGCTAAAATATACAAACTCAAACAACGCGCTGAAACGCAAAGCATGATCTGCCTTATGAATGGCGAAAAAATGATCTATAATGTTTTCAAGGAAATTCCGGAAGTTGCTTGGCAGATTATCGATTTATCCGAAAAACCAACTACATTAATACTTGATCAGCCGAGAAACGTGGCACCAAATATTATTGCCCCTGATAATACACTGGGAATGCGCATTGTTAAAGAACCTTTTTGCTACAAACTGATGGAACGCATGAAGAAACCATTAGTTTCCACTTCGGCTAATATTTCAGGTCAGCCAACCCCAAAAAGTTTCAAAGAAATTAGCCCTGAAATTATAAATGGCGTGGACTATGTTGTAAATTTGCACCACGATAAAATCACCGAAAAAGCATCTACAATCATTAAACTGACTAATGATTCACAGGTAAAAGTGATTCGCAAATAGTTTGCAGTATTCAGTTTTCAGTTTTCAGTTAAACAACTTTAAACTTTAAACTCTAAACAAAAATAATGAATTACAAAAAAGCACTTAATAATAATATATTCGAAGTCATTTCACAGGCTTCCCAAGAACTTAACGTAGAAAGTTATGTCATTGGAGGATTTGTACGTGACTTACTTTTAAAGAGGGATTTCAAAAAAGATATTGATGTAGTCGCCGTTGGAAGCGGAATCGAACTAGCTTTAAAAGTATCCGAATTACTACCTAAAAAACCTAAAGTTCAAATTTTCAAAACGTATGGAACCGCAATGCTGCGTTTTGAAGATACCGAAATTGAATTCGTAGGCGCACGAAAAGAATCCTATAATCTAGACAGCCGAAATCCTATTGTAGAAAACGGAACGCTGGAAGACGACCAAAACAGACGCGATTTTACCATAAATGCTTTGGCTTTATCCTTAAATCCAAATACTTTCGGAGATCTTTCCGATCCTTTCGGTGGTATTGCCGATTTGGAAAACAAAATCATAAAAACCCCACTAGACCCTGATATCACTTTTTCAGATGACCCTTTGCGGATGCTTAGAGGAATACGATTTGCCACTCAATTGGGATTCGAAATAGAACAAAATTCATTGGACTCGATTACCAAAAATGCCGAGCGAATCAAAATAATCTCCGGTGAACGAATCGTTGAGGAATTGAATAAAATTCTTTCAACAGACAAACCTTCGGTTGGTTTTTTACTATTGTATAAAACCGGACTTTTGGACATTATCCTTCCCGAATTAACTGCTTTGAACCAAGTTGAAGAAATAGAAGGTCACACTCACAAAAACAACTTTTACCATACCCTTGAGGTAGTCGACAATATTTGCCCAAATACTGACGATGTTTGGCTGCGCTGGTCAGCTTTGCTTCACGATATCGGGAAAGCGCCTACCAAACGTTTCAACAAAAAACAAGGCTGGACATTTCACGGACATGAATTCCTTGGCGGAAAAATGGCAAAAAAGATATTCGAACGCCTACACATGCCATTGAATCACAAAATGAAATTTGTTCAAAAAATGGTTATAATGAGTTCCCGTCCAATCGTTTTGGCGCAGGATATAGTAACTGACTCGGCCGTACGCCGTTTGGTTTTTGATGCCGGTGAAGACGTAGAAAATTTAATGACTCTCTGCGAAGCGGATATCACAACCAAAAACCCGAATAAATTCAAAAAATACCATAAAAATTTTGAAATCGTCCGTCAAAAAATCGTGGAAGTCGAAGAACGAGACCATGTACGCAACTTCCAACCGCCTATTTCGGGGGAGGAAATCATGGAGATTTTCAACTTAAAACCTTCTCGTGAAATCGGACAGCTTAAAGATGCCGTGAAAGAAGCTATTTTGGAAGGAGAAATCCCCAATGATTATGAATCTGCTTATGCTTTTGTATTGAAAAAAGGAGAAAAAATGGGATTAAAGAAAGTTGCAAAGTAGCTAAGTTGCAGAGTTACAAAGTAAGAGGGCTTTCAAAAAAAAGTCTTTGCTTTCTGTCTCAAAATATTAAATTTAAATCTTTTTAACCAAAAAAAGAAGTATGAAAACATTTAGAGATTTATTAATTTGGCAAAAAGCAATGGCTTTAGTAACAAATTGTTATTCTGCATCTTCAAACTTCCCAAAAGATGAACTATTTGGTTTAACTTCTCAAATTAGAAGATGTTCCATTTCAATTCCAAGTAATATCGCTGAAGGATTTGGAAGAGGAACAAATAAAGATTACCATCAATTTTTAACAATTGCACTTGGTTCGTTGTTTGAATTTCAAACTCAAATTGAGATTGCCTTTAACTTGAAATATATTCCTGAATCTGATTTTAACATACTTTACGAAGACAGTAGAGAATTGGAACGAATGTTAAGTTCCTTTATGAACAAAGTTAAATCAACTTTGTAACTCTGCAACTTAGCTACTTTGAAACTTAATATAAAATGAAAAATAACAAATCCGTAATTATCTGGCTCCTTTCTGGATGCTTTTTAGTGTTTGTAATGGTTGTCGTGGGTGGTATCACCCGATTAACAAATTCCGGTTTATCCATGACCGACTGGCATTTGGTTACCGATACACTCCCTCCCCTTACTGAAGCCAAATGGCAGGAAGCTTTCGACCGATACAAACAGTTTCCCGAGTACCAAAAAATCAACATCCACAACGATTTTACCCTATCCGACTATAAGTTCATCTATTTCTGGGAGTGGTTCCACCGTTTCATCGGAAGAATAATCGGCCTTGTATTTATCGTTCCTTTCTTTTATTTTCTGTGGAAGAAAAAAATTGACAGAGCCACTTTAAACAAATGTTTTGTGCTTCTTGGAATGGGAGCTTTACAGGGATTTTTCGGCTGGTTCATGGTAAAAAGCGGTTTGGTTGATAATCCAGACGTGAGTCATTTCCGTCTTTCACTGCACCTTACCTTTGCTTTTGTGACATTCGCATATACCCTTTGGGTCGCATTGGATTTAATCTATCAAGACAAAAAAGATGCCATCATTCCACTCCGAAAAATAGCACGATACGCTTTGGCCTTTTTGCTTCTGCAAATTATCTACGGAGGTTTTGTTGCTGGATTAAATGCCGGCTTAATCCACAATCACTGGCCCTTAATGAGCGATGGACAGCTCATTCACGACAGTGTATTTATCGAACAAAAAACACTGCTTCTTAATCTTACCGAAGGAAAGAGCGGTGTTCAATTAGTTCACAGAACATTGGCCTATGTTGTAGTCGGGCTCATTTTATTTCTTCATTTCAAAAGCAAAAAATACAATATTGACACACAACAACAAAAAGGGCTAAATGCATTGGTCATCATAGTCTTTTTACAATTTGCGTTAGGTGTTTTCACACTCTTGTATAGTGTACCGCTTTGGCTGGGGCTTACACATCAAGTTGTCGCTTTCTTTTTATTAACCGCGATGACTTATACCTTACACCGATTGAGCAAATAAGTTTTTATACCCATTAAGGGCTAATTAAAAAAGCTTCTGGAATAGCCATCCCATCAATGAGAAAATTATTCCAAAAGCTTTTTTGTTATTTTTAAATCATCATTTAGTAAACAAATAGTTAAAATAGCTTTATTTTTGTAGTCCGACTATATTGTCACATCTTATTGTTTCAACGCTACAAATGCCAAAACTTGCCGCTCAAAACCAATTTCTTGATTTATCCGATTATGGTAGACCGTTTGCAAGATATTTTGCAAATCAATTAAAAAGCACTCGTTTTACCCCCATTCACGTAACCCTTCTTTTTGGTGTTTCGGGTCTTGTTGCAGTTTATTGTATAGTACAAAATCATAACTTTTTAGCCTCGTTTTTCATCATTCTGAAATCAATAATTGATGCCGTCGACGGAGAACTTGCTCGCGCAAAAAAAAAGCCCTCTTATACTGGCAGATACCTGGACAGCCTATTCGATATTGTCCTGAATTTTCTTCTTTTAATGGCTATCTGTTACGTATCCCAAACTGCATTATGGACTACAATTTTAGCCTTTATTGGAATCCAGCTGCAAGGCACTTTGTACAATTATTATTATGTAATTTTAAGGCACAAATTAGAAGGGGGAGATACAACCAGTAAAATTTTTGAAGATAAATCACCTCGGGCATTGGCGGGGGAAAGCCAAAAAACGGTAGATATCTTGTTCGCAGTATACACGGTTGCTTATGGTATTTTTGACAAAATTGTCCACACACTGGATAGAGATGCATATAAGGTAAAAGCATTTCCAAATTGGTTCATGACTTTACTTTCAATCTACGGATTGGGTTTTCAATTGTTAATAATTGCAGTGATGCTGTCCATGCATTGGATAGAATACATAATTCCCTTTTTTATCATTTATACTCTGCTGATTTTGGTATTAATAGCCGTTAGAAAAACATTAATTCGAGTTTAAAAACTATCATAATAAAAATCTATAGTAGTTGTTTAAATTGCAGTAATTCAGTTTTTTAACTAAAAACACCTAAACAATAAATACATGTAATTTTCAGCCTATCCAGTTTTTGAAATCTGAAACCTTTTCCCTGCTGACAATTACCTCATCGTCTTTATAACTAGGCAAAATTATTTTCAATCTCGAGTTACTGTACACCACTATTTCCTTTATTGACTTGAGCGAAATTATAAACTTCCGGCTGATTCTATAAAATTCTGACGTATCAATTTCCTGCTCCAAAACTTCCAATGTGGAGTCTAGTAAATAATTTCTGTTATCAAAAGTATGAATATATGTGCCTTTGTTTTCGCTAAAAAAACATTCAATCTCATCGGTAGAAATCACTTTGAGATGCTGCCCTATTTTTACGGTAAATCTTTTTTTAAATGTTTTTTCAAAAGGGTTTGAAAACATTTTTCTGATTTGTTCAAAATCCAATTGCATCGATTTATTTCCTACAAAACCTGTTGAGCCAAATCGGTCTTTAAATTTCAAAACAGCCATTTCTAATTCATCCTCATCAATGGGTTTCAACAGGTAATCAATGCTGTTTAATTTGAATGCTTTTAATGCATATTCATCATAAGCAGTTGTAAAAATTACAGCACTTTTTATGTTTACTTTTTCGAAGATTTCAAA
Organism: Flavobacterium aestuarii; assembly: GCF_040049115.1. Taxonomy (NCBI): domain Bacteria; kingdom Pseudomonadati; phylum Bacteroidota; class Flavobacteriia; order Flavobacteriales; family Flavobacteriaceae; genus Flavobacterium; species Flavobacterium aestuarii. The sequence goes on from NZ_JBDLZZ010000018.1 coordinate 77,592, forward strand.
CGATAATCCATCTGATAGTTGTATATCCAGAAATATCAGATCCGGATGCTCATTTCTAGAAAACCATTCAATAGACTCTTCAACAGAATGCAGCATTGTCTCAACCGAAATATCTAATTTTTCAAGTTTTCTTTGTAACAGTCTCGCTGCAGGTTTTTCGTCTTCAATGATTAATGTGGTCATTTTTTGAGGTTAAAAATTAGAGATTAAATATAACTTGTTGAAGGATTCAGCAAACACCAGAACTCATTCCCATTTATTGGCTTTAGCTTTTTCTTTATCCAAATATTTCTGAATTTTCTTTTGCTCCCAATTGCTATTGAAAAACAAATCGGGTCCAAAAACTGATATTCCATGAATCATTAATCCAATTCCCCAAAACAGAGCTGTTGAAAAAGTCTGCCAATTCCAGAATCCTGAGTCACCAATAAAATCCCTGTTATAACTGGATATGATAATAATCACGTTTACAATCATATAAACTATTAAATGAGAATAAAATGCTTTTATCCTTTTTACTTTTTTGTATGCTATATTATAGTTTTCATCTGCACTATATTCTTTTGTATCTTCATCGAACATGCGTCTTGTAAATCGTCCCATTTTATATTGAATTAATTATTGCCACTTGTTTTTATTTTCTTTTTCCAGAAACTGTTTTATTTTTTGCTGTTCCCAATGTTTACTGAATATAAGATTACGCCCAAAGACCGAAAACCAATGAAACAACAACCCAATTCCCCAAAAAAAAGGTCGATAAAAAATCCAAAATTCATAAAAATCTGCAGTTCCAAAAGCTGGCCAGTTTAAACTGAAAAGAGTCAAAACAATATTAACCAGGACATAAACAAAAAGATGTGTATAAAATCCTTTTATTGCCTGTACTCTTTTGTATGCTATATTGTAGTTTTCATCTTCATTATACTTTTTATCTTCTCCGAACCCGAACATGTTTTTTGTAAAATGATCCATTTTATATTGAATTAATTATTGCCACTTGTTTTTATTCTCTTTTTCCTTTTCCATCAACTCTTTAATTTTTCGTTCTTCCCAATCTTTTCCTAGTGTCGGGAATACATCAAAAACTTTCAATCCATGAAAAAGAACTCCCAATCCCCACCACATCATTGGCCAATAGAACCATAAGCTGTTTGGCGATGTCAACAGATTTATAATGATCAAAATTATATTTACAATGATAAAAGCCGTAAGATTTCCGTAAAAACCTTTAATATTCTCGACTTTCTTTTTGGCCATGTTGTATTTATCCTCTTCGTTATATTTAATTTCCATGATTACTCCCATTTTTGTATGTTATTTTCTTTTTTCAGAATCTCTTTTATTTTTTGATCCTCCCATTTTTTATTAAAAAGAGGAGCACACTCAAAAGCTTTCAATCCATGTAAAACAATTGGAATTCCCCAGCCAAGTATACACCACCAGAAATACAAAAACTCAGGTGAAGTCATAAGATTTACAACTATTACAATTGGATTGCAAAGAAGATACACCGTTAAGTGCTGGTAAAACTTCTTTATTTCTTCAACTTTTTTATGAGCCCGATAATAACGTTCTGCTTCCTTATAATTTGTTTCCATATTATTTCCAGGATTGTTTATTGCTGTCTTTTTCCATGTATTCTTTTATTTTTCGCTCTTCCCAATCACTACTGTAGCCAAAAACTTTGAAAGCATGCATTATAATCCCAAACCCCCAGCCTATAGCCGAAAACCAGAACCACTGAAAACCAGGTGAATATTTTAAATTTATAAAAACCAAAAAAGGAATCACACAGCAATAAGAAATTATATTTCCATAAAATCCTTTTAATTCTTCCACTCTTTTTTTAGCTCTGAAATACGCTCTATTTTCATCGCTATATTCTGCATTTGTTTCCATAACTGAAATCTGTTTAGTTAAAATTGGAATTTTTACGGTAAAATTTTGTTCATTTTGTTCGATTACCACTTTTCTGTTGGTTACAATTCCGTATCGATTTACAATGTTCTGCAAACCCACTCCCTGCCTATCCTGCAGCACCTCTTTTTTCTGTAAATCATTTTGGATAGCTAAATAATCTCCATCAACAAAGATTCGGATGTGCAATGGTTTCTGTTCGCTTACTACATTGTGCTTTACTGTATTTTCGAGCAGAAGCTGCAGTGACAATGGAACGACTTTGGCATCAGGAATACTGTCTGCTGCTGGCAATTCGTAGAACAGACTGTTTTCAAAACGCATTTTCAGCAGATTCATATAAGTTTTTGCAAATGACAATTCATCTTCGACAGAAACCAGTTCTTTATCTTTCTGCTCCAGCACATAGCGATAGATTTTAGACAATGAAGTCGTAAAACGCTGTGCATTATCTGGATTTTCCTCAATCAAAGAACTAAGCACATTTAAGCTGTTAAAAAGGAAGTGCGGATCAATCTGATTTTTTAAGCTCTCGAATTGTGCATTTGCCGTTCCGGCTATAATCTTCTGCTGTGTTATTTCAAATTTGGATGCCAGTTTCCATTTTACCATAAAGCTTCGGGCCTGCATAAAAGTAGAAACTCCTAATGATAAAATGATGTAGAAAAGATGTATCCAAATCATTCTTTCGCTAAAAAACTTATCTAATGGCAAATCCTGCATGATCACAAAAATGATATAGTTTATCCCAAGAACAGCCGGAACAGTATATAAAACCGTAACCAGAATCCCATAATACACCCGCAAGTTAGTCTGCTCGAGCCAGTCCCATTTTCTATCCAGAAGAATATTCAGATAGCCATTGCCAAAACCAAGCCCAAAAGAATAAAGACAGCTTAATAAGAACGTTAATAATACATTTTTCACATTTAGATCAGCTCCTAAAAATGCAGAGAATATTATGGTGAAGACCATAGAAATCTTAAAACACATAATTGTCCCGTTTTTTAAACTTCCAAATGTATTTACATGGTCTTTCATTCAGTTTGTCTTTTTTCTGTTATTGTGATATTTAAAACCTTTTTGGTTCCATAATTCCATCTCCGCTTATTAACTTGCTTCAAAGCTGATCTTCCAGTTAATCCCAAATTTATCATGAACAATTCCATAATACGATCCCCAGAATGTCTCTTTCATGGCTAATTTGATTCTGCCTCCTTTAGCAAGTTTTTGAAACAGTTTTTCGGCAAGTTCTTTTTCATCGGTATTAATTGATAAAGAAAAAGTGTTATTCGAGACAGCTTCATGATATAATTGGGTATTATCTGCTCCCATCAATATTGTTTCCTTGCTGATTGGAAGTGAAACATGCATAATTTTATCGCCCTGTTCCCGAAAAATGTGCTTATCTGATTGCTGCACATCTTTATATCTTCCTATATACTTAAATTCGGCTTCAAAAACAGACTTGTAAAATTCAAAAGCTTCTTCGCAGTTGCCATTAAAATACAGGTAAGGATTTATTGTTATCATAAATTATGCGTACTTAAAATCAGTTTTTATTGTTTGCAGTTTTTCTGAGCTTCCAAAGCTCTTTCTATTCCCCATTTTGGAGAGAAAACTGTTTCGGGTTTAAAAGTACCAAAAAGTTCGACAGCTTTATCAACCTGAGCACATAAAGGTTTAGTATCAACGCCTGTCCATTTTGCACCTCCCAGCTGATAATCTGCTTCACCAAAAACGGCTCTCGGATTATTAGGATCTATAGCCTTGGCTTTTGCGTAAGCTTCCATTACCTTAGCCGAATATTTCTGTCCGTTGGTCATTGGGTCAGCTACTACATAAGCCGTGTAAATCAAAGCCTGCATTACATACAGCTCAGCATTATTCTGGTCTTTTATCATTTCAGCATCTAATGCATCCTGTGCTTTTGTCAGCATCAAATCGAGTTTTGTTTTGTCTTTTTCGGTAAAAGCCGAAGTCGTATTTATCAAGGCTACATAATAATTTGGCAGATAACTGTTTTTTTCAGCAGCTGCAATTCTTTCAAACATTGCCGAAGCTTCTGTGTTTTTGCCTTCTCCCCAAAGCGCAAAGGCTTTGCCCATTCCTTGTTCAAACTGTGTTTGCGCAGACAATAAACTGCAGATAAAAAAAGCGATTGTAGTGATAATTTTTGTCATAATTTCTAGTTTTTTTTTTAATTAGTTATTAAATTTTGAGATACTAATCTCTAAGATTTTTGATGATTGAAACGATTATTAATTTATAGTCCAAATGTATTTCAGTTATAACGTTTTTAAAATTTTAAAGTACCCAATTGTAGATTTTTGAGGATGAATTGCGGTAGAGACGTTGCAGTGCAACGTCTAACACAAAGAATATTTTTAATTATTTTGCGTCAAATATTGCGGAGGCGTTGCGGTCACTTTGCCGAGACGTTGCACTGCAACGTCTCCACGGATAAAATCATAAATTCTTCAGCTGATTATCATTTTTATTCTGGCTGATGGTCCAGAAAAAACCAACAAAGAAAAATCTATCGGCGGTTGGTGTTACAGCTTGTCGGTTATAAACTCCATTGGCATCTGGAACCCTTGCGTAATCATATCCGTAAATATTTTTGGCTCCTAAAACATTCGAAACTGAGAAGTAAAGAATCTTTTGCGTTGTCAGCAAATAAGCCCAGTTAAAACTCAAGCTGTTGTATGATTTTGTTTTTCCGTTCATGAATTTTGTCTCATTTGGATTATTGTATGGCCTTGCGGTGCTGAAGCTGTTTGTGAATCCGATTTGTGATTTCCAGTCGGTTATAAAATATTTAGTTACCACAGACAGACTATGATCGGCAATAAAATTGGGTGTGGCCATAGTTGGAAAGTTTTTATAATCTCTTTCAGAATCAATGTACGAATACGAAATCCAGTATTCTAAATTTTTATATAAATTACTGTCTCTCCAGAACAAATCCAGTCCTTTTGCATAACCAGAACCGTTATTACTGAAAAATGAATTGTACTGAATATCCCTTGTATCATATTGAACTAAATTGCTGTAATCTTTATAATATGCCTCGGCTCTAAAAGTCTGGCCAGGTTTTGTAAACTGATAATTCAAAATATAATGTCTTGCTTTCTCGCTTTCAAACTGATGATATTTTGAATACTTGATATAATCAGCAACTGGCGTTTGGCTAAAATCTCCATAAGCGAATGAAAACTGGCTGGTTTTAGAAACTTTATAGGCAACCGAAGCTCTCGGGGCAAGGTTCGTTTCATTTAGCAGGCTATTGTTAGAAAGCCGAAGTCCTACTTTTAATGCCAGGCTTTTAGAAAACAAAACATCGCCTTCGGTATAAAAAGCCGCTATGTTTGAGTCATATCCATTCGAAACTTTAATGGTGGCATTATTATCAAAATCCTCATTAAATTTTGTAATAAAATAATCTGCTCCAAAAGACAAATTAAAATAATTGGAAAAATGTTTTCTTAGCTTGAGCTTTAGCTGCGCAGCGTTTTCATCACTATCAACATCGCTGTTATCATATTTAACTTTATTGCTGTTGTAACCATAGCTTATTCCGGATGTTAAATTCCAGCCAGTCCCAATAGTTCCTGTGTAAGAAGAATTTAGATAAAAGTTATTATTATTCAAATCTGTACGGATTTTGTGATCGAAGTTTATGTTTTCCTGATTCAGATCGAATTTAGATGAATCGAACGCAGCATACAATTTGAAGATACCACTGTTAAAATGATAGCGGTAAACGGTTTCACCAGATAATGACTGATAAGGATTGTTCCAGTCTACATTCTGCGGAATCACTGCCTGATAAGGCGCTAAATTCATGTAATATGTATTAACGCTAAACGAGCTTTTTTTCCATTTTTGCGTATTGCCAACTCCTAAGCCAACCGTCATCAAGGCAATTTCGGTTTTGTTTTGATCGGGTTCATCCTGGGTATTTAAAAGCAGTACACTTGATAGAGCTTCGCCATATTCGGCTGAATATCCTCCAGTAGAGAAAGCAATACCGCTAAACAGAAAAGGAGAAAAACGGCCACGTGTAGGAACATTATTAGTAGTTGCCCCATACGGCTGTGCTACTCTGATTCCATCTACAAAAGTCTGCGTTTCGCTTGCTTCTCCCCCACGGACAAACAAACGTCCATCTTCGCCCACAGTCTGTGTTCCAGGCAGGGTTTGCAAAGCGGCAACAATATTTCCTGCAGAACCAGCTGTTGTTACAATATCTAATGGCTTAAGTACCGAAACTCTGGCTTTACTTCCTGCCTCCAATGACCCTGCGGTTATAACTACGGCATCAAGGGCGTTTACGTTTTCTCGTAGTTTTATAGTCTGATTTTTAAAATTAGTAACATCAATCTCTTGTTTATAATTATCATAAATCAAAAAGCTCACAATCAAAAACTGATTTCCTGCTGCTGTTGTTTCAAAAGAAAATTCTCCTGTTTCTGTACTTGTTGCTCCGTCATATGTTCCGTCAATGTAGATATTCGCTCCTGCAACGGGCTTCCCCTTTTCGTTGGTAACTTTGCCCGAAATAGTATTTTGCGAAAACACCGCGATACTAAATAAAAATGATGCTGTTAAAAAAATGGTTTTCATAATATTGATTTTGATGAGGCAAATGTACTTGGGCAGTTTCTGTTAAAAAATATTTAAAAACCTAATTGTAGAAATTCAAGGATGAATTGTCAATCACTTTATTTGTATCTTAGCTTTTGAACCTAAAATCTTTTTGTCATGTCAGAAAGCAGAAGAATTTCAAATTTATATCAGTCCATATACAATGGCAATCCGTGGCTTGAGGTCACTTTGGCAAATACCTTAAAAGATATAAGTGCAGAAGAGGCTTACAGGAAAATCAATCCCGATTTAAATACGATTTGGGAAATTGTCAATCATCTTATTCAATGGAGAAGAAATATCCTGAGCCGGGTACAAGGTGAAACGGTTATAACGCCCGACCATAATTATTTTGTTCCCGTTATAGATCCATCAGAAGCTGCCTGGGCACAATCACTTCAAACCCTTGCAAAATCGCAGGAATCATGGAATGCTTTTTTTGAAGATTTTGATGACTTGGATCTGGCAAAAGTATATCCAGCCAATAATCACACTTTTTACGAGCATATACACGGAATCATTCAGCATGATGTGTATCATTTGGGGCAGATTGTCATTTTGAAAAAAATGCTTTAACCATTGCAAAAACAGCATGGCAGTATTTATACCTAAAAATATAGTTTATGAAAAACAGTATCCTTTCAGCCGCTTTTTTATTGGTAAGCATCATTGGATTTTCGCAGAAAACCGAATCAAAGTATGATGAAAACCTCGCCAAGTCCCTAAATGCCGATGAGCGTGGCATGAAGAAATATGTATTTTGTCTTTTAAAAACCGGCAGTAACACAACCGCCACAAAGGAAGAAAGCCAGAAATTATTTGAAGGCCACATGGCAAACATTGGTAAATTAGCCAAAGAGGGAAAACTGTCCGTAGCAGGACCTTTTATGAAAAATGACAGGGATTATAGAGGTATTTATATTTTGAATGTAGAAACAGTCGAAGAAGCAAAAGCACTTGTTGCTACCGATCCCGCCATACAATCCAACTTACTTGAAGCCGAATTGACTCCTTGGTACGGCACTGCAGCATTGCAGGAAACACTGAAGATTCATGAAAAAATAACCAAAAAACAGTTGTAGTTTTTTTTCAAAATACAAAAAAACCTTTCCGAATACCATAAAATTCTTCCGAAGCAGGCAGTCGCTTGTCCGAAGAGTATTGACCGTAATCCGAAATTCGTTTGACGGTAATATCTTCTCATCGGATTCCCTATTTTACTGGGCGGAGGATAAAAAGGACTCTTGTACCTGCCCAAACAAAATAAATTTCTTTCTGCAATGATAAACATAAACAAAATACATCACATCGCTATTCTTTGTTCTGATTACGAAAAGTCAAAGCATTTTTATACTCAAATATTAGGACTTACTATTGTACAGGAAATCTATCGTGAAGAACGGGAATCGTATAAACTAGATTTAGCACTCAACGGCAAATATATCATCGAATTATTTTCTTTTCCAAATCCGCCACAACGTCCCTCTAGACCAGAAGCTGCAGGATTAAGACACTTGGCTTTTGAAGTCATTAATCTGGAGGAAACTATTGCTTACTTGAATACCAAAAATGTAGATTCAGAACCTATTCGTGTAGATGAGTTAACGCAAAAACGCTTTACTTTTATCGCTGATCCAGATTTACTGCCTATCGAATTTTACGAGCAATAAATCTTGTTTTGACAATTTTAACATTCAATATTAAATCTAAAACAACTTTTTCGAACGTTTCAATAGTGAAAAAAATTGTAAATTTTACTGCGAAAACGCAGGTTTGCTTTTATTTTTCATAATTTTGCAAAAAATACAGCTTTTACAAAATTACCTCTGATGAACAAAACGGCGAAAATCAAAAAAAATCATCAATTTATTGTCCTTCGGAAATTAATAATAGTTTCTACTTTAATCGGATTTCTTTCTGCCTTTTTAGGGATTTTACTAAAAAAAGCAACTGAACATTATGAAGAAATTTTCCTTCGAGAAGCACATCTAAATCCAATATATCTTTTAATCTTTCCAATTTTCGGATTATCTGTTATTTATATTTTGAGGCAGTATCTTTTTAAGAAGAAAGAAAACAAAGGCATCAAGGAAGTTTTTGAAAGTACTGAATCAAGTTCAAAAAATTTGCCGTCATACAAAATTCCGTCTCATTTTATAAACGGATTATTAACTGTTATTTTTGGAGGTTCAACCGGAATCGAAATTTCAACAGTAGTTGCTACAGCTACAATTGGATCGGTAGCGCAGCAAAAAGAAAATATTTTCCGCAAATACAAAACCGAATTAATCTGTGCTGGAGTTGCTGCCGGAATCACAGCTTTATTCAGCAGTCCCATTGCCGGAATTTTATTTGCCATCGAAGTAATTTCAAGAAAAATTACCAGAGCGTATGTTGTTTCAAATCTTATTGCAGTTTCTATCGCCTTTGCATTGCTTTCGATATTAAAAGAAGAGCCATTATTTGCAGTTGCAATTACGACTTGGCATATCAAAGCGATTCCGTATTTTATTCTTTTAGGAATTTTGGCAGGAATGAATTCGGTTTATCTTACCCGTTGTGTTTTATTTTTTAAATCACAATTTGGAAAAATTGATACTCATTATTACAAAATCATATTAGGTTCTGTTATATTGAGTATTTCATTATTTATATTTCCGCAATTATATGGTGAAGGCTATCATTCTATAAAAATGATTTTTGGCAATTCAGGCCAGGTTCCATTAAACATAACTTTGACGTTAACATTCTTCGGAATACTAATCCTGAAACCAGTCGTGACTTCAATTACGTTGGCTTCTGGCGGTGATGGCGGTGTTTTTGCACCTAGTCTCTTTATTGGTGCTTTTTTAGGATTATTGGTTTCATCAATCCTAAACACCTATTTCGATACACAGGTAATTCCTTTAAATTTTATGATTATCGGAATGGCTGCCGTATTGAGTGCCAGCATCCACGCACCTTTTACCGCTATATTTTTAGTTTGCGGACTAGTCAACGACTATACTTTGTTTTTGCCAATTTTAGTGGTCAGCTTGATTTCAAAATATACAGCAAAAATGATTTATCCCTTTACAGTTTACTCATATTCTACAAGCTTAATAAAATAAAGAATGCCGATTCAAAAAATAAAGCGAGGCTATCGCAAAACCAAATATATCCTTTATAAAGAAACTCTAATCGATTATAAGGAACATTTCTGGTCGTTTATTGGTTCATTTGTTGGTATCGGAATTCTGGCTTACATCCAGTCCATCCATTTTAAAGGAAACGATGCCGTTTATTTAATTGGATCATTTGGAGCATCGAGCGTACTTATTTACGGAATTATTCAGAGCCCTTTTTCGCAGCCAAGGAACTTAGTTGGAGGACACATAATTTCAGCTATAATAGGAGTTACCGTTCATAAATTTGCCCCGGATATTATCTGGATTGCAGCGCCTCTGGCAGTTTCACTAGCCATCATTTTGATGCAGATTACCAAAACCCTCCATCCGCCCGGAGGAGCAACTGCATTGATAGCAATTATTGGTTCAGATAAAATAAAAGCTTTGGGATATATGTATGTCCTGTCTCCAGTATTTATTGGTGTTTTGATATTGCTTATCACGGCTTTGGTTTTTAACAACATGACCCCAAACAGGTATTACCCAACCCATAAAAAGTATCACAAACTAAGAAAGAGGATTGCAAAAGCTATAAAAAATTGATTGGCTAAACTGCCAAGTCCACGAAACAGAACTGCCCAAAGGTTTTACTGATTACATAGTAAAATCTTTGGGCAGTTTTCTTAGAAATATAGTTTGCATTTGACGATTATAATCCTATTTTTGATAAAAGTAATCTCACTTTTTTTAAAAACCTCCAAATGAAAAAAAACTGCCTGCTATTTCTATTAATTTTTGCACAGACTGCATTTTGTCACACCAAAATAACTGAAATCCAAAAACTTGCCACAACCTGCAAAGTCTGGGGATTCCTTAAGTATTATCATCCAAATGTCGCCGATGGCAGTAAAAGCTGGGACGAACAGCTTTTTACAATTTTACCCGAAGTTGAGAAAGCCCAAACTAAAGAGGAATTTTCACTGGTTCTCGAAAACTGGATTGTTTCCTTAGGAGAAATAAAAACGATCGCACCAATCATGCCTCCAAAAGACATCGAATATTTTGATAAAAACTTTGATTTAAGCTGGTTCAATAATAAATTATTTTCTAAAAAGCTTTCCGAGAAATTAAAGTTTATTGAGAATAATAGATTTCAAGGACAGCAATATTATGTTGAAGGCTATGCCGCGGAAAATGTTAAACCAATAAACGAAAAATTTTCAGGCCTGAACTTCAATGAAAAAAAAAACAGGATTCTAGCATTGTTTATGTATTGGAATCTAATAGAGTATTTTTATCCTTATAAATATATTATGGATCAGAAATGGGATATTACTTTAGAGAAAATGATTCCTCTCTTTATTGATGCCAAAAATGAAGATGATTTTTACACAGCAATGGGGAAAGTGACAGTTAAACTCAATGACTCACATGTTTTTTATTTTTATCCAAACAAAATCACAAACCATTTTCCTGCCAATTGCAAAATCATAGATGAAAAAATTGTTGTTACAGAAATTTTAGCAGACAGCCTGGCAGAAGCTCAAAATATAAAAATAGGAACTGTTATTACAAAAGTAAATGATAAAACAGTAAAAGAAATTATAGCCGAAAATAGAGATTTAATTCCCGCCTCAAACAAAGCTTTTTATTTAAACAATTTACCTGCATCCGTATTATCAGGACGTTCAGAAACGGTAAAACTTGAATTTTTACAAGATGGAAAATATTTAACAAAAACTATAAACCTGTATGATTATCATGATTCTCATAGAAATGAATATAAAAAAGGAGCTAAAGTCAAAAAAGAAAAATTTAAACTTTTAGACAATAATATTGGTTATGTAAATATGGGAGTTTTACAAGTAAAAAATGTTCCTGACATGATTGAAACTTTACAATCGACCAAAGCCATAATTTTTGATATGCGAAATTATCCGCAAGGGACTATGGAAGTAATTTCAAGCTTCTTAAACGCAAAAGAAAAAGAATTTGTAATCTATACTATTCCGGATTATACTTATCCTGGAAGATTCAAATGGAGTGAGCCATACACAACAGGAAGTGAGAACAATACTAATTACAAAGGCAAAGTTATTGTATTGCTTAATGAAGAATCTATAAGCCAATCAGAGTGGATAGCTATGAGTTTCCAAACAGCTGGCAATACGACAATTATCGGCAGCCAAACCGCTGGCGCCGATGGAAATGCAAGTGATTTTCAATTGATAGAAAAATTTTACACTCAATTTACAGGAATTGGTGTTTATTACCCAGACAGGCGCGAAACACAAAGAATCGGCATTATCCCAGACATTGAAATCAAACCAACTATAAAAGGAATTCAGGAAGGAAGAGACGAGGTTCTAGATAGGGCTTTGCAATTTATTGAAACTGGAAAGTAAATTACCATAAGCAAAAATCTTTTCAACAAATCCCAATTCAGAAATCTGAAATCTAAAATTAAACTTTACATTTGCTCTTTCAATAAAAACAACGATTATGGTTTATAAATTCAGAGTCATTCTAGATGCCGAGGAAGACATTTTTAGAGACATAGCAATACTTGCAGAGGATACTTTAGAAGATTTACACAATGCTATTTTCAATTCATTTGGTTTTGACGGAATGGAAGTGGCTTCTTTCTATACCTGCGACGAAACCTGGAATCAGGAAGATGAAATTTCGCTTTTTGACACAGGAGATGTTCAGGGAGAGCAAAAAATCATGAGTGATTATCAATTGTCAGACATATTAGACAAGGAAAACACCAAGATTATATATGTTTATGATTTTATCAATATGTGGACTTTTCTGGTTGAACTAGCTGCTATTGAAGAGGAACATGTGGGAGCGACCTATCCGGAAACTTTATTTTCACATGGCGAAATGCCTGCCGAAGCTCTAGAAAAAAACTTCGAAGCCGATGACAACATGCATAATGATATCTACGGTGAATTTGAAGATGACTTAGACGAAGACGACCTCGACATGTTCGAAGGAGACGACAGCTTTGAAGATTACGGGTTTGAGGAGAATTGGAACTAAAATAGCGAAAATAAGAATCAAGAGCCAAGAGTAAAGACTTTAAATACAATCTTTGTTCTTGGCTCTTTCATCTATAAAACTAAAAAAATATGATAAACTTATACAACACACACATAGAAACCCTATCCATACACCGTGTGGGTAACATGAGCAGGAACGAACCTCTTTTTTTATCGGAAGAGCCATTTAAACTGAATGACGAAATTGTGCCTTTGATGAAGGAGTTTTTCTTTAAATCATTCAAGGAAAAAGAAGAGAACTATTTCCAGTTTGCGCACGAAGTTGATTTGGATTACAACGATATGTTCAAGTATGCCACCGAAATCTTTAGTAATCCAGGTTCTCTCCATGAAGTTTCCAAAAAGATAACCAAACATCTTTTTGAGCAGTCCAATCATCCGCATATCAAAAACGGAGAAGTATATGTGACGTATCTGACCAACTTAAGTATCGACAATAATGCGGTTGATGCTATCGGTATTTTCAAAAGTGAAATCCAGTCTGATTTTTTGCAGTTTGAGGAAAAAGGAACGCAATTGGAAATGATTTTACAGCATGGTGTGAGCCTTAACAAACTGGACAAAGGCTGTCTGATTTTTAATTACAAAAAAGAAGAAGGCTACAAAATTCTGTCTGTGGACAGTAACCGCTATGACGCGAGATACTGGTTAGAACATTTCTTATCTGTAGATGCTTTTGAAGATGAAAATTTCATCACCAAAAAATACTTAAAATTTTGTCAGAACTTTGCCAAAGATGTTGTTTTCCCAGCCGAAGACAAAAAAGAAGAAGTAATGTTCATGAACCGTTCTGTAAATTATTTTGCTAAGAACGATCAATTTGAAGAGTCTAATTTCCTTAATGAAGTAATTGACAATCCGGATTTGATTCCCGAATTCAAAAATTACAAAATGGATAAAGGAGAGAAATACAGCATCGAAGATGTAACTTCATTCCCTATTGCCAATGCCGCTGTAAGTGATGCAAGGAAATCTATAAAAAATGTAATCAATCTGGATACCAACATTCAGATCAAGATGGATTTTATCAATCCAGAAAGTGCAGAGAAATTTGTTGAAAAAGGCTGGGACGAAGAAAAACAGATGTACTATTATCTGGTTTATTTCAACAAAGAACAAAAGTCTTAAAAACAATAAAATGATAAGTTTTACAATCCTCAACAGCTTAGGCAGTTGGGGATTATTTTTTTTATAACAATAAATTATTCAGCAACAGCAAAAACAACAAATTTGTAAGATTTAAACTTCTTTAATGCAAAAAAAGTGTATTTCATCGATTTTATTTGAAAAAACATAAATTTTAATATATGTTTGTTAAAATTTATATCCCCCACATTATGAGCTTATTAGAATTTATGTCAAAATTTGTTGACAAAAAAACCGCATGTTCCATTTTTGGACATAAAATAGTGACTGTCAGAAACGTAACAAACCACTTTAAAGAATACAAATGCACCGTTTGCCAAGTAGAATTAACAAACGATCTGCAGGATAAAAAAACATTTTTAACGCCACAGTTAAAAGAAATAAATGAGACTTTGTCTAGTCATTTTCACAGAAAAAATCTTTCATCTCTTTAATTTTTCAGTAACAGCTAAAATCCTGGCTTGAATAAATTGACATTATTGAAGTTCCTGGTAACAAACTCAAATGCGGCACTTAACACATTGCCCATAGATTTGGCATTTTTAAAATTGACATCGTTTGTATAACGGTACAATTCCTGCTTTAGCTGACTAAGGTTTTCTTCGTTAGAAATAAAATCGTTGCCCATAATTTTCATCAGAATCTTAATCCTGTTTTCGGCCGTATTGATTCTTTTGGCAAGAGCAGACCGCTCTTCATTTTTATATTGCTCTATAGATCTGTCCTGAAGCTTTTCCTTAACATTTTTAATCATAGGATAATTTTCCTTGAAAAACTGCGGACGATACACTTTAAAATTACCTTCAAAACACTGCTGGTCAAAATCAATTGGCCTGATTTTAAAAACCACCTGATCAAAATCGTGAATCGGGATTACTACATAATTATACGGGATCAAGAACAAAACCTGGGGAGGAATGTCAAAATAAAATCAGAAATTTGTAGTCTAAGAATTATATATGACTCC
>NZ_JBDLZZ010000019.1:0-14059 GCF_040049115.1 Flavobacterium aestuarii
GTAAGAAAAGTAGATTTTTTCCTCTTCAGATTATCAAATCTTTTTGCTTAATCCCCAACTTTTGCACCTGATCCAAATAAAAATTAGCTGTTAGCAGTGTATAAACAATAGTACCAAAGCTAAATATAAAAAAATCCATTCGTTTTGCTGCGAATGGATCTTTAACTGAAATTTGAAATAAACCAGTATGAACTCAAAGTCCACAATTTCGATCTGTCAGACTGGAGCCTGTAAGTTTCATTGCAAATATTACCGCAAATCCGCAAATTATTTCTATGACTAATTTTTTAAAATTTGCGAATTAAACTCTATTTGAGTCCAATAAATAGTAACTTACAATTCTTTCCTGAATGTTTTTCTTCGGCAATGGATCACTGGATTAAAATTTTTCCAAATCAGCTGAATCGCTATATTATCAGATAACTCAGGTGTTCTGAAACAATTTTCGATGCCATTCTCAGTAAACGTTTTATGATATTCATTAAAGATAACTGCCGTTACTCCTTTATTCTGATACTCAGGATGCACCCCAATAAGATAAAATATAACATCTTTACTGCTGCGTTTGGCTTTCAATAAATGCAGGAAACCAAAAGGAAATAATTTGCCATTAGCTTTTTGAAGCGCTCTCGAAAAGCTGGGCATTACAATAGCAAACGCTACAAGATTGCCATCTTTATCCTCTACATACTTAATATATTCGGGATTGATAAAACTGATGTATTTATTCTTGAAATACTCTTTTTGAACGTCAGATATAGCCACAAAAGAAGACAATTTTGCGTACGATTCGTTAAAAAGATCAAACATTTTGTCTACATAAGGCATCACTTCCTTAGTCGATTTAAAATTGATTGGCTTTAGCTGGTATCTCTTTTTAACGAGTTCATTCACTTTTTCAAAGAACTCAGGCTTGGCGTTTGCAAATGGAAATTTATTTTCTACATATTCCTTCTCGGTTACAAATCCTAATTCTTCAAAATGCCTGGCATAATATGGATGATTGTACCAGGTAATCATGGTTCCTAATTCATCAAAACCTTCTGTCAAAACACCCACTTTATCCAGATTAGAAAATCCCATAGGTCCTTCTGCATACTCCAGATTGTTTTTTCGTCCTAGTTCATAAACTTTTTCCAGCAGTGCTTTTGTAACTTCAATATCATCAATAACATCAAACCAGCCGAAACGGACTTTCTTTTTCTGCTGCTGGTTTACCTCATCCCAATTAATGATTGCGGCAATTCTCCCCACAACAGCATTGTTTTTGCGGGCTACATAAAAGGTTGCCTCGGCACTGTTAAATGCAGGATTCTTCGTTTTATCGAACGTTTCCAGTTCATCAGCAATTAATGGCGGCACCCAATAGGGATTGCCTTTGTATACAGAAAAAGGGAACTTTATAAATTCGGTTAATTCGCGTTTTGTTTTAGCTTCGTGTATGGTAATCATTTGATTTTGTATGGAATAATATTTTTATTTCTTCGATTTATTAAATCCTTTTTTGGTTTTGGTTTTTTTAGCCATTTTACGAGCTGCTTCCTCCTCCTTGCTCAAGAGACGCACCTCTTTGTAACGGGCATCATATCGCCACGATACGCCCACGCCTCCATAAAGCATAGAGGGAGTATCCTTAAAATTTGTACTTATGGAGGCATCTACCTGCAGGTTTCTATTAATCAGGTAAGCTGCTCCGCCACGAGCGATTGCATCACTGTAAAAATCACTTTTTATCCCCTGATTTTCAACAAAAGCCGACCAGTGTTTATTGATCCCTTTGGTCAAGGTCAAAATATAACTCAGGCTTGGATAATCTGTAGCGACATAATTATAAATAATATTGGTCACAAAAACCCATGAACCATCTCCTAAATGGTTTTGCAGAATCAAGGCCGCTTTTGGAGAAATACTGGCATCTGGACTGAAATAAAATGGATTATCTGCACCAGTAAAATTGGCTCCCGCAAACACAGCCACAGCAGGAATAAGCTGATGCCAGTTGAATTTATGATTAGCTTTCCAGCTATAAAGATTTACTTCCCTTTTATATCCTTTATTTGGGTCATATATCAAATATTTTGCGCCAAGGACACTCTGCTTAAAATCCGCTCTTTCGTCAATACTCATAGGATAATTGAAGGTTTCATTCATATACTGGATATCTGCAATAAATTCCAGATTTTCCAGAAATGCTCCATACCTCAGCTCCATATCTATCCCAAATCCATTGGCATTATATCTCGCTAAGTCATGATCTTCGGTAATTCCAAACACTCCGGTTTCTACCTGTATTACTGTTTTTCCCACAGCAAAAGCCGACATGGATTCTCCAGGCCGATTCGAATTTATTTCATCCGTATGCTGGCCATAATGAATTGCTGAAGTTAAAAAAAGAGAGGCTAAGAAAACTTTTTTGAGACTGGACATACTATTTTTTTTATGTGAAAAGCTATAACGCTTTTCAAATGTACTATATTTTATTGTAACAATCATTTGGTTAAAAAAACCTTAAACATTCCTTAAGAAAACGGATAGCTTAATTGGAATTGCCTTGCAAAAAAGCAATCAGCTTCTGGGTAGCTTTTCCTCTATGGCTTATGGCGTTTTTAGTTTCTAATGATAGCTGCGCAAATGTTTCCTGATAATCCTTTGGCCTGAAAATTGGGTCATAACCAAAACCTTGATCACCAGTTTTTTCCTTAGTGATTTCGCCTTGGGCTATACCAGTGAAAAGAAACTGTTTTCCATTTAAATTTAATGCAATGACTGTCTTGAATTGTGCACTTCTATCAGTCTTATGTTCCAGATTAAAAAGCAGTTTATCCATATTATCCTCCGCCGATTTTTGCTCACCAGCATATCGTGCCGAAAAAACTCCAGGCTCACCATTCAAGGCATTTACTTCGAGTCCGGTATCATCTGCAAAGCAGTCATAACCATATTTTTGAGTTACATAATTGGCTTTCATGATCGCATTGCCTTCAATAGTGTCAGCAGTTTCGGGAATATCTTCATGACAGCCAATGCTTTCCAAGCTGACAATTTCGATAGCTGGAGGCAGCATACTCTGTATTTCCCTGATTTTATTTTTATTGTTGGTTGCAAAAACGATTTTCATAATGGCACAATTAAATTTTAGAAACCAAAAATACATTTTGTAATCAACTAATGAAAGAAACATTTATTTGTTTAAAGCCTTATTCTGCATTATTTTTACCATTCACTTAATTTAATCCAAAAAAGTCATGATAATAGATTATATAGAAAATGCAGCCCGATACGAAACGATACATCCGTCATTTAAAATTGCTTTTGATTATTTAAAACAAGATGACAAAGACGCTTTGGATGGTTTAATCGATGAAAAAGCAGGCGTAAAAATGTTTGCATACAAAGGCGAAGGAAAAAGCAGGGAAAAAAGCCTTGACACTTTTGAATGTCATGACGAAAACATTGATATCCAGTTCTGCATCAGCGGAAGTGAAGGCTTTTTATGGAAACCAAGAGCAAAATGCAGTGTCCCAAACGGTGATTATAATACCGAAAAAGATGTTCGTTTTTTTAACGATGCTCCTGATACTTATTTTGAATTGCAGGCCAATCAATTTGTTATCTTTTTCCCAGAAGATGTACATGCTCCAATGATCAGTGACAAGGATCTGGATAAAATTGTAGTAAAGGTATTGGTTAAATAACCTTTTTAACATTATTCTTTTTATTAATAAATGATTATTATGACGACAACGTTAAAATAGAGTTAAAATACTTATTTTCAATAATTTAAAATATAATAATCGTAAATTTGATTGTGGTTCTGATTAATTACTTGAGATATAATATCACAAATATTTAAGTATTAGAAAAAGTATCTCAATAGTCAGCTGTACCGAATTATAGTACCGTATAAGTTAGATAATGATAAATCAGAACTTACAAAGGGAAAGAGGGCTTTTTATAAAAGAGTCCTCTTTTTCATTTATGCAATTCAAGGCTGATTGTTCGAAGCGCTTTTTAAATTTCATGCCTTCAGCCAATCAAATAAAGATTTCTTATACGGCTTAATACCAATATTCTATGAATTCAATTCATTTCGGGCTATTTTTAGAAACTGCCGAAAGGCTTTCATTCTTAAATAAAGAAATGGCCTCCACAAAATTGAATCTAGCCTTTATTGAGCAAAAAGATTCCCGAGGCAATGTCTGTTTTGCCAATAGCCCGGAATTACGTTCCGAATTCAAGGAAACCTTCACTCAGACAGATCTGTTCAGTTATTTCTATGCAGTACTGTTTTCGTCCAGATACAGAAACAGTTTTCAAGATTTAAGAACAGATTTATCCAGCATTCTGATTATGGAGGACAAGGTTAAATTCTGGAAATTAGTGCAGCTAGGCGGCGAATTACGCAAAATACATTTATCTGAAGATAATAACTATATACCGTTTCCTGCTGAAGATGATAATATTGTTACAGAAATAAAATTTGAGAGGAATTGTACAAATGAATGCTTGGGCAAAATTTACCTCAACGATAACCAATACTTTGACAATGTTCCAGAAGCTGCGTGGCACTTTCGCATGGATAATTCTCAGCTGGCTCAAAAATGGCTGGAGAATCGCAAAGGTTTTAAACTCAATGCTAAAGAAATTTTAGAATACCAAAAACTTATTACTTCACTATCCGAAACAGATAGAATTGCTAAAATAATTGATTCTTATTCTGGATAAAATCAAGTATATCTCAATCTAACAAAAACATGCTTGATTCCTTTTTTATCCGACTCTCTTTCGTCAATTTCCAGAACATCAGTCATGGATTTCAGCATTGGTGTCAGTTTTGAAAAGCCATAGTTCCTTGGATCAAATTCGGGTTTTTTCTTTACGATTAAATTTCCAACATCGCCAAGAAAAGCCCAGCCATCATCATCTCCTATAGCATCGAGCGTATCTTCGATAAGTTCAATAGTTTCGGCATTGATTTTATTCGGTACTTCTTTAGCTGCAGGCTTTTTAGATTCAGCGGCAGCCGCGGGTTTTGGTGCTTTTTGTGCATTAGTAGTTTTCCGGGTCTTTTTGATGGCACCGTCCAGAACTTCAATAAAAATAAAACGGTCACAGGCACTGATGAACGGTTTTGGTGTTTTTTGCTCACCAATTCCAATTACTTTCATACCCGATTCTCTCAATCGGATAGCCAGCCGGGTGAAATCACTATCACTGGAAACAATACAGAATCCGTCCAGTTTTCCAGAATATAACAAATCCATCGCATCAATTATCAATGCTGAATCCGAAGAATTTTTGCCAACCGTATAACTGTATTGCTGTATAGGCGTAATAGCGTGTTCCAATAAAACCGATTTCCATCCATTGGCATTTGGTTTAGTCCAATCGGCATAAATACGTTTGGTGGTTGGCGTTCCCAATTTAGCTATTTCCTCCATCATTCCTTTTACATTACTGTAGGGAACATTATCGGCATCAATAAGTACGGCGAGCTTTAACTCTTTGGTGATTTGTGACATTCTCTGCATTTTGAAATTGTACTCAAATATACAGGTTTATTTGGAATGCAGAAAAGTTATTATTTTGCAGAGATGCTCGGAGAAACACTCAGAGATACGCAAAGAGTTTTAAACTCCCAATTAATATTTTTTAAAATTGACAACAGTTTTTTAGACTTTCGGCAGTAATCTATTTTATGACTGTCCGCGACTAGTACCATTTCTCAGAATAAATTAATTGCCGTATATTTTTTACAGATTTATTCTCTCTATTCTTTGCGTCTCTGCGTCTTTGCGAGCCAAATTTTACGCAAAGGGAATTTTCAATATGTTAGATTTTGGCATGAGTTACGGATAGTCATAATCTGTTTTATTCAAAAAGAGATTTAACTTTTGGTGATTCTTCTCCTTTTTCGGTCAGATATAAAGCAGCTCCATCAGCTTCTAAAAAATTTAAAACAACCGTCAGAATTGTGCCTCCTTTTTTATCATACATAATTGTAAAAAGCCCAACATCTGCTTTGTTTCCATTATTCAGATTGTGTTTTTTAAAATCGGTTTTATATTCTGCAAAATAAAAATTATTGTTGGCATCATAGAATTCTTTTTTAAACTCTATAAAATATTTATTTTCAACAGTATCGTTAGCGTTTTTCTTAACAAGAGTCCCCTCTTTTATATCAAAACTAAAATCATTTTTTTCCAAAGAAAACTCTTGCGGGGGTATACTTTTATATATTGTTTGCACAGAAATAATCTGAGAGTATAGCTGATTAAAAAAAAGTATAGTAAACAAGCATAATAATTGTTTCATAAAGTGTTTTGGCATTCCGCTTTATTTTAGGTCAGCGAAAATAAGAATAAAAATTTGATAATTTAAATAAATGAATATACAGCCTGTATTCCAGAGTTAATTATCAAAACCAGAGTCCTAGCCCTGATGGAAATGGAAAATCCCGACGGAATAAACCTTTTTTTTCTTGTACTGGCAGAGCGACCAGCGGAAGCTCCTGCCAGTACAATAGAAAAAAGGTGTATGAAGGAGAGCTTGTAATGGACAGCAGGTATCAGCTCCTTCATTGACTTCGCTTAAGATAAAAAAAATAAATATACTTTCCAGATGCTAATACATTATAAATAATTATTTTTGCAACTTCTTAAAATTAATACTAGTACAGATATTATATATTATGGTAAAAGATTTATTCGAAAGAATTCAAAACAATAAAGGACCATTGGGAAAATGGGCTTCACAGGCAGAAGGTTATTTTGTTTTTCCAAAATTAGAAGGCGAACTTGGACCAAGAATGAAATTTCAGGGAAAGAACATTTTGAACTGGAGCATCAATGATTATTTAGGCCTTGCCAATCATCCGGAAGTCCGCAAAGCAGATACTGAAGCAGCTATTGCTTATGGCGCGGCAGCTCCAATGGGAGCACGTATGATGAGTGGGCACACTGCTTATCACGAACAATTGGAGCAGGAATTGGCAGCTTTTGTAATGAAAGAATCAGCTTATTTATTGAATTTTGGCTACCAGGGAATGGTTTCGATCATTGATGCTTTAGTGACTAGAAATGATGTGATTGTGTATGATGTAGATGGTCACGCCTGTATTATTGACGGTGTCCGTCTGCACAGCGGCAAACGTTTTACGTACAAACACAACGATATCGAAAGCATGGAGAAAAACCTGCAGCGTGCTACCAAAATAGCTAACGAAACAGGCGGAGGAATCTTATTCATTACCGAAGGTGTTTTTGGAATGCGCGGACAGCAGGGAAAACTGAAAGAGATTGTAGAGATGAAAAAGAAATACAATTTCCGCCTTTTGGTTGATGATGCACACGGTTTTGGAACACTTGGCAAAACAGGTGCTGGTGCCGGCGAAGAGCAAGGCTGTCAGGATGGAATCGATGTTTATTTCTCTACGTTTGCTAAATCTATGGCAAATATTGGTGCCTTTGTAGCTGCCGATAAAGACGTTATCGATTACTTGAAATACAACCTTCGTTCGCAGATGTTTGCCAAAGCATTGCCGATGATACAGACAATTGGTTCTTTGAAACGTTTGGAATTATTGCGGCAATCCTCTGAAATAAAAGACAAATTGTGGGTAAATGTAAATGCACTGCAAAATGGCTTAAAAGAAAAAGGATTCAATATTGGTGATACCAACACCTGCATCACCCCAGTTTATCTGGAAGGAAGTATTCCAGAAGCGATGATTATGGTAAATGATTTAAGAGAAAACTATGGTATTTTCCTTTCAATCGTGGTGTATCCAGTAATTCCAAAAGGAATTATTTTACTGCGTATGATTCCTACTGCATCACACACTTTGGAAGACATCAACGAAACACTTACCGCTTTTGAAGCAATCCGTGAAAAATTAGTAAACGGGACTTACAAAGAAATTGCCTCCAGAACGACAGTTGATATGGAAGCGTAACATTCCGCTTTTTCGCATATAGAAAATCCATTGGCCGAAAGGCTGATGGATTTTTTTTTGGAGCAGAATAGTACTGCATTTCATCAGCTTCAGTCACGCTATCCGCTTCAATCTCTTGTGCTGAACCCCAGCACAAAAGGATTTCCACTGCTATCGTGGCTAGGCTTCAGCTTTATTTTTTCATAAGAAGTAATACTAAAAATCTGTACTTTTATAACTTCAAAATAAACTATAAAATGAAAAAAATATTTCTATCACTATTTTTTCTGCTTTCTGCAACACTCGTTTTGGCTCAGAAAACAGAATACAACATCGTTAGCAGTATTCCATACTATAGCGAAGCCGTAGCCAAAACTGATCCTTACATCAAAGAACGCTGTGTTCTCGATATCTATTATCCAAAAAACACCAAAGGGTTTGCAACTGTAGTTTGGTTTCACGGAGGCGGTTTAGCTGCAGGGAGCAAAGAACTTCCGGAAGGACTTAAGGACAAAGGCTTTTGTGTGATTTCGGTAAACTACCGTTTAACCCCAAAAGTAAAAGCGCAAAAATGTATCGAAGATGCTGCCGCAGCAGTTGCATGGGCATTCCAGAATATTGAATCTTATGGAGGAGATAAATCCTTGATTATAGTTTCGGGACATTCAGCTGGCGCTTACTTATCCTTAATGGTCGGATTGGATAAAAAATGGCTAAAAGCTGATGGCGTAGAGGCCAATTCTATAGCTGGATTGATTCCGTTAAGCTCACAGACCATTACGCACTTTGCAATTCGCAACGAAAGAGGAATTCCCGAAAAGCAGCCAATTATCGATGAGTTTGCACCGCTGTATCACGTTCGTCCCGATGCACCTCCTTTATTATTAATTACCGGCGACCGTGAATTAGAAATGCTGGGGCGATATGAAGAAAATGCCTATATGGTGCGAATGATGAAAATTGCAGGACACAAAGAAACCACTTTGTACGAACTTCAAGGTTTTGGGCACAACATGACAGAACCTGCTTTTCCATTGGCCGTTAAAGAAATTCAAAGAATAACAGCTTTAAAAAAGAAATAAAAAAATGATTCCACATTTATTGATAATCCCTGGACTTGGTGACTCAGGAGAAAAACACTGGCAAAGTTTTTGGCTGCAAAAATTTCCAAATTCAACCAAAGTTATACAGGACAATTGGGATGAACCTCAGCTGCAGGAATGGCTCTCCCGTTTGGATGAAAATATTCAGCAGATAAATGAACCCACTATTTTGGTTGCTCATAGCCTTGCCGTTTCGCTGGTTATGCATTGGGTTTCCCGGAATACTAATCCGCATATTATAGGTGCTTTGCTCGTAGCCCCCGCCGACGTTGATTCGCCAGACCATACGCCCGATTTTTTAAGGCATTTTTCACCCATTCCAACGCAATCCGTTCCATTTCCTTCATTTGTCATTGGATCCGAAAATGACACTTACATGACACTCGAAAGAGCCAGAGAATTGGCCTCGCATTGGGGAAGCAATTTTATAAATATCGGACAGCAGGGACATATTAACTCTGATTCTGATTTAGGATATTGGGAAGAGGGACAAGAATTTTTACAACAGTTAATTACAAAAATTATTTAATTCTGTCAATATCAAATAAATTACTAAACATATAAGTCATATAATTTTAAAAACAAGTTAAAGCAAAAGTTCATTTAAGCCAAAGTCACTTCCAACGATTTTTTACCTTATATTTTCTTTTAATCACTGTTATTACAAACTAGCAGTTTCTATACTTACATGACTTATATATTTAAAATCAAATACTATTTATTTTAAAACAAAGCACTAAAAATGGCAAATCCAATAGTTTCTGCAGCCTGGCTTCATGAGCATGCAAACGATTCAGATCTGATTATACTAGAAGCACGATTAGATCAAAATCAAGCTGATTTAGTAAATCAGAATCCCGATTTACAAATCAAAGGTGCTCGTTTATTTGATATAAAAAACAATTTTAGCGACACCAGCAATCCTTTACCAAACACCTTCCCTTCTGAAGAACAATTTACTGCCGAAAGCCAAAAATTAGGCATCAACAAAAAAAGCACGATTGTCGTTTATGACACTTTGGGAATTTATTCGAGCCCAAGAGCTTGGTGGATGTTCAAAGCGATGGGACATTCTGAAGTTTATGTTTTAGATGGTGGTCTTCCCGAATGGATTAAACAAGGCTTCCCGACAGAAAATCAAAACCAGAATATAAATTATCCAAAAGGAGATTTTGAGGCAAATCTGCAGCCTGAACTGATTAAAAATAAAGAGCAGATTCTCAAAAATATTTCAACCCAAGAAGCAGTTTTGATCGATGCCCGATCAGCTGACCGCTTTTATGCCCATCAGGAAGAACCTAGACCCGGAATGAGAAGCGGCCATATTCCTGGCTCCATAAACATTCCTTTTACTGAACTGCAACGGGAAGGAAAATACAAATCTGAAACTGAATTGAAAGAAATTTTAAATCTCAACGATCAGCCTTTATTTTTTACCTGCGGTTCTGGCATTACTGCCTGTATCGTTTTATTGGCCAGCGAATTGATTTCGGATAATCCAAAAGCGGTTTACGATGGTTCCTGGACAGAATGGGGACCGAGTGATCTGCCAATTGAGAAATAAGCAGTTTTACAAGTATATAAAATTACCCAATCCTCAATCCATTTTCAATTTTGAAATCGGGAGACAATAAAACCACGTCTCCCTCCTTGCCTACTGCTCCAAGTACCAGGCACTCACTCATAAACTTTCCGATTTGTTTCTTGGGAAAGTTGACAACAGCTGCGATTTGCCTTCCTATCAAAACTTCTTTGGTATATCGCTTGGTAATTTGTGCTGAAGTCTTGCGGATTCCAATTTCAGTACCAAAATCAATAGTGAGCTGAAAAGCAGGTTTTCTGGCTTCGGGAAAATCATTGACTTCGAGGATGGTACCCACCCGCATCTCCACTCTTTCAAATTCTGACCATTCTAAATTCATACTTTATTTTAAAAATGTTTATTACTGCACAGAATTAAAAAAACTGCTCTCTAAATTCGGAATCAAATTGATGACTGATTATTCAGCTTTCAGCTTAGAAAAAATTTCATTCATAGTTGCTGGATCAATCACAGACATATCAGCAAGCCGAAGAGTTTTGACCATTTTAAGTGTAGTACTTTTATATTTTTGAAAATGGGGTGTTTTCAAATGTGACTCGTATGCTTCCTTATTTGCATATATTTCCAAAATTCTAATTTGTGTGGGATTGTCCTTGGGAAAAATTGGAAAAATAGAAATAACACCAGCCTCTAATTGTACTGAGGCACTGGCTTCTTCTTTTAGAATTTCAATATATTCCTTAATGAAATCTGAATCGATTTCGATTTCTGCCAGTCTTACAATCATATCGTTTTGAGCATTGATGTTATTAATTGAAAAGAGCATGAAGACTAAAATTAAATATTTTTTCATTTTATGTGATTTTATAATGGAAAGTATTTCAAAAGAGTGAAGCAATGTGAGGGTCTGCTGAATTTTATTCCCTCAAATATATTTAAAATATCCTTAGAGATTATCAAATGGTCTAATGAAAACAAATTCCCTAGCCCTGATGGCAGTGAAAATCCTTGTATGCCGGGGTTCGGCATACAAGATTGCAACGGAAAGCAGGAATAGCTCCAAAAAAAAATGACATCCTTTCGAACGCCATTTTTACATTTTTAATTCTGCAAATTATTTCTCCAGCAAACCTGCATTTTTCAGATAAGGTTCAATTTGCATTTCATGTCCAATGAATTCCTTGAACGCTTTATTTAAATCCACACTATTCCCAACAGACAGTATGTATTTTTTAAAACGCTCGCAGTTTTCTCTAGTCATGCCGCCATTGGCCTGCATCCAGTCAAAAGCATTGTAATCTAGTGTTTTGGACCAAGTGTATGCATAGTATCCTGCTGAATAGCCGCCTCCCCAAATGTGGGCAAAATAAGGAGTATGATAACGTGTAGGCACTTCATTCACCAGAAGTCCGTATTTTTCCAGAGCTTCTTTTTCAAAATCCAGAACAGGTTTGAAATCAGATTCTTTCTCTACACTATGCCAAGCCATATCTAGGGTTGATGCTGCCAGAATTTCGGTCACATCGTAACCTTTATTAAACGTTTCTGCTTTCTTGATTTTATCAATTAACTCTTTTGGAATCGGCTGTTTGGTTTGATAGTGAATAGCATAATTCTTAAGAACTATTGGATCTAAAGCTGCATGCTCATTAATTTGAGATGGAAATTCGACATAATCTCTTGGTACAGAAGTCCCCGATAAAGACACATATTGCTGATTGGCGAACAAACCATGCAGTGTGTGTCCAAATTCATGAAACATCGTTGTTACATCATCAAAACTAATCAAAGATGGGTTTCCATCTACCGGTTTAGAGAAATTATAAACGTTTACAATTACAGGTTTTTGTTTTAAATAGTGTGATTGACTGACTAAATTATTCATCCACGCTCCTCCATTTTTATTATCACGGGTATAAAAATCCAAATAGTAAATAGCGATTGAAGTCCCTTTATCATCAAAAACTTCATAGACTTTTACATCTGGATTATACACCGGAAAATCTTTTCTTTCTTTGAAAGTGATTCCATACATCTGCTTAGCTGCAAAAAACACTCCATTTTCCAGCACACTGGTCAATTCGAAATAAGGCTTAATTTCGCTTTCGTCCAAATCGTATTTCGCTTTGCGGACTTGCTCTGCATAAAAATTCCAATCCCAGGCTTCCAGTTTGAAACCACCATTTTGAGCATCTATCAAATTCTGAATTTCTTTGGCTTCAATTTTGGCTTTAGCAACGGCGGGTGCAGCAATTTTTGCAAGCAGATCCATTGCCGGCTCTGGTGTTTTTGCCATCTGATCCTGTAACTTCCATTCTGCAAAACTTTTCTTGCCCATCAAAATGGCTTTCTGCAAACGCAGTCTCGCCGTTTTTTCAATTATTTCACGTGTATCACCTTCATCATTTTTTTCGGCACGATACCAGGACGACTTGTATATTTTTTCTCTGGATGCTCGGTTTTTCAAGCTTACCAGCAAAGGCTGCTGTGTAGTATTCAATAAACCAATTAAATATTTATTTTCGTACCCGGCTTCTTTAGCTTTTTGCTTTGCAGCTTCAATCTCACCAGCACTTAATCCATCTAAATCGGCTGCATTGTCAAATAATACAGCACCATTTTTCCGGGCCAGCAATAATTTATTTCCGTAAAGTGTGCTTAAAGTTGCCAGCTCTTCATTGATTTTTTTCATTTTTTCTTTATCAGAATCAGATAAATTAGCACCAGCCAGTTCAAACTGCTGCAGATAATATTCTGTCAATCTTTTGTCTTCACCTTTTAATTTATTTAAGTCGATGGCTTTGATACGATTGTACAATTTAGTGTTCAAATAAATTTTATCTGTATGGGCCGAAAAAATAGGAGCATATTCTGTTTCTATAGCCTGTAAGGTCGGATTAGTATTGGAACCAGTCAGATTATAAAAAATACCAGTTGCCCTGCTTAGCACCACACCACTGGTTTCCAGTGCCAAAACTGTATTCTGGAAAGTTGGTTTTGCAGGATTATCAGCAATTGCTTCAATTTCCTGAAGGTTAATTTTCAAGCCATAGTCAAAAGCGGGCTTGAAGTGTTCATCCTTAATAATACTAAAATCTGGGGCCTGATACTGTAAAGTACTTTTTTGCAATAGTGGGTTTTTCATTTCGGAATCTTTGTTTTGAGCATTAATATTTTGCGTAGGAGACAAAAAAACAATTGAAAACAAACTGAAAAAGAATAACTTAGAAACAATTCGCATGTTAAATATTTTTAAATTAGTAAGTTATAAAATTAACAAAAAATACCATTTCGCATATTAAAATCACAAATAATACGCAGTATTTTCAATGTCTTAAAAACGGTCTCTATATTTTTAAAATTTCAAAATAAAGACAAAATAAATTTTATATTTGTTAAAATGAGCTAAATCTATTAAACATGAGTCCAAAATCTAAAAAAATAAATCAGGATTGAAACAAGGCTGATGCTGATATATAA